>JBJHBY010000047.1:0-17416 GCA_050485745.1 Gammaproteobacteria bacterium | reverse complement strand
CGTGGCAACCTCGCGCATCAGGTCGCCGGCCTTGAGGCGGCTGGTGAGGTCCGCGGTGACACCGGCGGTCAGTATCACCTTGTCGCCCTCCACGGCGGCGAGCAGGACGACGGCGGAGCCGAGTTTGTTCTTGAGCTGGTCCACGGTATCGCGCAGGGCCTTGGCATCCGCACCGGGCACCTCCGCAGCCAGCACCTTGACGCCATCCACGTCCCGGGCCTGGCTGGCGAGGTCGCCGCCGGCGCTACTGGCGAGCTTGGCTTTGAGCCGCGCCACTTCCTTCTCCAGGCCGCGCAGGTTGTCCAGCACCTGAACCAGGCGTTTCGGCGCATCCTCCACGGGTGCCTTGAGCTGAGCGGCAATCGCCTGCAGGGCTTCATCCTGGCGCTGGGCCAGCGCCAGGGCCACCTCACCGGTGACCGCCTCGACCCGGCGCACGCCCGCAGCCACACCACCCTCGCTGACGATGCGGAACAGGCCGATATCACCGGTGCGCGCCACGTGGGTGCCGCCGCACAGCTCGCGGGAGCTGCCGATATCCAGCACCCGCACCTCGTCGCCGTATTTCTCGCCAAACAACATCAGCGCGCCGGTCTTCTGCGCTTCCGCCAGCGGCAGCACCCGCGCCAGGGTCGAGGTGTTGGCCAGGATCTCCCGGTTGACGATGATCTCAATGCGGGTAATCTCGTCACGGCTCAGGGGCGCGCCGTGGGCGAAGTCGAAGCGGGTCTTGTCCGCATCCACCAGGGAGCCCTTCTGCTGCACGTGCTCGCCGAGCACCTCGCGCAGGGCCTTGTGCATGATGTGGGTGACCGAGTGGTTGCGCATGGTGCGCTGGCGGCGCAGGGCGTCGACCCGGGCGGTGACGCTATCACCCACCGCCAGGGAGCCGGCACGCAACTCGCCGTGATGGCCGAAGACGTCGGCCTGGATCTTGCGCGTATCCTGCACCGCGAACAGGGTGGTGCAGACATCACCGGCGACCAGTTCGCCGCTGTCCCCCACCTGACCACCGGATTCGGCGTAGAACGGGGTGCGATCCAGCACCACGACACCGGCCTGCCCCGCCTGCAGCACCTCCACCGCCGTGCCATCGACGTACAGGGCCAGTACCCGGGCCGCGGCCACCTCGAGGTGCTCATAGCCCTCGAAGGCGGTGCTGGCGCCGCTGTATTCCAGCGCGGCGTCCATGCGGAACTTGCCCGCCGCACGCGCCTGCTCGCGCTGCCGCGCCATGGCCGCGTCGAACCCGGCCTCGTCGACGCTCACACCACGCTCGCGGCAGACATCCGCCGTCAGGTCGAGGGGAAAGCCGTAGGTGTCATGCAACTTGAAAGCAGTCTCGCCATCGAGCTGCGCGCCCTGCGCCAGAGCGGCCAGGGCACCCTCGAGGATGTCCATACCATTGTCGATGGTCTCGAAGAAACGTTCTTCCTCCTGGCGCAGGGTCGCGGCAACGCGTGATGCGGCCTGCTCCAGCTCCGGGTAGGCGGCGCCCATCTGCGCCACCAGATCCGGCACCATGCGGTGGAAGAAGGCGTTGCGCGCTCCCAGCTTGTAGCCGTGACGGATGGCACGACGAATGATGCGGCGCAGCACATAGCCACGCCCCTCGTTGCCGGGGATGACACCGTCGGTCATCAGGAAGGCGCAGGCGCGAATATGGTCCGCCAGCACCTTGAGGGAGGGGTTGTCGCGGTTCTCGCAGCCCGTCTCCCGGGCGGCGGCGGCGATCAGCGCCTGGAACAGGTCGATCTCGTAGTTGCTGTGCACGCCCTGCATCACCGCGGCGATGCGCTCCAGGCCCATGCCCGTATCCACCGAGGGCGCGGGCAGGGGCAGCATCTCACCCTCGGCAGTGCGGTTGAACTGCATGAACACGCAGTTCCAGATTTCGATGTAGCGGTCGCCGTCTTCATCCGGCGAGCCGGGGGGGCCACCCGCCACCCCGGGGCCGTGATCGTAGAAGATCTCGGTACAGGGGCCGCAGGGGCCGGTATCACCCATCGACCAGAAGTTGTCCGAGGCGTAGGGCGCACCCTTGTTGTCGCCGATCCGCACGATGCGCTCCACCGGCACGCCAATGTCGTCGCGCCAGTAGCCATAGGCCTCGTCGTCGCTGGCGTAGACGGTCACCCAGAGTTTTTCGGCCGGGATGCCGAGCCAGTCCTGCGAGGTCAGGAACTCCCAGGCGTACTGGATGGCCTCACGCTTGAAGTAGTCGCCGAAGCTGAAGTTGCCCAGCATCTCGAAAAAGGTGTGGTGGCGTGCGGTGTAGCCGACGTTCTCCAGGTCATTGTGCTTGCCGCCGGCACGCACGCAGCGCTGGGAGCTGGCCGCGCGGCTGTAGTCGCGGCGCTCGCGGCCGAGGAACACGTCCTTGAACTGCACCATCCCGGCATTGGTGAACAGCAGCGTGGGGTCGTCCGCCGGCACCAGCGAACTGCTGGCCACCCGGGTATGGCCCTGGCGGGCGAAGTAGTCGAGGAAGGCCTCGCGAAGTTCTGCGCTGGTCATGCGGCTACTCATGGTGCGATGTGTCCCGATGTGAGAAAGGCGGCGTCAGGACGGGGTCCGCCCCGCCACAACAAGACCGCGCGCCGGGGGTCGCCGGGCGCGCGGTATAAACAGGGGTGCGAGTATAGCGAATGCCACCCGGGGCCGGCCACGGCTGCCCGGGGTCCGGCGCGCTCAGCGCAGGGCGTCGCGCTCTTCCTGGCTCAGGGTCCGCGCCTCACTCTCCAGCATCACCGGAATGCCGTCGCGCACCGGGTAGGCCAGGCCACTGGCACGGCACAACAGCTCCTGCCGCGCCTCGTCGTATTCGACCGGGGCCTTGGTCACCGGGCACACCAGGATTTCAAGCAGCTTCTTGTCCAATCGATTGCTCTCTGTGTTTTGTTTTCGCCCGGTCCTGGCCCGGGCTCTGTTCATTAACCATCAGCCAGTCGCCAGTGGCCAGTGGCGTCAGCGCGATGCCGGCATCGGCCCCGCGATCAGTTTCGGGTCGAGGCGCGCCTGATACCAGTTGATGCGCCAGCACAGGTGCGGGCCGGTGGCGCGGCCGGTCATGCCCACCTCGCCGATCACCGAACCTGCAGTCACCGCATCACCCTCCTCCACCAACAGACGGTTGAGGTGCAGGTAGGTGGACGACACACCATAGCCGTGGTCGATAATGATCGTGCCACCGGAGAAGTACAGGTCCGGCTCCGCCAGGGTCACCACGCCGTCCGCCGGCGCCTGGATCGGCGTGCCGGTGGGCGCGGCGATGTCGACTCCGAAGTGCGGGTTGCGCGGCTCGCCATTATAGATGCGCTGGCTGCCGTAGACACTGGTCATACGGCCACTGAGCGGCCACTGGAAACCCTGCAGGAAATGCGGCAGGTCGCTGTCGGTGTCCCGCGCCTGGCGCACCCGGGCCGCCTCCTCGCGAATACGGGCCAGGTCCTCCGCTGGCGGTGTCACGGTACGCTGGGGCACACCCTCGATACGCTGGATATCGTAGTCGCGCTGCAACACCGCCAGGGTGTGCTGCCGCCGCTCACCGGACGGCTCGCGCACCTCGAGGGTCAGCCGGGGCGGCGCATCGCGCTCAAAACCCAGCACAAAGTGGCCGTCATCCGTGACCCGCAGGCGCTGACCCCGCAGGTACACGGCGGCACCCGGCGCCACGCGACCCGTCACCAGTGCGCCCTGCTGCGGCTCCACGTCCAGCTCCAGCGCAACGGTCGTGCCCGTCAGCACGGCCAGCAGCAGGCCCGCACACAGCACTGGCCACATCACCGGCAGACACCTCGCACGCCCCATTGCCCGAACCCCCATGATCCCGATACAGTCTCGCGCCCAACCCTGCAAAGTTTGCCAGGGCCGAGGTCGAAGCTGCGCCCATGATGCCGGGTTGCCATCGCGCTGGCAACGCAGCCGGGCGCGCAGACCGACGCACAACCATCACCGGAACCGAAGCATGAGCCGCTACCGACCGCCCCGCCGCCAGGGCTCCCGCTATATCACGCCGGAGGGTATGGCCGCTTTGCGCGCGGAATTGCACCAGCTGTGGAAAGTCGAGCGGCCACAGGTGACCGCCGTAGTACACGAGGCGGCAAAAAACGGCGACCGCTCCGAGAACGGTGACTACATCTACGGCAAGCGCCGCCTGCGCGAGATCGACAGCCGGGTGCGCTTCCTGAGTCGCCGTATCGATGTGCTGCAGGTGGTGGAGCGCGCGCCGGCGGAGCGCGACAAGGTGTACTTCGGCGCCTGGGTAA
This sequence comes from Gammaproteobacteria bacterium, assembly GCA_050485745.1. Lineage (GTDB taxonomy): Bacteria > Pseudomonadota > Gammaproteobacteria > Pseudomonadales > CAMLJR01 > JBJHBY01. The sequence goes on along the minus strand of JBJHBY010000047.1, from coordinate 13,148 downwards.
CGGTGGAGGACGAGGACGGCCAGGAGCATCGCTACCGCATCGTCGGCCCGGACGAGTTCGACCTGGCGGCGGGCAAGCTGAGCATGGACTCGCCGATGGCCCGCGCCCTGCTGGGCCGGCGCCTGGATGACGAGGTAGTGGTGCATACCCCGGCGGGAGAACAGTACTGGGCGATCACCGCCATCGACTACGAGCCCCTGTCGTAGGCTGGGTTAGCGGCGCAGCCGCGTAACCCAGCGTCACCACCCGTGCCAGGCCGCTCCCGGGAGCCGCTCACGAAGCTTTCCATAGGCACTCCGGAGCAGCGTCGGTACGAGATGAGATGGCGGTGAGAACGCTGGTTACGCCGCGTCGCGGCTAACCCAGCCTACGCGTCTTGCGTCTCCAGTCTCCGCCTCCCCATGACCGCTCACTCCACCTCAAGCCAAAGACGTAACAGGCCAGCGCAGGAAACGGCATCGGTAATGCGACCCTGCCGAACCCAGTCCACGGCCTCCGCCAATGGCAGACGCAGCACTTCGAGGTCCGCCTCGCTGTCTTCCAGATTCATCGCGCCGGGTGAGAGATCCCGCGCCACGAACACCACGGCGCTCTCGTCGGTAATGGAATTGGAGGTATGCAGGCGCATCAGCTCACGCCACGCTCCTGCGCACAGGCCGGTTTCTTCCTCGAGTTCGCGCCGGGCACAGTCCTGCGGGTCCTCCCCGGGCTTGCCGCCGCCCATGGGGATTTCCCAACTCGGTTCACCCAGGGTGTAGCGGAACTGCCGTACCAGCCAGGTATGGCCTTCCGCATCGAGCGGAATCACGCCGATGGCGCGATGCCGGAACTCCACCACGCCGTAGATGCCCGGGCTGCCGGCGGGGGTCACTACCTCGTCGTGCCGCACGCGGATCCAGGGGTTTTCATAGGCCACGCGGCTGGACAGCCGCCGCCAGGGACCGACGGCCTCGCCATCGCACTCAGCATGATCCGACATGGCATACCCCTTGTTGCCGAAATTCACTACAGTGTAGCCCCCCGACTCTTGCCTTTGCCTTTGCCTTTGCCCTTGCCCTTGCCTTTGCTTTTACTCTTGACCTCTTGTCTTTCCGACTTCCGACTTCCGACTTCCGACTTCCATTCTGCGTCTCGCGTCTCGCGTCTTGCGTCTCGCGTCTTGCGTCTTGCGTCTTGCGTCTTGCGTTTCGCGCTTCGCATCTCGCATCTCGCGCCTTCCCCCCTGCCACCCTTGCCCCTCCGCACCCGCCATGCTGCAATGGCCCGACCACCTCCAGCCAACCCGTCCCGCCCATGCCGCTGCAGCATCCATGGAACCTGAGCCCCGCCGAGGCCATCACCCTGCAGCGGGAGCTGGCGGCGCAGGTTGAGCGGCGTGATCGCCTGGGCCGGATCCAGCACATCGCCGGGGTGGACGTGGGTTTCGAGGACGGAGGCCGGGTGACGCGGGCTGCCGTGGCGGTGCTGGACACACAGCATGGGCGGCTGGTCGATGTCGCACTGGTGCGCCAGCCCACGCGCTTCCCCTATATTCCCGGGCTGCTCTCCTTTCGCGAGTGTCCTGCCATCCTTGCCGCCCTGGACCAACTGCAGCAAGCGCCGGACCTGCTGCTCTGCGACGGCCAGGGCCTGGCCCATCCGCGCCGCCTTGGCGTCGCCTGCCACCTCGGTCTGCTCACCGGACTGCCTGCCATCGGTGTTGGCAAAAGCCGCCTGTGTGGCCAGCACGGCCCGGTGGCTGAGGCGCGGGGCAGCTGGGTACCCCTGCGCGATACCGGCGGTGGGGGCGACGGGGAGATCATCGGCGCTGTATTGCGCAGCCGCAGTGGTGTTCATCCGCTGTACGTGTCCATCGGCCACCGCATCAGCTTGCACACCGCGATCGACCAGGTGCTCAATCAATGCCGGCGCTATCGTCTGCCGGAGCCGATCCGCTGGGCCGACGGCCTCGCCTCGCGCCGCCCCTGGGTGCAGCGGCAACTGCAGGCCCTGGCCGGGACATCGGCAGACGGGCCCGCCGGACTGCAAATCGTGCTTAAATACGCGGCTGCCGGCGCCGACTGAGAACCGCGCACGGCGACCCCGGCCAGCCCCCGCACGCACACTTCAGCACGGACCCCATCCATGAGCGGCTTTACCGACATTGCCCCGGCACTCACCGGCCAATCCATTGACCAGCTGGAGCGCAGCGACGGTTTCATCCGCCGCCATATCGGCCCCGGGGAGACGGATATCGAGGGGATGCTGGCGGAGGTGGGAGCGGGCTCCCTGGCGGCGCTGATCGACGATACTGTGCCCGCGGGCATCCGTCGCCGCCAGCCCATGCCCCTGCCCGGCCCGATGAGCGAGGAGCAGGCGCTGACCCGGCTGCAGACGATCGCCGCAGGCAACCAGGTTCTGCGTGCCTGCATCGGCATGGGCTACCACGACACCTTCACGCCACCGGTGATCCTGCGCAATGTGCTGGAAAACCCGGCCTGGTACACGGCGTATACCCCGTATCAACCGGAGGTCTCCCAGGGTCGCCTGGAGGGGCTGCTCAATTTCCAGCAGATGGTGATGGATCTGACCGCCATGGAACTGGCCAATGCCTCCCTGCTGGACGAGGGCACCGCGGCTGCCGAGGCGATGACCCTGGTGAAGCGGGTCAACCGCGACAGCCGCTCGCTGCGCTTCTTCGTCGATGCCAACTGCCACCCGCAGACCATTGCCGTGGTGCGTACCCGCGCCGAGCACATGGGTTTCGACATCGTGGTTGGCGATCCGGCGCGTGAGCTGGCGGATGCGGATGTATTCGGCGTGCTGCTGCAGTATCCCGGCAGCGATGGCGACATCCCGGACCTCGGCGCCCTGGTTGCACAGGCCCATGCCGGCAAGGCCCTGGCGGTGGTGGCCGCGGACCTGCTCAGTCTGGTCCTGCTGACGCCCCCGGGCAGCCTTGGTGCCGATGTGGTGGTCGGCTCCAGCCAGCGCTTCGGCGTGCCGATGGGCGGCGGCGGCCCCCACGCGGCCTTTCTCGCCACCCGGGACGCCTTCAAGCGCTCGGTGCCGGGACGCATTATCGGTGTTTCCGTCGACCGCCATGGCGACACCGCCCTGCGTATGGCGATGCAAACCCGCGAGCAACACATCCGCAGAGAGAAAGCCACCAGCAACATTTGCACTTCCCAGGCCCTGCTGGCCCTGTGCGCCGCGTTCTACGCGATGTACCACGGCCCGGAGGGGCTGAGCCGCATCGCCGCGCGGGTGCACCGCCTGGCGCGCATCCTCGACGCCGGCCTGACGCAACTCGGCTACACGCGCTGCAATGCCCGTTTCTTCGATACCCTGACCCTGGACCCCCTGACTCTGGACAATACAAGCCCGGACGGCACGGCGCGGCAGCGTGAACTGCTGGCCGCCGCCGAGGCCGCCGGCTACAACCTGCGCGGCTTTGCCAATGGCCACATCGGCATCAGCCTGGACGAGACCACGACCAGCGACGACGTGCAGGCCCTGCTCGATGTGTTTGCCGGTACGGGCGCTGCACCTGCCGTTGCCGCACTCGATGCGGGCCTGGATGAAATACCGGGTTTCGGCATCGCACTGGCGCGCCGGGAGCCCTTCCTGCAGCACCCGATTTTCAACCGCTATCACTCCGAGACCGCGATGCTGCGCTACCTGCAGCGCCTGGCGAGCCGGGATATCGCCCTGAACCAGTCGATGATCGCGCTGGGCTCCTGCACCATGAAGCTCAATGCCACTGCGGAAATGATGCCGATCAGCTGGCCCGCCTTCGCGCGCATCCACCCTTTCGCCCCGGCCAGCCAGACCGCTGGCTACCGGCAGCTGTTCGGGGAGCTGGAACAGATGCTGGTGGCCACCACCGGCTATCACGCCGCCTCCCTGCAGCCCAACGCCGGCAGCCAGGGGGAGTACGCAGGGCTGATCGCGATCAAGCGCTACCATCAGGCCAGGGGCCAGGGTCATCGCGATGTGTGCCTGATTCCTGGCTCCGCCCACGGCACCAATCCGGCCAGCGCGGTGATGGCGGGCATGCAGGTGGTGATCGTCAACTGCGACGACCAGGGCAACGTCGACCTCGATGATCTCGGGCGCAAGATCGGCCAGCACCGCGAGCGGCTGGCGGCGATCATGGTGACCTACCCCTCCACCCACGGTGTGTTCGAGGAGGGCATCGTCGAGATCTGCCGCAGGGTGCATGACGCCGGCGGCCAGGTGTACGTGGATGGCGCCAACCTCAACGCGCTGGTGGGGATCGCCGCACTGGGGGAGATCGGCGCGGACGTCTCCCATATCAACCTGCACAAGACTTTCTGCATTCCCCACGGCGGCGGCGGGCCCGGCATGGGGCCGATCGCGGTGGCGGAGCACCTGACGCCCTACCTGCCGGGCCACCCGGTGGTCGCCACCGACGGCAAGGGCGGTGCGGAGGACACCATCTCCGCCGCCCCCTGGGGCAGCGCGCTGATCCTGCCGATCTCCTGGATGTACATCCGCATGATGGGTGCCGAGGGCCTGACCCGCGCCACCGAGGTGGCGATCCTCAGCGCCAACTATGTGGCAAGACGCCTGGCTCCGCACTTTCCGGTGCTGTACACCGGGCGCAACGGCCGCGTCGCCCACGAGTGCATCATCGACCTGCGCCCGCTGAAGGAGGCCACTGGCATCACCGAGGAGGACGTGGCCAAGCGCCTGATCGACTACGGCTTCCACGCGCCGACCATGTCCTTCCCCGTGCCGGGCACACTGATGATCGAGCCCACGGAGAGCGAGGATCGCGCCGAGCTGGACCGTTTCTGCGACGCGCTGATTCGTATCGGGGAGGAGATTCGCCAGGTGCAGGCCGGTGGCCTGGATGCCCTCGACAACCCTCTGAAGAACGCACCGCACACCGCGGCGGAGGCGGTGGCGGAGCACTGGGGCCACCCCTACCCGCGAGAGCTGGCCGCGTTCCCCGCACCGGAGCAGCGCCACGCCAAGTACTGGCCCCCGGTGGGGCGCATCGACAACGTCTACGGCGACCGCAACCTGTTCTGTGCCTGCCCGGGGATCGAGAATTACGTCTAAAGTGGGAACACCCGGGGCACCACCAGCAGGGTGATCGCCAGGCACAACAGTGCCATCGGCACGCCGACACGGGAAAAATCGCCAAAACGATACCCCCCCGGGTTGAGCACCAGCGTGTTCACCGGGGACGCCACCGGCGTGATGAAGGCCGCCGAGGCGGCAATCGCCACGGTCATCAGCAGGGGCTCGGGGTTCAGGCCCGAGGCCTGCGCCGCCTGCAAGGCGACGGGCGCGACCAGCACCGCGGTGGCCGTGTTCGAGACCAGCTGGCTGAGTACCGAGGTCAGCACGAACAGCGCAGCCATCAGCGCCAGTGGCCCCAGTTGCTCCGACACGCCGAGCAGCCCCTCCACCGCCAGTGCCAGGCCGCCGGTCTTGTCCAGGGCGGTGGCCATGGGCAGGATCGCGGCGATCAGCACCACGCTCTCCCAGTTAATGCTGCGATAGGCCTGCTCCATGCTCAGGCAGCCAGCCAGTACCATAGCTACCGCCGCCGCCAGCACCGCAATGACATCCGGCACCCAGCCCGCGGTCATCGCCACCAGCATGCCGAACATGATCAGCAGCGCCAGAGGGGCCCGCGCCACCGCCGCTGCCGGCAGCTCCGGCAACGGCCCGAGGAACACCAGATTACTGCGCTCCGCGGCCAGCTGATGCAGTGACTTCGCACCCCCGGTCATGAGCAGGACATCGCCAACCCGCAGTGGCTGGTCGAGGTCCGGCGGCGCACTCTCCCCCGCGGCGGGTCGGTGTGCCAGAACCGTCACCCCCACGCCGCTGTGCAGGCGCAGTTCGCGCAGGGTTTTACCGGCAAAATCCGAGCGCGGTGGAATCACCGCATCCACCAGGCTGATGGGTTGTGGCAGCTCCCGCGGGCTCTCCAGCTTCTGCAGGCCGTAGTGCGTCAGCACCTCGGCAACGCAGTGCGGCGCACCGGTAACGTACAGTTCATCCCCCGCCCGGATGATACTGCCCGGCCCCGCCTTGCGGGTGTGGGGCCCCGCGGGAGTGGGGCTGGTCATCGCCAGGACGGTGACCCCGTGGCCACTGCGCAGCGCCGTGCTGGTGATGCTCTGTGAGGCTATGGCACTGCCCACTGGCACGCGCAGCAGGGACAGGTGCTCGACCAGCCCGTACTCCGAGAACAATTCGCGCCAGCCCGGCCCGGCCGAGCCATTTGCCCGCTGCAGCGCCGCATCGACCCGCTGCGGCACCCAGCGACCACCGAACAGGGCCATGAAGCCCACCCCCGCCGCCAGCAATACCAGGCCCACAGGGGTAAAGGCGAAGAAGCCGAAGGGCTCCAGCCCGGCCTGGGCCAACTGCTGGCTGACCACAATATTGGGGGGCGTACCGATCAGGGTGAGCATGCCCCCGAGCAACGCCCCGAAGGCCAGGGGTATCAGCAGCTGCGAGGGGCTGATGCCGCGGCTGCGGGCAATGGACAGCACCACCGGCAGCATCACCGCCACCGTGCCGGTCGAACTCAGGAAGGCCGAAAGCAGAGCGGTGACCAGCATAATCACCACCACCAGCCGCGCCGGCGCCGCCCCCGCCAGCCGCTCCACGCGCCGACCAATGGCATCCGCCACGCCGGTACGGAACAGCGCCGCGCCGACCACGAACAATGCCGCGATCATCAATACCAGCGGCTCCGAGAAGCCGGCCAGCGCCTCGCGCACATCGATCACCCCACCCAGGAACAGCGCCAGCAATGCCAGCAAGGCGATCACGTCCAGGCGCAGCCGGTTGCTCAGGAACAGGCCGAGGGTGGTGGCGAGGATCAGCAGGGTCAGCAGCAATGATGGCGTCATGGCCCCAGGGTCTTGCGGTGAATGCGGCAGCTGTCAGTGTAATGCACGGCCAAAAACACCGGCACTGAGCAGGCTCAGCGCAACAGCAGCAACTGATTCAACAGTGGCACCGTCAGCAGCGACAGCAGGACACCGATGCCCACCATGCGGCTGGCCAGGGCCGGGGCGAGGCCGTGCTGCTGGGCGAGTATGCCGGCGCTGACCATTGGCGCCATGCCTGCCTGCAGTACGGTGATGTCGATCATCTCGCCGTTGAGGCCCAGGCCGAGCGCCAGGCCCAGCACCAGCAGCGGTGCCGCCACCAGCTTCCAGCCCAGGCCCCAGACCATGGCCGCGGCATCGGTGCGCGGTGCGCGCAGGCGCAGTTGCAGGCCCACCGAAAACAGGGCCAGGGGGGTCAGCGTCTGCCCGAGGCGCAACAGCACCTCGTCCATCATCTCCGGCAATGGCCCCAGAGGCTGCAGGGCAAGGGCCAGGAGCAACGCAATAAAGGCCGGGAAACGCAGGATGCGCAGGGCCAGGGCCGATGCCTGCGGCCGCTGCCCGGAATACAGGGCCGCGACGATCAGGCCACCGGTGGAGAGCACCAGAAAGGAACCCAACTGATCGGCGATCACCGCCGGCCCCAGGGCGGCGCTGCCACGCAGGCTCTCGATCAGGGGGAAGCCAACGAAGGAGGTATTGCCCAGGCCGGCGGTGAGCATCAGGGCGCCGGTCTGGCCACGGCTCCAGCCGTACCAGCGGCCCAGGGCCGTCATCAGCATGCAGCTGCCCAGGAACACCAGCCACAGCGCCAAAGCCGGGAACAGCACCATGGGCGACCATTCCAGCTGCACCACCTTGACCAGCACCAGCGCCGGCAGGGCAATGTTCAGCACCCACCAGTTCAGGCCGTGGGCCAGGCCCTCGGGGTGGCGCAACCGCGCGGTCAGCATGCCCGCACCCAGACAGACGACAACGAGCCACAGTGCGCCCAAGATCCGGCTCCTGAAACCAGTGGTGATGATCCCCCGGACGGGGGCCAGCCAGTGTACACAAGCCTGCTCCGGGGGGCGAGTCGTCCACTTCGCCAGTGACCTGCGCCGCGCGCCATGCTTTTTCACGGAGAGTGTTGACAATGCCAATCAAGTGCGAATAATTATCATTAACCAAAATAATGGAGTCTCCTACGTGTCCCGGCCCGCCATCCCACCCCAGGTACAACGCAGCGTCCTCATCATCCGGGCTGGCCCGGGCCGGGAAAAGGTTTCCAGCGCGGAGCTGCTCGGCCCGCGGGGGTACCTGACTATTGAGCACGCCAACGAGGATTATGTGTTGCGCGTGACCCGCAGCGGAAAACTCATCCTGAACAAATGAAGCACTGACAACCCGCGGACCGCCAGCCACCGCCCGGGGCCCCACCCCGACGACGCGCCAGCCAGCCTTTCCGCCGCCCGATTCCAGGTGTGGCCATGGCTGAGCGAAACGACGACCCATTCAAGCCAGCCTGGTCGCCCCCCACCCACAAGGGAGCCCCGACCATGAACCCCTCTTCCCGGACATCCACCGCCGCAGGCCAAAAAGACTCGCTGCGGGAACGCCACCAGAAACTGTTGCAACAGGAGCCCGGCCTGCGCACCCGCAATGCGGCGCAGCGCCTGGGTGTGAGCGAACTCGCCCTGCTGGAAACCCGCCTGGGCAGCGGCGTGATTCGCCTGCACCCCGAACCCCGCACCCTGCTGCGCTGCCTGCACCGGCTCGGTGAAGTCATGGCCCTGACCCGCAACGAGGCGGTGGTGCATGAACGCCACGGCCGTTACGACAACCTGAGTTTTTTCCAGATGGGCAGCCCGCAGATGCACAACCGGGAAACCGGTCTGGCCCTGAATGAGGATATCGATCTGCGCCTGTTTATGTGGCACTGGCGACACTGCCTGGCCGTGGCCGAACCCAGCGCACATGGCGACCGCTTGAGCCTGCAGTTTTTCGATGCCACGGGCCTGGCCCTGCACAAGGTCTATCTCACCGGGGCATCCGACAGCGCGGCCTACGCCCGGCTTGTCGACACCTTCACGGCCGTGGACCAGACGCCAACCACCATGTTTGACGAGGCGCCCACGCCCGTGCAGCCACGTCCCGATGCCGAATTGGATGCCGCTGGGCTGGAGCAGGCGTGGCGACAACTACGCGACACCCACGACTTCGTACCCCTGCTGAAACGATTTGGTGCGGATCGCCTGCAGGCCCTGCGCCTGGTCAGTGATGATCTCGCGCGCGAACTGCCGGGCCATGCCGCCACGCGGGCGCTGGAGATGGCCCGTGACACCCGCTGCGAGATCATGGTCTTCGTAGGCAACCCGGGCTGCCTGCAGATCCACAGCGGACACGTATCCCGTCTGGTACAACGCGAACACTGGTACAACGTGCTCGACCCCCGTTTCAACCTGCACCTGGACACGCAGCAGTTGGCCAGCACCTGGGTCACTCGCAAACCTACGGTGGACGGAGACGTCACCGCCGTGGAGGTGTTTGACCGAAGCGGCGAACTGATCCTCAGCCTGTTCGGCAAGCGCAAGCCCGGGTTTGCGGAGCTGCCCGCCTGGCGCGACATCGTCTCCCGGCTGGAATCGGCATGATGTGCCGCGCAGTATCCGCCGCTCTCCTTTGGTTATTGGCGGCGACACCGGTGCTCGCGGAGCGGCTCATCAGCCTGGGGGGTGACGTTACCGAGATCGTCTACGCACTGGGGGCGGGTGAGCGCCTGGTCGGCGTGGATGTCACCTCCGACTACCCCTTGGAAGCCACACGATTGCCGCAGCTCGGCTATTTACGCGCCCTGGCCACCGAGGGCGTACAGAGCCTGCGCCCGGACCGCATCCTCTACAGTGAGCACGCAGGCCCGCCCTCGGTGCTGGTGCAGCTGCGCGCCAGCGGCATCCCGCTGCACCCACTCAGCGTCGAACCCAGCGTCGAGGCATTGCGCGGGAAGATCCGGCAGCTCGGCGTCCTGCTGCAGCGGGAGGCCGACGCTGAAACCCTGCTGGCTGAGATCGACCGGCAGGCCGCCGCACTGGCGACCGGCCATCCGCCGCGACCACCGCGCGTGCTGTTCCTGCTGTCCCATGCCGGGCCTGCCCTGGCCGCCGGGTACGACACCTCGGCCCACGCCATGATCGAGTTGGCCGGTGGCGCCAACGCCGCCGGCTTTCGCGGGTACAAGACACTCAACCCGGAGGCCTTGGTGCGCATGGCACCGGAACTGATTCTTGTCACCGACCTCGGCCTGGCCCAGTTGGGCGGTGAGCGTGGTCTCTGGGCGCTGCCCGGCATGCGCCTGACGCCGGCGGCACGCTCCGGCCAGCTGTTGGTCATGGATGCCCAGAAGCTGCTCGGCTTCGGCCCACGTGCGCTACAGGCCGCGCTGGAACTGCAATCACGCCTGCAGGAGCTGTCGCCTTGACTACCGCACTGTTTCGCAGCAACCACCAGCGCTGGCTGCTGCTCGGCCTGTTGCTCGCCGGCTGCCTGCTGCTGGCCACCCTCAGCGGCGGTGTCAAGCTGTCCCTGCAGGGCCTGATGCACGATGAACTGGAACGCCAGGTGTTCTTTTCCATTCGCCTGCCAAGACTGCTGCTGGCACTGGTGGTCGGCGCCACCCTGGCGATCAGCGGCGCCGCCATGCAGGGGCTGTTCCGCAACCCCATGGCCGACCCCAGCCTGATCGGCATCGCCGGGGGAGCGGCCCTGGCCGTGGGCATTGCCATCGTGCTGGTGGGGCCCCGCACCAGTTGGCTGGGCCTGTATGGCAACAGCATCGCCGCCTTCAGTGGCGCCATCGCCGCCAGCACCCTGCTGCTGGCACTGGCGCGTCGCAGCCAGGCCGGTGTGCTTGGCCTGCTGCTCGCCGGCATCGCCATCAACGCATTGGCCATGGCCGGTACCAGCCTGATGAGCTATCTCGCCAATGATCAACAGCTGCGCAGCCTGTCCCTGTGGCAGATGGGCAATCTGGGCCATGCCCTGTGGCCGCAGGTGGCTGTCTGCGCCAGCGTCGCCCTGCCCGCTGTGTGGCTGATCGGACGCAGCGCGCGTCAGCTCGACCTGTTGCAGCTGGGCGAGGCGGAGGCGCGCAGTCTCGGGGTCGACGCCACGCGCCTGGAGCGCCGTATCCTCGTGGCCTGCGCACTGGCGGTCGGCGCCTGCGTGGCCATGGCCGGCATGATCGGCTTCATCGGCCTGATGGTGCCGCACTTGATGCGTCTGGCCCTGGGGGCGGCGCATCGCGCCCTGTTGCCCGCCTCGGCGCTGGCCGGCGCCAGCCTGCTGCTTGCGGCCGACAGCCTCGCGCGCACACTGGTCATGCCCGCAGAACTGCCGGTGGGCATCCTCACCAGCCTGCTCGGCGCACCCTATTTTCTCTGGCTTCTGAGCCGCCTCGGCAGAAACCACTGACGCCAGTCCACTGACAAAACGCACTGACAAGGACTCACTGATCATGCTGAATGCGCGCGCGCTGACCCTGCAGCGGCAGGGACGGACATTGCTCGCCGATATCGACGTGGACTTTCCCGCGGGCAGTTTCACCGCCATTCTCGGGCCCAACGGCGCCGGCAAGTCGAGCCTGCTCAACCTGCTTGCCGGGCTCGACACCCCCAGCCAGGGACAGTGCAGCCTGCACGATCAACCCCTGCAGGCACTCGGCGTGGCCCGCCTCGCCCGGCAGCGCGCACTGCTCACCCAGCATACGGCGCTGGCCTTCCCGTTCAGCGTGGCCGAGGTCGCGGCGATGGGCCTGGAGCCCTTTCCCGAGTACCGCGGCAGGCATTGCGAATGGCTCACGCAGCAGCTCGCCGCACTGGAATTGGGGTCGCTGGCCACGCGCCAGTACCCGACGCTGTCCGGTGGCGAAAGGCAGCGCGTACAGCTGGCCCGCTGCCTGCTGCAATGGCAAGCGGCCCACCGCCTTGGTCCGGCGGCCGCGCTGCTGCTGGACGAGCCCACCAGTGCCATGGATCTGCGCCAGCAGTTGCTGGCCCTGCAGCACATCCAGGCCGCGGCTCGAGCCGGCGGCATCGTCATCGCTGTGCTGCATGACATCAACCTGGCGGCACAGTTCGCGGATCGCTGGGTGTTGCTGCGGGAGGGGCGCATCCACCGCCAGGGCCCGGTGGATTCGGTCTGCCGCGACGATGTTCTCGCGGCCGTGTTCGACGTCGACTGTCGCCGCCATCGCGACCCCTGCTCCGGCCGCGTGACGATCACCCTGGAAGGCCTGCCGGGGTCAACACAGGAAGACACTCCGGCAGCGGCGGGCGCCACCCCGGCATTCAGAAGTTGAATTGCTGGGTCCAGCCAAGCTTGATGTTGCGGCCCGTATTGAGGTTGCCGAGACTGCCCTGAAACCCGCCGGGCAGGCGGTACTCGCTGTTGGTGACGTTATCCACTGTCAGGCGCAGTGTGGTGAGCCTGAATGGGCGCCAGCTGGCGCTGAGCTGGTGCTCGGTGCTGTTCCCCTGGCGCTGAGGCACCTCCTGCGAGCCCTCGAAAACCAGCCCGGTCCAGGCGCGGCGATGGGTGACGCGCCAGCCCAGGTCCCAATCCGCGGCACCGAACCAGCGCAGGCTGAGAGCATAGAGCGGGCCTGGTACGCTGAGCAGTGGGCGTTCGCCCCCGTGCAGGGTCGTGCCCTCCACCCAGAAACCCTGCTCGCGGGCATCGGTCTCGCTGTAGCTGAATTCCATCTGCCATTGCCGTGCGCCATAGCTGAGCTCCACTTCATAACCGCGATAGTGCTCCTCCCCCGGCTGCAGAGTCGGGTGCGCCGGGTCCGTGCGCAGGGATTCGAGCACCCGCGACACATCGTTGGCGAAACCGTTCGCACGCAGGCGCATTGAATCGTCAGGCCAGAGCAGGCCGAACACTTCCATCTGTACCCCCACCTCACGCGTGCGGGCACGCTCGGGCTGATAAAGCTCAGCGCAAATTCCGCTGTTACCCTGCGGGGGCGGCAGCGCAGGGTACTGCGGCGGAAACACGATCGGCAGGCACACATTGCTCGGGGATGCGCCGCGGGAAAAAACCTGATCGAGCTTCGGTGGACGAATGGCGTCGGTGCGACTGGCGTACACCGTCAGTGGCAGCCACGGCAGGGCATAGCTGGCAAACAGGGATTCCAGTTTGTCATCGAAGCGCAGCCGGTCGCGCTGGCCGAACTGCTCCAGCAGTGCACGCGTCACCGGATCCCGTGCACGGACCTCGTTCCGGTCCCAACGGCGCCCATAGCTC
>JBJHBY010000046.1:0-17434 GCA_050485745.1 Gammaproteobacteria bacterium | reverse complement strand
CCATGGCGGACTATCGGGAACACCCTGAAGCACGCAGTTTCGTCGACCAGATGGTGAGCCAGCACGGCTTCGAGCGTCAGGCGCTGCTGGAGCTGCTGGGTCAGGCCGAGCGCCGCCAGAACATCCTCGACCTGATTGCACGGCCCGCGGAGCGCACCCTGACCTGGGCCGAGTACCGCCGCCTGTTCATTACCGAAGAGCGCATCGAGCAGGGGCTGGTCTTCTGGGAGGAGCACGCCGGGACCCTGGCCCGGGCCGAGGAAACCTTCGGTGTGCCCGCGGAAGTGATCGTGGCCGTGCTCGGTGTCGAGACCCGCTACGGACGCAACAAGGGTATCCATCGGGTACTGGATGCACTGGCCACACTGGGTTTCGATTACCCGCCGCGGGCGACCTTCTTCCGCGGACAACTGGAGCAGTACCTGCTACTGGTGCGGGAGCAGGGCTTCGATCCTCTGGAGGTCAAGGGTTCCTACGCCGGCGCCATGGGCTACGGGCAGTTCATTCCCGGCAGTTACCGTCACTATGCGGTTGATTTCGATGGGGATGGCGTGGTCGACATCATCGACAATGTGGTCGATGCCATCGGCAGTATTGCCAATTATTTCAAGGTGCATCGCTGGCGCACGGGGGAGCCGGTGCTGGTGCGCGCTGAGCTGCAGCCCGGCCATGACGCCACTGGCATCAATCCGCCATTGCGGCCTCCGCAGCGCCCACTGTCCGCATGGGCCGGTGATGGCATTCGCCCCCTCGGAGCCGTCGACATGGCCCTGCCCGCGGATCCGTTCACGGTCGAGGGCGAGGCCGGTCAGGAAGCCTGGCTGGGGCTGCACAACTTTTATGTGATCACGCGCTATAACCACTCCCGCCTGTATGCGATGGCCGTTTACGAGCTGTCCCGGGCCCTGGCGGAGCGGCGTGGATGAAAGCGCTGCGCGTCGTTTCGCTGATCCTGCTCTGTGTCTGGATCGCAGCCTGCGCATCCAGGCCCACCACCACCGGGCGCCTGCCCGAGCCTGTGGATGGCCCGCCGGCAGTACCGCTGGATCCGGATCGCATCAAGGATGCGGTGCCCCGTCGTGATCCGGTCACGCGGGCGGGCAATACCAGCCCCTACACCGTGTTCGGGCGTACCTATACCGTGATGCCGGTGGCGCAGGCACAGGGTTATCGGTCCCGTGGTCTGGCCTCCTGGTACGGCACCAAGTTTCACGGGCGCCCCACGGCGAACGGCGAAATCTACGATATGAACGCGATGACCGCCGCGCACCGCTCCTTGCCAATTCCCGCCTATGTGCGCGTCACCAACCTGGAAAACGGACGCACGGCGGTGGTCCGCGTCAATGATCGAGGCCCGTTCCACCAGGACCGTATCATCGACCTTTCCTACGCCGCCGCGGTGCGCCTGGGTTTCGATCGCAAGGGCACAGCGCTGGTGGAAATCGAGGTCGTCGACGTGGATAATGTCGCCCCGGTGCAACTCGTCGGCACACACTATCTGCAGGCTGGGGCGTTCCAGAGCCGCGTCCTGGCGGAGAACCTGCAGCGCCGCCTCGAGGTCGCGGTCGACTATCCCGTACGGGTGCTCGAGGCAGCGGACAATCCGGGGATTCACCGGGTGCGCATTGGCCCTGTGGCGGATCGTGTCGCGGCGGAGCGGCTGCGCAGTCGCCTGCTGGCGGAACAACTGGCCGATGCACACATCATATCCGAATAGTTCCAGGGCCCTTTCCGGGCTGTTCACTAAGCGAAAGAGGTCGAGTGCGGTGGCGGTTTTGCAGCGAGTCCTGGTGGCGTGCCTGTGCATGGTCTGGCTGGGGAGTGCCGCCCTGGCGACGCCTCGGTTGGTGCCATCCCCACCCAGCCTTCCCGCGGACGCCTACGTTCTGGTCGATGCCGGCAGTGGTCGCGTCCTCGCCGAGCACAACGCGGATGAACGCCTGGCGCCCGCCAGTCTGGTCAAGATGATGACGGCCTACATCCTGGCGCTGGAGCTGGATCGGGGCAATGTCAGCCATGACGACATGGTGACCATCAGTCGCAACGCCTGGGCGCAGAACCCGGTGTTCAGTGGCTCTTCCCTGATGTGGATCGAAGTCGGGCGGCAGGTGGCGCTGGAGGACCTGCACCGTGGCCTGCTGGTGTCGTCCGGAAACGATGCCTCCGTGGCTATTGCCGAGCATATCGCCGGCAGCGAGGCGGCTTTTGTTGATCTGATGAACCAGTACGCCGAAGTTCTCGGCATGACCAATACCCGCTTCGGCAACGTGCATGGCCTCGATGACCGGGATCAGTACACCTCGGCCAGAGACATGGTAACGCTGACCCGGGCCCTGATGCGCTTTCCCCAGAGCTATGCCCTGCACTCGGAGCGCAGCTACACCTATAACGGCATCACCACACACAATCGCAACCGCCTGCTGTGGCGCGATCCCTCCCTGGGCGTTGACGGTGTCAAGACCGGTCGTACCGGTTCTGCGGGCTGGTGTCTGGTGGCCTCCGCGCAGCGTGGCGATATGCGCCTGATCTCGGTGGTGATGAATGCCGAATCCTGGGATGCCCGTGAGCGCCACACCCAGACATTGCTGAACTACGGCTTCAATCACTTCGAGGGCCACCGGCCCTACGCAACCGGCAGTGAAGTCACCCGGCACCGGGTCTGGGGTGGCGCCGCGGATGATGTGGCCCTGGGCGTGGACCAGGATTTGTTCCTCACCATCCCCCGGGGCCGCCAGCGGGATATCCGCGCCGTGATCAATGTCGACCAGGTGGTGCGGGCTCCCGTCGCCGCGGGCGATGTCCATGGCGAACTGGTGGTCACTCTGGATGACGAGGAGTTGCTGCGCTCACCCCTGGTGGCGCTCGAAGCGGTCGAGCGTGGCGGTGTGCTGCGGCGTCTGTGGCATGCCATTACCCTGTTCATTCTCGGCTTGTTCAGCTGAACATGGGCACCGCCTATGTGAATGGCCGCTTCCTGCCGATCGAGGAGGCCAGTGTACCGGTGCTCGATCGCGGCTTTCTGTTTGGTGATGGTGTCTACGAGGTCATTCCCGTGTTTGGCGGGGTGCCGTTCCGGCTCGATGAACACCTGGACCGCCTCGACTACAGCCTGGCCCAGTGCCGTATTCCCGCACCCATGGATCGCGCCCGTTGGGCTGAGCTGTTCGCGCGGCTGATCCGCGACTACGGCGGCGGTGACCAGGCGATCTACCTGCAGGTCACCCGGGGTGTCGCCCCCTCCCGTGATCATCGTTTCCCGGAAGACCCACAGCCCACGGTCGTCGCCTGGAGCCGGGCCATTCCGCAGCCCCCGGAGCAGCCGCCGGAGAGCATTGCCTGCGTGTTGCTGGACGACATCCGCTGGAATCGCTGCGACATCAAGAGCGTGTCCCTGCTCGGCAATGTGCTGCTGACCCAGCGCGCCCTGGAGGCGGGTGCCCGCGAAGCCCTGCTGGTGCGCGATGGCTGTGTCTGGGAGGGCGCCTCCAGCAACCTGTTCGCGGTGGTCGACGGGCAACTCGTGACCCCCCCCAAGGGCCCCAGGATTCTTGCCGGCATCACTCGCGATCTGGTGCTGGAGCAGGCCCGGGTGGCCGGTGTCGATTGCGCGGAGGCGCCGATCACCGAGACCGCGTTGCGCGGCGCCAGCGAAATCTGGATTACCAGCTCCACCCGGGAGATGGTACCCGTGGCCCGGCTGGATGAGCAGACGCTGGAGCAGGCTCCCGGGCCAGTGTTTCTCCAGGTCTGGAAAGCCTATCGTCGTTTTCGCCAGGCGTTCGTCTACGGAGGTGGAGCATGAGTGAGCAGGAGCCACCACGGATCGAGTTTCCCTGTGACTACCCGATCCGGGTGATGGGGGACGCTGCCGCGGACTTCGAGGATTACGTGGTCGGGGTCATGCGCCGGCACGCCGGTGATGTGCGCCAGGTCAGCGTGCGTGAGAGCCGTGGCGGGCGTTATCTCTCGGTGACCGTGACCATCACCGCCACCGGCGTCGAGCAGCTGCAGGCCATTCACGTGGAGCTGCGTGATTCCGGTCGCGTGCATATGGTGCTGTAACGGATGCTGCTGCACACGCGCCAACTGGGGCAGATCGACTATGAACGCTGCTGGCGGGCCATGCAGGCGTTTACCGACGCCCGCGACGAGACCACGCCGGATGAGCTCTGGTGGCTGCAACATCCCCCGGTGTTCACCCAGGGGCAGGCGGGCAGGGTCGAGCACCTGCTTGCGCCAGGGCAGATTCCGGTCGTCCAGGTGGATCGTGGCGGGCAGGTCACCTATCACGGCCCCGGCCAGCTGGTGGGCTATGTGCTGATCGATCTGCGCCGCCGCGGGATGGGTGTGCGCGCCCTGGTCACCGCCATCGAGAATGCCATCGTCGCCCTGCTGGCCGGGCTTGGCGTCACGGCGCGCCCGCGGGCCGATGCACCCGGTGTGTATCTCGACAACGGTGCCAAGGTCGCCCAGCTGGGGCTGCGGGTGCGCCGCGGTTGCACCTTCCACGGCCTCAGCCTCAACGTGGACATGGACATGGAGCCGTTTCAGCGCATCAACCCCTGCGGCCATGCGGGCCTGCAGGTCTCGCAGCTGGCGGCGCTGCTGCCCGAGGTTCCGGCGATGGCCGACATCAGCGCCGGCCTGGAGCGGGAGCTGGCCAGGGAGCTCGGGTATAATCGTATTTTGCCGATGCCCGCGGGCATGCTTCCCGACTTGCTTCCCGACATGGTGACGACGCATGAGTGACAACCCCACGCAGCCACGCAGTGCGCCCCGCAAGGTCGTGCAGGGGGAAAAACTCCGCGGCGCTGACAAGATGGCGCGGCTGCCGGTCAAGATCATCGCCACCGACCAGCTGCCACGCAAGCCGGACTGGATCCGTGTGCGCCTGCCCGCCGGTGGCGAGGTGCAGCGCATCAAGGACCTGCTGCGCGAGCAGAAGCTGCATACCGTGTGCGAGGAGGCCTCCTGTCCGAACCTGCCGGAGTGCTTCGGCAAGGGTACAGCTACCTTCATGATCATGGGGGATATCTGCACCCGGCGCTGCCCCTTCTGCGATGTCGGGCACGGTCGCCCCAACCCGCTGGATGCCGACGAGCCGCGTCACCTGGCCGAGACGGTCAAGGCGCTGGGCTTGCGTTATGTCGTGGTCACCTCGGTTGACCGGGACGATCTCCGCGATGGTGGTGCGGCGCATTTTGTGGCCTGTATCCGCGAGCTGCGCACGCTCAACCCGGAGACCACGGTCGAGGTACTGGTACCGGATTTTCGCGGACGCATGGATGTGGCGCTGGCCATCCTGCGCGACTGCCCGCCGGATGTGTTCAACCACAATATCGAAACGGTGCCGCGCCTGTATCGGCAGATGCGACCCGGTTCCGACTATGCCTTTTCCCTGAGCCTGCTGCAGCGCTTCCGGGAAGAGGCACCCGCCGTACCGACCAAGTCCGGCATCATGGTGGGGCTGGGGGAAACCTTCGACGAGGTGGTCGAGGTCCTGCGCGACCTGCGCGCCCATGGCGTCGATATGCTCACCGTGGGGCAGTACCTGCAGCCCAGCCGCCACCACGCTCCGGTCGAGCGCTTTGTCCACCCGGATGAGTTCCGTGAGTATGCGCGTATTGCGCAGGAACTCGGTTTCACCTCGGTGGCCTCCGGCCCCATGGTGCGCAGCTCCTACCATGCCGACCTGCAGCACCAGGGTGTCGACGTCGGTGCACTGCCCGCGGGTGGTCGCGTACGCCAGGGTTGATGTCCCCGGGCATATCCATAGAGCAAAAAGGTTTTTCACTGGCCCGGCCCATTGTTATACCGTGCAGTCTGCTGTGAGACCGCGCAGGAGCCACCTGCCGGCGGGAATCGGGAGGAATCGACATGTCCCTGCAAGCAATTCTGAGCCACCTGGCTCGCCTGGCCCTGCTTGCCCTGGTGGCGGGTGCGGCGCAGGCCAGCGACGCCCTGGTCGACACCGACTGGCTGGAGCGGCATCTCGGCAAGCCGGGAATCCGGGTGATCGAGGTCAGCGTCAACCCCGGTGTATTCGAGCGCGGGCACATCCCCGGGGCGGTCAACTTTGCCTGGCACACGGACCTGGTCGACCCGGTGCGCCGTGACATCGCCGATCGTGAGTCCTTTCAGGCCCTGTTGCGCAAGGCTGGTATCTCGGAAGGGGATACCATCGTGCTCTATGGCGATACCAACAACTGGTTTGCCGCCTGGGGTGCCTGGATTTTCGATATCTACGGCGTCGACAACGTGAAGCTGCTGGATGGCGGCCGCAACAAATGGGAGGCAGAGCGGCGCCCGCTCTCGGTTCGCGCCAGCAGCCCGCGACCGGGCACCATCAGCGTGGGGCGGTCCAACGATGCGCTGCGCGCGTTTCTGCCGGATGTTCTCGAGGCGGCGGAAGGGCGCAGCAATGTCCAGCTGGTGGATATCCGCTCGCCGGATGAGTACAGCGGCCGGGTGTTTGCGCCCGCAGGGGTGCAGGAGCTGGCGATCCGCGCCGGCCACGTCCCGGGTGCCGTCAATGTGCCCTGGGATCGGGCGGTGGCGGCGGATGGAACATTCCGGTCCGCGGATGAGTTGCGGGAGCTCTATGCCGCACAGGGCATCGATGGTGCGCTGCCGGTGATCGTGTACTGCCGCATTGGGGAGCGTTCCAGTCACACCTGGTTCGCCCTGCGCCATATCCTCGGCTACGACGTGCGCAACTACGATGGCTCCTGGACCGAGTATGGCAATGCGGTGGGGGTTCCCATCGTCAATCTTGCCGGTACCGTCTGGGGCGGCAAGTAAGGGCGCCGGGTGTCGACGGGTCAGGCGTCGGAGCAACGCGGGTTTTCCCTGACGGGATCTGTGGCCGCTGTCCTGGTACTGCTGGCCTTGCTGCTGGCGGTGCGGGGCCTGTCCGGCATCCCGGGGGAGGGCCGCGCCCTGGCCTTCTCCGCGCTCGCCGGTGGCCTGTTCGGCTGGTTGCTGCAGCGCTCGCGCTTCTGTTTTTTCTGTGTGACAAGAGACTGGTTCGAGCGGGCGGACCCCCGCGGCCTGCTCGGCATTCTGGCGGCGCTCGCCATCGGCCTGCTGGGTTACTACGCCGTATTTGGAGCCTTTCTGCCGGACCCGGCCAGTGGTCGCCTGCCCCCCGGTGCGCATATCGGGCCCGTGAGCTGGGTGCTGCCCCTGGCGGCCCTGGTTTTTGGCCTGGGCATGGCCGTCTCGGGCTCCTGCATCAGCGCCCACCTGTACCGGCTTGGCGAGGGCAACCTGGGCTCCTTGCTGGCCCTGTTTGGCGCGGGACTGGGCTTTGTGCTGGGCTTCCTTTGCTGGAACACCCTCTACCTGCGCAGCCTGCAGGGAGCTCCGGTGATCTGGTTGCCGGCGCAGTTGGGTTATGGAGGCTCACTGTTGCTGCAGCTTGCGGTGCTGGCCGCACTCGCTACCTGGCTGGCGCGCCGCTTGCCTCCGGGTGGGGCAAGCCCCGGGGGGCTCTGGTCCGGCCTGCTGCTGCAGCGTTGGCCCGCCTGGGCCGGAGGGCTGCTGATCGGCACCCTCGCCGCGCTGGCCTATCTGCGCACCGAGCCCCTGGGGGTGACCGCCGAGCTGGGCAGCCTGGCACGGACCGCCGGCGATCGCCTGGCGCTGTTACCGGGCCGAATGGAAGGGCTCGACGGCTTTTCCGGCTGCGCCACGGTGGTCAAGGAGACCCTGCTGAGCAGCAATGGCGTATTTGTTCTGGCACTGATTGCGGGGGCGCTCCTGGGGGCCCTGCCGGGTGGCGCGTTCCGGCCGCGTCTGCCTGGTGCCGGGGAGTCCCTGCGCCTGCTGGCGGGTGGCGTGATGATGGGCTGGGGCGCGATGCTGGCGCTGGGTTGCACCGTCGGTACCCTGCTGTCCGGAATCATGGCCGGTGCGCTGTCGGGCTGGGTTTTTGCGCTGTTTTGTGTGCTCGGTGTTTGGTGTGGCTGGCGCCTGCGCAGGCTCATGGCCGGATGAGCCGTTGACGCTACTCTGACTTCAGGGGCCTTCACCGCCGTCGGCCCGGGCCGGGCCACGGCGCAGCGCCCACTGCCGCAGCAGGCTGCCGAGAACCAGCAGAATCGCCAGCAGCAGCAATGGCAGCAGGGCGTCCAGGGGAATCGCCTCGCCCTGGCTGGCGGCCTGGGTCGCCGCGTGGATCGCCGCAGCGTAGACACTCCACTTTACGCTCAGCCCGATCAGCGCCGCCAGCATATAGGGCAGCAGCGGCAAGCGCAGCAGGCCGCAGCCATAGTTGACCGCCCAGTGGGGGCAGCCGGGCAGCACCCGCAGCGCACACTGGGTGAGGAAGTCACCCCGTCGCGCCAGCAGGTCGATGAGCCATGCGCCCCGGCGCGGGCGCCAGCGGCTGCCCAGGCGGCGCGCCATGAGGTACGCGCCCAGCGCCCCGGGCAGGCTGCCCGCCATGAGAATCGCCACAGCCGCTGGCGGCGTGTGGGTGGTCGCGACCAGTAACAGCACCAGGCTGCCCGGCAGGGCGAACACCAGCAGCAGGGCCTGGGTGACAATCAGCAGGGCAATGGTGGTGGGCTGATGCGCGCTGTATTCCAGCCAGGCCAGAACGCGGGCCGGCTCGAGGTCGGGCCAGAGCAACAGCAGGGCAAGCAGCAGCAGGGCGACGGGCAGTGCCCAGCGTGGCAGGCCGATCGACTTCATGCCGCCAGCGCCCTCACCCGTTGGCAGACGGGGCCGAAGCGGGGCGGCGTCTGGCAAATGCTTGACGGCATGGTCATTCCTGAGACGATATCAGGGGGCATGTTGCCACCGTTCCGCCCCGGGGAAAACCACCGTGGCGCATTCATCCGAAGGGAGGGGTAATGATCAATCTGGTGGATGTGGCCTGGCTCGGTACCCTGGTCTTGCTCGGCATGTGGTTCTGGCGTGCCCGTGGCGCCCGTGAACTTGCCTTGCTGGCGACGCGGCGCTATTGCGAGCAGCACGCGGTGCAACTCCTTGACGACACCGTGGCGCTGCGCGGCTTTGGCTGGAAGCGCGATGCCCATGGCCGGCTGCGACCCTGGCGCGCTTTTGCCTTCGAGTTCACCGCGACCGGGGATGAGCGTTACCGGGGGCGGACATTGATGCTGGGCAACCGCCTGGAACGCGTGGAGCTGCCCCCCCACCGGTTTTGAGCAATATTCCGGCCAGGAACGACATGAATTTGACGACCCCCCGGAACCAACGCAGCAGCGGAGAGTCGAATCGTGCGGTGTGGTCCATCTGATGGCGAGCTTCAGGTTTTTTCTGCCCGCAGGGCAAGAGCCTGAATGCCGGGATTCACCTTTCTGCTCAGTATTTCCCTCTGAGCTATTGAAAAATCACCAGATTTTGTTATAAACATCCTATCTTGTACAGGATTTATACAGACGGATGAATACTCGGCCTGTCAAAACCTGTCATTGGACTGTCGCATTCCGGCCGGAGGGCGCCTGAGTGGCGTCAACTCCATTCAGCCTGCCGCGTCGGCGCTCCACCTCTGCAGGGCGCTTCATCGGCCTGTGCCGGGATGGCTCCCGCCTGATCCTTCTGGTCAACCATCGCCTGGACAACACGCGCCAGCCTCGACCGGGAGACTTTCGCATTCTGTTCGGCAAGGAGCCCGTGCGCGTGCGCGCGGCGCTGCTCACCTCACCCATGGTGGCGGACTCCGATTGTGCCGCCCTCTGCCTGCACCTGTCGGAGCCCCTGGGCTGCGAGCAACCGGTCAGCATCCATTATCTGCCTGGATCCTGCGGCCTGCTGTCGCTTGTGGACAAACGCCCGCTCGCGCCGGCGACGCTGCAGGCCCGCTGTGATGGTCAGGGGCAGCTGCGACTGGTCGACGAGCCCGACTGCGTGGCCCTGGCTCTGCGCAACGGCGTCATGGCCGCCCTCGCGCCCGGCGAGGAAGCGCCGCATCTGATGCGGCAGCTGCGCATCTTTGCCGACAACGGCTGGCGCTACCAGGACCGCGGCTGGCTGCGGCGGACATCACCCGACAAGGCCTGAACCCCCACCCTCAAGGTGGCTGCCGGCCCGTCAGACGTTGCCGGCATCCTGGTCGGGTGCCTGGGGCAAGTGAATGGTCACGGACAGCCCGCTGCGATTGGCCAGCTCGATCCTGGCGTGGTGCGCCTGGCAGATCGCGGCCACCAGGCTCAGGCCCAGGCCTGTGCCGCGCTGGCCGCGGTGCCGTTCCAGCCGATAGAAGCGCTTGAAGACGTTGGCGTGCTCGTGCTCCGGGATACCCGGCCCGCTGTCGCGCACCTCGATGATGATCGTTCCCTCGCCGTGGCGCAGGCTGATGCGTACCTGGCCGCCTTCCGGTGTGTACTTGTAGGCATTGTCCAGCAGGTTGCTCATCGCCTGCAGCCAGAGCTCGCGGTCCCCCAGGACATGGAACTCCCCGGCCTCCACATCCAGCTGGAAACCGATGGCCTTGTCGGCGAACACCAGTTCGTAGATGTCGCGCATGCTGTCGATCACCTGGCGGAAATCGAAATCGATGAAGGCTTGGCGCCGGCTGCCCTGCTCCAGCTGGGCGATGCGCAACAGGGCATTGAAGGCGGCGAGCACCTGGTCGGCTTCGGCAATGACGGCCAGGATGGCCTCGTCGCTGCGCTCCGGCAGGTTCAGCAGCAGTTCCAGTTGTCCGCGCAGGCGTGCCAGGGGGGTCTTCAGGTCGTGGGCAATGGCGTCGGACACCTGGCGGATGCCCCCCATCAGCTGCTCGATCTGGTCGAGCATGTGATTGATGGATTCCGAAAGATAATCCATGTCATTGCCACTGCCGGACACCGCGAGACGGCGGCTGAGGTCGCCATGAGCCACTTTCTCACACAGGGCGTTGATGCGCTGGATACCGCGCAGGGCGCGCATGGCGATGCCGTAGCCGATGCCGGCAGACAGCAACCCGGTCAGCAGCAGGCCCCAGAAGCGCAGTCGATTCAGCTCCGTGATGGTACTCATGTAGTCCTCGAAGGGACGCCCGTAGGTGTACAGGCCGCCATCGGGGAGGCGGATTTCGCTGACCAGACAGTGGTAGGGGCCGCTGTGGCGATCCGGTTGCCAGCGGTAACCGGTGTGCAGCACGGTGTGGTAGCCACGGTAGCGGAAAGGCGTCGCGTCGGTGTGGCCGATATTGCCGAGCTGGGCCTCTCCCTCGGCATCCGCCAGGGCGACGCAGGCTTCCATTTCGGCGATATCGATGGCCAGTTGCCGGTACAACCACTGGGTGAACCCGGCCTTGCTCGGCAGTTCCTTCGGCCAGGACGAGAGACGCTGCTCGACGTCGCGGTCGATGCGCTCAATGACCTCCGAGACCAGTGCATTCAGGGTGAAGTTGTACAGCACCAGTACCACCGCCGCATTCAGCAACCAGATTGCCAGCGTGGCGAGCAGGGCCAGCCGCAGTGTGGAGCTGCGCCAGGCGCGCTTACGGCTCGCGGATGACATAGCCGGCTCCGCGTACTGTCTGGATAAGTTTCTCGCCGAAGCCCTTGTCCACCTTGCTGCGCAGGCGGCTCACGTGCACCTCGACCACATTGGTCTGGGGGTCGAAATGCAGATTCCAGACATTTTCCAGGAGCATGGTCCGGGTCACCACCTGGCCAGCATTGCGCATCAGATACTCGAGCAGGCGGAATTCCAGTGGCCACAGGTCGATGACCTGGCCATTGCGCCGCGCCGTGCGGCCGATCAGGTCCAGCTGCAGATCACCGATGACCAGTTCCGTGGTGACATCGCCGGTCAGTTGGCGGCGCCGGTACAGGGCATCAACCCGGGCGGTGAGTTCGACGAAGGAGAAGGGTTTGGTGAGATAGTCGTCGGCGCCTGCATGCAGCCCCTCGACCCGGTGATCCACCTCGCCGAGGGCGCTGAGGATCAGCACCGGTGTGTCGAGCCCCTGGTCCCTCAGCGTCTGCAGCACGCCAATGCCATCCCGCTGCGGCAGCATGCGGTCCAGAATCACGACATCGAAGCGGCCTGACAGTGCCGCGGCCAGGCCGGCATCGCCATCCGCCTGCGTTTCCACTTCGTGTCCGGCCTGGGTGAGCCCCTGGACCAGATAGGTGGCCATGTCGGGGTCATCCTCGACAACCAGTATGTGCATGCACCGTCTCCCGTTTTATGCGCCAAGCTTAACTGATTGGCACGGCTCTGACAGCCAGCGCCCCGGGCGCTGTCCGCGGCACCTTATGAGTGGGCGTGATCATGCCCGGGGGCCTGCCCATGGCCGCTCGCTTTGGCGTAAGATGCGCGGGCCTCCAGAAGAGCTCCTTCATGATCCCGCACGCGGTGCCCGATGCCCTGCCGCAGCTCGCCGACGCCCTCGCCGGGCCCGGCTACGCCGTGCTGTGTGGCGTGTTGCCGGCGTCGCTGGAATCGGCATTGCTGCAGCAGGCCCGGGAGCGGGCCGGCGAGATGACCCGCGCCGGCATCGGTCGTGGCCGGGAGCATCTGCTGGACGGCGACATCCGCCGTGACCGCACCGCATGGCTGGACCGGGCTGCCGACGCCGAGCGGGTCTTTCTGGACTGGCTGGAAACCCTGAGGCTGGCGCTCAATCGCGAGCTGTTCATGGGCCTGTTCGATGTCGAGGCACAGTTTGCCTGGTACCCTCCGGGCGCCTTCTACCGTTGTCACCTCGATGCCTTTCAGGAAGAAGAAGGCGCGGTGGTGGCCCCCGGCTCCAACCGTATCCTCTCTGCCGTGTTCTATCTGAACCCCGACTGGCCAGCCGGCGCCGGAGGCGAACTCGTGCTTTACGGGCACGACGGGCAGCATCTGGCCACGGTGCAGCCGCAGGCCGGCACCGCCGTCTTTTTTCTCAGTGAGCAATTTCCTCACGAAGTATTGCCGGCCCATCGCGACCGTTACAGCATCGCTGCCTGGTTCCGTCGCAATGGCAGCTCCAGCGCGCGAGCCGATCCGCCGTCCTGAGCGGTAGCGCGGCAGCTGCTATGCTGTGGCCATGGACCTGCGCAACGACAATCCCTTGCAGACCCCGATCCTGCGCTATCTGCGCGATCAGCCTGGCAGCGTCACGGAACATGCGTTGATCCGGCACCTGGAGTCCCTGGAGGTGTTTCCGCCCCTTGCCACGGAGCCATCCCTGGCCCTGTTCCAGCGTCATTTTCTGGTGATGAACGCCCTCTATCGGCTGCGCGACCGGCTGTGGCTGGAGGAGAGTCGCGTGCTGGAGATTTCGCCATTGCACATCGTTCTGGGAGAACCCCGGCCCGTGGTGGCGGGCACGGCTGACCTGCCGGAGGCCGATACCGGCCTGCGGGATTACTACCTCGACCCCGGGCAGCTTGTGTCGACCACGGTGACCGAGGTCGACGCCCTGCTGGCGGGCTTCTGGCAGCGCCTGCTTGACCCCGGTGCCACTCAGCGCGCACTGGAGACCCTGGGGCTGCCCCACGACGCCGGCGCGGGGGCCATCCGCCACCGTTACCGGCAACTGGCGGCCCGCCACCATCCGGATCGCGGCGGTGACCGTGCCGCCTTTCTGTCGGTGCGCGAGGCCTATGAAGTGCTGCGCGGCGCCGGTGCCTGCTAAGGCACCTCTGATCAATCCGGCAACGGCTCAGCAAGGCCTGAGCGATCGCCGGATTGACCAGAGGTGCCCTGGCAGCGGGATCATTTGGACAAACCCCTGCACCTGACGTAGCGTATCTGCATAAGCGTTCGCTACAGCCATGAGCCATGGAGGACAGCCCGCATGACCAAGGACACCTTTCAGGCACGTTCCGTGCTCTCTGTAGCCGGAAGGGATTACCACTATGCCAGCCTTGAGCGCGCGGCCGCCGCGCTGGGTGACCTGTCTGCGCTGCCCTGCTCGCTGAAGGTGTTGCTGGAGAACCTGCTGCGTTTCGAGGATGGCGAGACCGTCACCGCGGAGGACATCCGCACGCTGGTGGCGCAGCACGGAGCCGGAAGCGACGGTGAGATCCAGTTTCGGCCGGCCCGGGTACTGATGCAGGATTTCACCGGCGTACCGGCAGTGGTTGACCTCGCCGCCATGCGCGCGGCGGTGGCCGCCGCGGGTGGTGATCCGCGCCGTATCAATCCGCTGTCGCCGGTGGACCTGGTCATCGACCACTCGGTCACGGTGGACCGCTTTGCCGATGGTGCGGCCTTTACCGACAATGTGTCCCTGGAAATGCAGCGCAACCGCGAACGCTATGCCTTTCTGCGCTGGGGGCAGCAAGCCTTCGACGGTTTTCGTGTGGTGCCACCGGGGACCGGCATCTGCCATCAGGTCAATCTCGAGTATCTGGCCCAGGTGGCGTGGCACGGGGAGCGCGATGGCGAGACCTGGGTTTATCCCGACACCCTGGTCGGTACCGACTCCCACACCACGATGATCAATGGCCTCGGAGTGCTTGGCTGGGGTGTCGGTGGTATCGAGGCGGAGGCGGCCATGCTCGGGCAACCGGTGTCCATGCAGATTCCGGCGGTGGTCGGCTTTCGCCTGACCGGGCGCCTGAGCGAGGGTGTGACTGCCACGGACCTGGTACTGACGGTGACGCAGATGCTGCGTCGCCATGGCGTGGTCGGCAAGTTCGTCGAGTTCCATGGCCCGGGCCTGGCGGCACTGCCGCTGGCGGACCGTGCCACCATCGCCAATATGGCCCCGGAGTACGGCGCTACCTGTGGCTTCTTTCCGGTGGACGCGGAAACCCTTGATTATCTGCGCCTGACCGGGCGCGATGGGCACCAGGTGGAACTGGTGGAGGCTTACTGCAAGGCCCAGGGCTTGTGGCGCGACGATAGCGTCGAGCTGGCATTCGCCGAGTCCCTGTCCCTGGATCTGGGCAGTGTCGAACCCTCCCTGGCCGGGCCGCGTCGGCCCCAGGACCGGGTGTCGCTCGCCGCTCTGCCGGCTGCCTTTGATGACTACCTGACGGAAACCGGTGCGGAGGCCACGGCGGCGGTGCCGATCGAGGGCACAGAGCATCGTCTGCATCACGGCGATGTGGTCATCGCCGCGATCACCTCCTGCACCAATACGTCCAATCCCAGCGTGATGATGGCGGCGGGCCTGCTGGCAAAGAAGGCCGTGGAGCGAGGGCTGGAGCGCAAGCCCTGGGTGAAGTCATCACTGGCTCCGGGGTCGCGGGTGGTCACCGACTATCTGGCCCAGGCGGGTCTGACTCCGGCGCTCGAGGCGCTGGGGTTCCACCTGGTGGGCTATGGCTGTACCACCTGTATCGGCAACTCCGGGCCGTTGCCGGATGTGGTGGCCAGTGCCATCGAGCAGGGGGACCTCGCGGTTTCCGCAGTGCTGTCGGGCAACCGCAATTTCGAGGGACGGATCCATCCGCAGGTCAAGGCCAACTGGCTGGCCTCACCACCTCTGGTGGTCGCCTTCGCCCTGGCCGGAACCACCCGCATCGACCTCGGGCAGGAGCCGCTGGGCCACGGCAGTGACGGCGAGCCGGTCTATCTGCGCGACATCTGGCCCAGCAGCCAGGAGATCGCCCGCCTGGTGGGCGAAGTCAGCGCCGCCCAGTTCCGCAAGGAATACGCCGACGTGTTTCGCGGTGACGAGAGCTGGCGTGATATTGCCGTGGGCGAGGGGGACACCTATGACTGGCAGCCGGATTCCACCTATGTGCGTCACCCGCCTTACTTCGAGCGCATTACCGAGGCGCCGCCGGAGCCGGTGGACATCGAGTCGGCACACATCCTGGCATTGCTGGGAGACTCGATCACCACCGATCATATCTCCCCCGCGGGCTCCATCCAGCCGAATTCCCCGGCGGGGCGCTATCTGGTGGAGCAGGGTGTCGCGGTCGACGACTTCAATTCCTATGGCTCCCGGCGCGGCAATCACGAGGTGATGGTGCGCGGCACCTTCGCCAATATCCGTATCCGCAACCGCATGCTGGACGGGGTGGAGGGTGGCTTTACCCTGCATGTTCCCAGTGGCGAGCAGATGGCCATCTATGATGCCGCGATGCGCTACCAGTCCACGGGCACCCCGCTGGTGGTGGTGGCGGGCAAGGAATACGGCTCCGGCTCCAGCCGTGACTGGGCGGCCAAGGGCGCCAGCCTGCTCGGGGTGAAGGCGGTGATCGCCGAGAGCTACGAGCGCATACATCGCTCCAATCTGGTCGGTATGGGGGTGCTGCCGCTGCAGTTCATGACGGGTGAGAGCGCCGCCAGCCATGGCCTGAACGGGCGCGAGCGGTTGTATATCCGCGGCCTGTCAAAGGATCTGCGCCCCGGGGCGACCCTGAGTGTGGAGGTCGAGCGCGAGGACGGCGGCCGCGATGGCTTCGAGGTGCGCTGTCGCATCGACACAGCCAACGAGCGGGCCTATTTCCTGAGCGGCGGGATCCTGCACCACGTCCTGCGGCAGATGCTCTGAGCTGTTGCAGCGGCGCGGCGCCAGCGGCTGTGCCCACAACGGTATCCGTGGTCGTGGTGAGGGTGGCGGTAAAAGGGCGTGCCCCAAGGCGGCAGGCTACATCGGGCCGGCCCCCAGCAGCACCGCGTTGTTCTCACCGGGAGGGGTCTGGTCGCGCTCCACCAGAACCCGGTCCCCCGCCAGCCCGTGCTGGCTGATCAATGCCTGCTTCACCGCCAGGGCGCGGTCGGCCGCGAGCCGGGGCAGGGCGGCTGCCGGCGGGGCGAGGTGTGCCAGCAGTTCCTCTTCCCGCCCGGCACTGTCCTGCGCCTCACCCTCGGGCAATTGCTCCCGGTACAGGCGCTCCAGCGCGCGCTCCCATGCCGCACCGCGCTGGTCCAGGGTCTCTTCATCAATGCCGGCCTGCTGCAGTCGCCGTACCAGTCGCTCCTCGGCCAGGGCGTCGAGATCCCGCTCCCGGTGATAGTGGCCGGCCACGGTCAGGCGCAGCGCGGGGCGCTGCTGCAGGGCTTCCGCCAGACGCCGTAGTACCGCGTCGGCGTCGGCGGTGAGGGCACTGCTGCCCGCCTCGAACTCGACGCGATCGAGGTCGCGTTCGCTGCCCACCAGGTTGGCCAGAAAACGGAACGGCGCGGTCGCCGTGCGCACGATCAGGTTGCGAAATGCCTGCCAGATGACCGCGCCGATATGGAAATTCGGGTCGTCCATGTCGCCGGAAACCTCGACCCCCAGGTCCATGACGCCGCGGCTGTCGGTGAGCAGGGCGATGGCCAGACGCAAGGGCAGTTCCAGTGCCCGGGGGCTGTCAACACGCTCGCCGAGTCGCAGCTGGTCGATGATGACCCGGTTGTTGCCGCGGATGCGTCCGTCACCCAGGGTGTAGTCAAGGTTGACCGTGAGCAGGCCGCGGTCGATGGCGTAACCGGCGTAGGTGCCGGAATAGGGCGTCAGGGTGGCGAGATCCAGGTGGTGGAAATTGAAGCTGAGGTCCAGCTCCGGCGGGCTGGCCAGGGGCTGGGCGCTGCCGATCAG
>JBJHBY010000045.1:0-17622 GCA_050485745.1 Gammaproteobacteria bacterium | reverse complement strand
TGAGCGCGACGCCGGGTGCAGGGGCGACTTCGTGCGCAACTCCCGGAACGTCTGGCGCGGGGGTGACGCTGGGTTACGCGGCTGTGCCGCTAACCCAGCCTACACGTGCGACGCGTCCCGGATTTGGCGTAGGCTGGGTTAGCGGCACAGCCGCGTAACCCAGCGTTCTCACCACCATCGAATCTCGCGCCGGTGCCGCGTCCGGAGCGCCTCCACCGCCATCGAATCCGGCAACGATGCCGCGTCCGGAGCACCTCCACCGCACCCGGCTGCCCGGCAGTCGATTCAGGCAGCCACGGGCGTGAACAGGGGCGCCAGGAAGGGTTCGGCGATGCGTGGCTTCAGCTCGGTGAAGCGCACCTCCACCGGCTGATCACAACGCAGCCGCGCCGCATCGCAATCCACCAGCTGGGTCACCAGGCGCACATGGGGTGCCTCATCGGGCACCACCAGGGCGGTGATATAGGGCACCTCGAACAACGGGCTGAGCGGCTTGCACACCACACTCCAGCTGAGCAGGGTGGCGCGGCCGCTGATGTCACGCCAGGCGAGTTCACCAGCGCAGACGGGGCAGCGCGCCTGGGGGTACCACACCGCACGGTCACAGGCCGCACACCAGGGCAGGCTCAGGCGATGCTCGGCCACGGCCCGCCAGAACGGGCCCACCAGCGGATGATCGGGGTTCGGTCCAAACATCGGCTTACATTCTCCGCAGGATCAGGGTGCCGGACTCATCGGCGGTGAAACCGGCGTAGGCCGCCAGCTCAGCGTTCTCCACCGGGTTGGCGGCCTCGCCACGCAGTTGCCGCACGATCTCGACGACGTGGGCAATGCCCAGCACATAGGCGTGGGACAGCAGGCCACCGTGGGTATTGCAGGGCGTGCCGCCGCGGGCGCGGGTGTACTTGTAGTGCAACCGCCCCTCGGCGGCGAAGGCGCCACCCTCCCCCTTGGGGCAGAGCCCCATGTCCTCGATCTGCATCAGCGCGGAAATCGACGAGCAGTCATAGACCGCGACCACGTCCAGATCCCGCGCGCCGATGTCCGCCATGGCATAGGCCCAGGGCGCGGCGAAGGTCTGGGGCGTCGCGGTGAAATTGGCCTGCTGGCTGATATACGGCGCGCCGGCGATGCGGCCGTGCCCCACGCCCTCGACCCGGATCAGCGGCTGCGCCAGATCCCGGGCACGCTCCGGCGTGGTCATCACAAAGGCCGCGGCGCCATCGGAAATCAGGCAGCAGTCCTCCATGCGCAGCGGGTCCGCCAGGGGGGCGCGCGCCAGGTACTTCTCCAGCGTCAGCGCCTTCTCCCGCATCACCGCACCGGGGTGGCTGTTGGCATGCTGACGGAAGGTCACCGCGAGCTGACCCAGCTGCTCCGGCGTGGTGCCGTATTCGTGCATGTGGCGGCGGGCAAAGGTGGCGAAATACACCGGTTGCGGGAACCAGCCGAAGGTCAGCTCGAACAGGGCCTTCATCTCTTCGCCTGCGTGCCAGTCCCCGGGGGTACCGGTGCCGGCGGCGCGCTTGCTCGCCCAGTCGACGGAAAACACATTGACGATGTGGCGTGCCTCGCGCTGGCGCAATGCCGCCGCCGCGGGGGCCACGCAAGTGGCGGCCCAGATCATGCCACCCCCCTGATCACTGAACCACAGGGGCTGGGAAGTACCAAAGTGGGCGTGGAAATCCTCCGGGGTGAGCTGGTCCGCCACACCGGTGCTGACCATCAACCCATCCACATCGGCAGGCTTCAGCCCGGCGTCGGCAATGGCCGCGGCCACCGCTTCCAACGCCATGCTCTTCGCATCCCGACCGGAGGGGCCGCTGTAGGGGGACTCACCCACACCGGCGATCGCCACCTGGCCGCGGATGTCCTCGATGGGCACGGCCTCGCCCCAGTCGAAACTGCCGGCGCGGCGGCGCAATTCATCCACGCTGCGCGTCGTCATCTCAACGCTCCACCTTGAAGCCGGCCGCGCGAGCGTCCCAGGTAGCTGCGGTGACGCCGCGATCGCGCAGGACGTTCTTGCGCACCTTCTGCGTCGGAGTGAGGGGCAGCTCGTCGACGCACTCGATGTAGCGCGGCACGAAAAAGTACGGCGCATTCTGGTTGATGAAGCGCGCCAGCGCCTCGGGCTCCAGGGTCTCGCCGGGCTTTGCCACCACCGCCAGCATGATCTCGTGCTCGGACTCGAGCTCGTCGGAGGTGACGCCGAAGGCTGCGACATCGGCCACTGCGGGATGGCGCCGGGCGATCGCCTCGATGGCCACGGAGGACACGCTGCGCCCCTTATAGCGAATCAGGTCCTTCTTGCGATCGACAAAATAGTAGTTGCCCTCGGCGTCGGCACGACCCAGGTCGCCGGTGTGATACCAATCACCGGTGAAGGCGGCGGCGGTGGCCTCGGGGTTGTTGAAGTAGCCGTTGAAGATGACGAATTTCTCCTTCGGGCGCACACAGAACTCGCCCACCTCGCCCACCGGCACCGGCTTGCCCGCGTCGTCCGCCAACATCACGTCCAGGTCGTCCGCGGGTTCCCCCAGCGAGTTGGGGGCCCACTGGCGGCTGCCATCATTCCAGCGCCGCATCAGCAGCATGATCTCGCTCTGGCCAAAGCCCTGGTGGATGGCCTGGATGCCGAAGCGCTGGCAGAAGGGCTGCATGATGTCCTCGGGCATCGGCACCATATTGGCCGAGCGCACCGGGTTGTCGGCGTCGTCGGGACGCTCCGGCGCCCGCCACAGGAACATGTGCATGGCGCCCAGGGTGAAGACGTGGGTGGCACCAAAGTGCCGGGTACGATCCCAGAAGGTGCTGGCAGAAAAAGCCGGGTCCATGGCGATGGGCAGCCCCGCCAGCAGGCCGGGATAGATACTCGTGACCCAGGCTGCGGAATTGTACAGCGGCAGGCAGTTGTAAATGACGTCACCATCCCCCATGCCGCCGATCTGCGCGGCACTGAGGGCCGAGCGCACCCAGGCGTTATGGCTCTGCATGACCCCCTTGGAACGGCCGGTGGTGCCCGAGGTCCACATCACCGAGGCAACATCACCGTAGTCGGCCTGCGCGGGCGCAAAATCCTCCGGCACGCGCTGGCGCAACTCATCCAGGCTGTGAGCACCGGGGGCGGCCGAGGCATCGCCCATCACGACGAGTCCCTGCACCGGCAGCTCACCCAGCTCCAGTACCCGTGGCAGGTGCCGGGCATCGGTGAGCAGGACTTTGGGCAGGCTGTCCTCGATGGTCTGCCGCAGCCACTCGCCGCGGTAGTCTGTGTTGACCGGAATCCACTGCGCACCCGCCAGATTGCAGGCCAGGCTGAGCAACACAAATTCCGGGCAACTGCCCATGAAGATACAGACCCGGTCGCCGGGTTCCACCCCCAGTTCGCGCAGCCCGGTTGCCAGGCTGGCCGCCTGCTCGTAGGCCTCGGCATAGGAGATGCGATGGCTGTCATCGATCAGGAATGGACGCTCGCCCTGACTCTCCGCCTGCTTGCGCAGGATGGTGCCGATGACGCGGTTTTCACGCTGGTTATAGTCTAGATAGCCCATGGTGCTCCCGGTGTCTTGTCCGTGTCTGGTGTCGGTGAATCCGGAATCCAGGCCTCCTGTCACGTACGGGGGCCCGGTCAGGTCTCGCGGCTGACTCAGGCTGCGCTGCCGGCATAAAACTGGCCTGCCCAGCGCCGGAACCTGGCGATCGGGCCATCGCCATCACACAGGTGCGGCGTCGGCTGATAGATCTTGTTTTCCCAGATGGGAATGTCGTCGCACAACTGGCGGTTGACCTCCTTGTTGAAGGCCTCGCCGATGCGATTGATCTTCTCATCCCCGGTGGGGTTGCGCCAGGCGACATGGAAATGCTGGACCACGCGCCCCTCGTCCACCGGCACATTGGTGGTGACCATGCAGACATCGATCAGGGTTTTGTAGCGTATGACAGCCCAGCCGAAACCCGTGCTGAGGGTGTCCAGGGTGCCCTCGACCGGCCCGCCGGAACTGGGGAATTTCTGCCGGCTTTCCATGATCATCTGCGGCCCCTCGAAGTCGAAGCGGTCGTATTCGGCCGCGCCGGGGTGTTTGTGTATGGTCATGAAGTGGGCACCATCCGCGGTGTTTTCCGCCATCTCCTGCAGGCAGGAGGCAATCTCATGCCGGGTCACTACCGGAGTGGTGTACTCCGGATCCTCGAGTTCCGGCACCCTGGGCAGCTCATAGGTCGGAGCAACGCCGTCCGGGTGGTACCAGGCCATGACAATGCCATAGTGGACCTGCACCGGGTAGGTGCGCACACAGGCCTTCTGGTTGAGCTGCTTCGCGTAGGGAATCTTTGCGACCTTGCCATCACCATCGAAGTGCCAGTGGTGAAAGGGGCACATGATCAACTCGCCCTTGACCTCACCGCCAACACCGAAATTGGCACCCAGATGGGGGCAATAGGCATCCTGCAGGTGCAGCTGCCCGCTCTCGCTGCGCCACAACACCAGATCACGGCCGAAGTAGTGCACCGGCTTGATCTCGCCGGGCTGCACGTCGGCATCAAAGGCAACGTGGAACCAGCCAAAGGGAATCGGAAAGGGGAAGCGCTTGCCGCTGGCGCCGGAATGGGGGCTGGAGCCGGCTTGACTGCTGGCGATCATCTGACTGGACATGGGACTCTCCACGGGGCGGGCTACCCGCCCGCTGACATTGACCGATATTGACTGACATCAATGTCAGCAAAGTACATCTCGCTGACACTCTTGTCAATCAATCGTCTCCTCGCCTTGACAGCAGCGAGGGTGGGCCCGTCTAATCCGCTGCAAACCCCCAATGCCCCTCATTATGTCCAGCACACGTCGCCAGCGGGGCAACGCCACCCCCACCTCAACCCCCACTCCCGCCCAGGGAAGCCGGCTGCAACAGAAGGCATCGACGCGACGCGCCATTCTCGATGCCGCCATCGCCAGTTTCGCCCGCCTCGGTTACGACGGCACCAACTTCCGGGAGATCACCGCGGACTGTGGCGCGCAGCGCTCCCTGATTCTCTACCACTTCCAGAGCAAGGAAGAACTCTGGCGCCAGGCGGTGCAGGAAGTCGAGCTGCGCTTCAATGAGGATTTCGAGAGCCGTTTCCAGCCCGGCGGACAGGACAGCGACCGCGAACGCATTCGCTATACCATGAGCTGCTTCGTGGACACCCTGTGCGCCGTCCCGGAGTACGGTCAGATCCTGTTGCGCGAGGGCAGCACCAGTGGCCCGCGCATGGAGTGGCTGGCCCATCATTTCGTGCCCCGCCGCACCCTCTCACTGCAGCTGGACGACCCGGCGATCGAACAGCGTATCCGCACCACGGTACTCCGCGACATCCTCGCCAGCACCCTGGTCGCCTTTATTGCCCTGGGCCCGCTGATGGAGCGCGCCAGGGCGGTCGCCACGCAGCAGCGCTCCGTCGGCATCCACCCTCTTTCCGACCTGCGCAAGCAGGAATTCGTCGACTACATGGTGCGGCTGGTGATGCAAGACTGAGTGGAATCCCTGCAGTTTGCCGCGGAGATTCTGTAATTTTCCCGCTTCGCCATTGAATCTCGCGGGCCGCCAGTGGTATTACTGACACTCACCCATCCAGCCGTCCTGCCCAATGCCTTTTCGATTGTTACACCCAAGACCGATCTGCAACCGCTCACCGCTCCACCGGCGCATCGCCTTCGCCCTGATCGCGCTCGCAGGCCTGCAGGGTGGCGCGGCCCTGGCCGATGAAGACGCCGCATTTGACCGCTGTATCGCGGGCCTGCAGGAGCAGGCGCGTGCAGAGGGGCGCTCGCCACGCGTGGTGGACGAGGTGGTGCCCGGGCTGCGCATGGTGCCGCGGGTCATTGAGCTGGACCGCCGGCAACCGGAATTTACCGAGACGTTTACCAACTACTTCAACCAGCGGGTCACGACCGCCAGGGTCATGCGCGGGCGCGCCCTGCTGAGAGAACATCGAGAGTTGCTGCAGCAGCTGGCCTCGGAGTACGGTGTTCCGCCCCAATATCTGGTGGCCTTCTGGGGGCTGGAAACCAATTACGGCAGCTATCTCGGGCGCATGCCGGTACTTGACTCGCTCGCCACCCTGGCCTGTGACCAGCGCCGCAGCCGTTATTTCACCGGCGAGCTGATGGCAGCCCTGGCCCTGATCGACGACAAAGGCATCGAGCCCGGACGCATGGCCGGCTCCTGGGCCGGCGCCATGGGTCACACTCAGTTCATGCCCTCCGCCTACCGGCGCTATGCCGTCGATGGCGACGGTGACGGACGCATTGATCTGTGGAACAGCATTCCCGATGCGCTGGCCTCCGGTGCCCACTTCCTGCAGCAGTTGGGCTGGCAGCCCGGCCTGCGCTGGGGTCGGGAAGTACGCCTGCCCCGGGATTTCCCCTTTGAGCACTCCGGGCTGGATAACCGCCAAGCCCTGAGTGCATGGCGCGCACTCGGCGTCACCCTGGCGGACGGCGCACCGCTGGCAGACTCCGACCTCGAAGCCGCGCTGATCGTCCCCGCGGGCCATCGCGGGCCCGCCTTTCTGGTGTACCGGAATTTTGACGTGATCATGCGCTGGAATCGGTCGCAGTTCTATGCGCTGGCCGTGGGCCACCTGGCCGACCGCATCAATGGTGCCGGTACCCTGCAGCAGACCCTGCCGGACCTGCCCCGCCTCAGCAACGCCCAGGTAGGCGCACTGCAGCAGCGCCTCAACGAGAAGGGCTTCGACGCCGGTGAGGCCGACGGTATTCTCGGCCCGGCCACGCGCGGCGCCATCCGCGGCTTTCAGCGCGAGCGCGGCATGGTGGCTGATGGCTATCCCGATACCAGCGTGTTCCGGGCACTCGGCGTCGAAATCTGATCCAGCCCGGGAACCTTGCTGTCATCAACAGGTCATATTCAATGAGTACGCTGCGGATCAGTCGGTTGCCCGCAGGGCAGCCGGCCTCCCCTGGCGCTGCGGCGCCACAGCGGTCTCCACTCGCATCAATCCCCCTGATACCCCGCGCCCTCGCGGGGTTTTTTTTGGCATCGCACCACCCCTGTCGGGACCGATCCCG
This sequence comes from Gammaproteobacteria bacterium, assembly GCA_050485745.1. GTDB lineage: Bacteria > Pseudomonadota > Gammaproteobacteria > Pseudomonadales > CAMLJR01 > JBJHBY01. The sequence goes on along the minus strand of JBJHBY010000045.1, from coordinate 10,556 downwards.
CGTGCTACAGTAGCCTGGAACTTCCCGGAAGCCCGATCATGAGCCACGCCACCCACAACCAGAACATGGCCCTGTACTGCGACTTCGAGAATATTGCGCTGGGCGTGCGCGATGCACAGTACGCAGCCTTTGATATCCAGAAGGTACTCGAGCGTCTGCTCCTGAAGGGCCATATCGTGGTCAAGAAAGCCTACTGCGACTGGGCCCGATACAAGGAATTCAAGGCCGCCATGCACGAGGCTGCCTTCGAGCTGATCGAGATCCCGCACCTGCGCCAGTCCGGAAAAAACTCGGCGGATATCCGTATGGTCGTGGATGCACTCGACCTCTGCTATACAAAGGCGCATGTCGATACCTTTGTGATCATCAGCGGCGACTCCGACTTTTCGCCGCTGGTCAGCAAGTTGCGCGAGAACAACAAGGTCGTCATCGGTGTCGGCGTAAAAAACTCGACCTCGGACCTGCTGATCGCCAATTGCGACGAGTTCATTTTTTACGATGACCTGGTCCGCACCAACGCCAAGAAAGGCAAAAGCCGGCGAAAACCAGCGAAGAAACCCGCGCGGGACGCCGAAGCCGAGCGCAACGAACCTCCCCAGCCGACGACAAGGGCCACAAACCGCGAGGAAGATGCCGCGGACGAGCGCCGGCAACAGGCACTGGAGTGGGTCATGGAGACCGTCGAAGACCTGTTCGAGGAGCGCAGCGAAGAAGAAAAAGTCTGGGGCTCGATGGTGAAACAGGCGCTGAAGCGTCGCAAGCCGGGCTTCAACGAAAGCTATCACGGGTTTCGCAGTTTCGGTCAGCTACTGGAAGAGGCGCGTGAACGCGGACTGCTGAACCTGCAACTGGATGAAAAATCGGGGGGTTATATCATCACCGGCTACAGCCAGGACGAATGATCACTTCCGCTGGGAGACACGCCATGATCACCGTGCACCACCTCAAGACATCGCGCTCCGATCGCATTATCTGGCTGCTCGAGGAACTCGGGCTCGACTACCAGCTGAAAAGCTACGAGCGGGATCCTGCCACGCGTCGCGCACCAGCGGCTTACCAGGCGCTGCATGAACTGGGTCGGGCACCGCTGATCGAGGACGGTCACCATACCCTGATGGAATCCGGGGCTATCGTCGAGTACCTGCTGCACATCCACGGCAACGGGCGTCTGGCCATCGCCCCTGGCGATGTCGGTTATGCCCAGTACCTGCAGTGGCTGCACTTTGCGGAGGGCAGCCTGATGTTCCAGCTGGTGCTGTCGATGTTTCTCAGCGGCCGGATCATGCCCGGCCTGGAACCCCATGCACTGGCTCCCGCCATCGACGCAGAGGTGCGCAAGACCCTGGTGTTCATCAACGCGCACCTGCGCGAGCATCCCTACTTTGCCGGGGATACCTTCACCGCCGCCGACATCATGATGGCCTGGCCCCTGACCATGAGCCAGGGCAGTGGCCAGCTGGAGGGCTTGTCCGGCATCCAGGATTATCTGTTTCGCATCACCGCAAGACCGGCCTACAAGCGCATGCGCGAGCGTGCCGGCTATTAACCTGGCAATCAAATAGATCGTCCTGATCTATTTGATTGTCGCCCTTGAAAGACTGGCGCAATTTCGCGGAATTGCTGGTCTTTCAAGGGCTCGCGACCGGGCTTCGCCCGGCGGCGGCACCTCCATGTGCCGCATTAACCTGGAGTCGTGTCGGGTTAATAGAGCCAGGAACAGGAACCGGCTCACTCATCCTCGACCCAGACCCAGCGTACCGGTTCGCCAAAGTCATCAAGGACCGGCTTGCGCCGCGGACGCGGCCTGCGACGTGCCGGGGATTTCGATGGACGGCGACGGGCCTCGATCGCAGCAACCACATCCGTCAGATAGGTGCGCTCCTCGCGCGGCTTTTCAGACCATTGCCGAAACGCCTTCAGCGGGGCATCGGCACCCTCGCGGCCGCTGACTCCGCGCGCCACCTCCTCGACCGCACCGCCGGACTCGACATAGGCACGCATCTGCCGCTCCAGCTCTCGCCGTAATTCCTCCTTGGTCGGTGGCTTCTTGATCTCCATGTTGCCAGCGCCTCAATCCGCCGTGCCGAGCGCGGACAGCACCATGCTCGCCGTACGGCTCTCCCCCGGCGCAAGCAACCAGCCGTCGGCGAACGCCGCACCGCGCTCGACACAGACGAACCCACCCGTCGCGTCGGCGCCGATATCCGCCAGAGCGGCGCCCCCGGGGCCCGGATTCCAGACGATCACCGTGTCGCAACCCTCACCTGAAACGCAGATACCAGGCTGCGGAAGCACGTGCTGGGTACCACCGACGCCCTCGTACACGCGATCTACCTCGGCGCCGAAACCGATCGCCCCCTCCTGGGTGTATCGCGCCAATTGTCGCGTATTGTCCAGGTAATCCCGACCTTCCAGCCCGGTCACCCTGGCGATAGCGAGATCCGCCACCGGCAGATAACTGTGGAATGCCCAGCTTAGTGGCAAGCTTTCGGCCCCCGGGTTGCGGAACGTAAGAGCGAGATTTAATTGATCACCCAGCAGCAGGTCGAGGCGAGCGTGGAACGGTATCGGCGCCCATGCACGGGTGGCGGGGCCAGTCTCCAGGGCGAAGGATAGCTGCATCGCCTCAGCGGTGGCCCGCGCCGCGAGCAACTGCCAGTCAAGCAGGCGGCCGAAGCCATGGCGGGGAAAGTCGTCACGCTGCGGGTGGGGTCCGAACCACGGCAGGCACAAGGGGATACCACCGCGAATCGGTTTCCCGGGCGCGAAATGGGCCTGTGGGCTCAGCCAGAGCAGCTCCTCGCCGTCGCCAGGCCCGCCAATGGGTTGAAAGGACAGGACCTGCGCACCCTGAAGAGCCACCAGGGCCCGGCAGCGGGGGTGTTCGATTTGCAGCAGGGGCAGGCCCGGCCCCGTTCCACGGAACAGGCCGGCACTATCCACCAGGCGGAGCCCGGGAACATCGGCCAGCACTGCGAGGACCCCCTTGAGTATGCCGACATGGCTTCTCATTACAATCCACCCCCAGTTCGCTGCCCAGTTCGCTGACAGAAACGCCCGGCAGGGAAAAAGCCCGACAAAGTTCCTACCATATCACAGCCATCCGGAGACAACCCCGGTTCGCCCCGGCGCAAATCTTTGGCTAAGCTCTGGGGTACACCAAACCGGATGCCTTTGATGACAGCCCTGAAGTTCCTCGTGGTCGACGATGCCAGTTTCGTCCGTGACCTGATGAAAAAGCAGCTACGTAGCGGTTTCCCCGGAGCAACCGTGGTGGACGTGCCGAGTGCCGCGCGCGCCCAGGCCGCGCTGCGCACACAGCGCTTTGATATGGTGCTGTGCGACTGGGAGATGCCAGAGATGACCGGTGAGGAGTTCCTGCGCTGGTTCCGTGCACACCCGGAATACGCCGATGTGCCCTTCATCATGGTCACCAGCCGCGGCGAGCGCGACTATGTGGTCAAGGCAGCTCAGGCCGGTGTCAGCGATTATCTGGGGAAGCCTTTCAAGGCCGAGGCGCTGATTGCAAAGGTCAGCCGCCACCTCGGCGACAAGGCCCGACAGGCAGCAGCACCCACAGGCAGTGGGGCCACCCAGGGTATTGCGGGAGCCAGCATCGCCGTATTGACGGGCGCATCCACCAAGGCAGAACCGGCGGAACCCGCTCCACGCGCGAAACGCGGGCAGGCGCGCCTGCACTTCAGCCAGTCCGCATCGCCCTGCGCCATTCGCGATATCAGCCTGCAGGAAATGTCGGGGGTGATCCCGAGACCCGATAATCTGCCTACCCTGTTCGACCCGGTCGTGGTCTCGCTCATGGCCGAGGACGGCGATGTCGCCCGGCTGAATGCCTATCTGCACTCCATGGCCGCTACCGAGCGCCGCCAGGATGCCCAGACCCTGCGGGTAGTGGTACGCTTCGTCGACGACGATCCCGCCAAGCTCGAGGCCCTCTCACATTTCATTGCCGACCAGCGCTGAGCGGGAACGCACCACGGAAGCCGACATGCCTGCCCGCAAGCCCTGGTCACAAGCCTGCGAAAATAACAAGGACCCGATCCTCGCCGTCCTGCGCGAGGTGTTTGCCGATGTCCATCAGGTGCTCGAGATCGGCTCCGGTACCGGTCAGCATGCGGCGCACTTCGCCGCAAAGATGCCACACCTGTGCTGGCAGCCAACGGACCGGCCCGAAAACCTGCCCGGGATCGAGACCTGGCGGCTGGACGCCAAGCTGCCCAACCTGTTGCCCGCACTGGAGCTGGACGTCACCGCACCCGACTGGCCCGTATCCGCGACCGATGCGGTGTTCTCGGCCAATACCGCGCACATCATGAGCTGGGCCATGGTGGAGCACTTCTTTGCCGGGGTGGGCCGCTTGCTTCCCCCGCGCGCCCCCTTCTGCCTGTACGGCCCGTTCAATATCGGTGGCCAGTACACCAGCCCCAGCAATGCCGACTTCGATCGCTGGCTACGGCAGCAAGACCCCCGGCAGGGCATCCGTGATCGCGAGGCCCTGGAGGCTCTCGGCGCACGCTGCCGGCTGATACTGGAATCAGAACACCTGCTCCCGGCTAACAACCGGCTGCTGGTCTGGCGCCGGCTGGACCGCGAATGACGGAGCTCGCCTGACCATGCGCTCCGGGGATATCCGCGACAACCGCTTCCTGATCGTCGACAACTACCCGTTCCTGCGCGACATCATGCGTCGCACCCTGCTGTCGCTTGGCGCCGCCCACGTCGATACCGTCGCCAGCGCCAGCCCGGCAATCGGCCGCTGCCGCAGCAACCACTACGATATGGTGCTGGCCGACTACGACCTCGGCAGCGGCAAGAACGGCCAGCAACTGCTCGAAGAGCTGCGCAACGAAAAGCTGCTGAGGAACACCAGCGGCTTTGTCGTGGTGACCTCGGAGACCGCGCGCGATGTCGTCCTCGCCACCCTGGAACACCAGCCCGACGACTACCTCGCCAAACCCTACCCCCAGCACCTGCTGGAACGGCGCATCAGGCGCCTGCTGCGCTTCAAATCCCGGTTGCACCCGGTGTTCGAAGCCATCGACCAGGGTGACTACACCGCCGCCATCGACAAAGCCCGGGAATATCTCGCCCAGGATACCGAGTTTCGTGGCAGCACCCTGCGCATCCTGGGACAGCTGTACCTCGCCTGTGGCGATCTTGAGCGTGCCGAAGCGATCTATCGTGCCGAGCGCGAGGGTACCGAATCCGACTGGGCACGCATGGGCCTGGCCCGGGTACTCCTGGAACGACAGCAGTACTCCGAGGCGGAAACCCTGTTCCTGGGCCTGATCCAGACCAACTACCTGTACGTTGAGGCCTACGAATACCTGGCGCGGCTGTACCTGGCGGCGGACGCTCCGGAAAAGGCCGAAGCCATCATGGGCAAGGCCGTGCTGGTATCCCCCCTGTCACTGCGTCGCCAGCGCCTGTTCGCTCACCTGTGCGAGCGCAACGGCCACCTGGAGGCCGCCGCCGGAGCCTGGCGGGATGTCATCCGCATTGCGCGCAACTCCCGGCACGAGGGCCCCGAAAGCCATATCGGGCTGTCGCGCGTGCTCACCGACTTCTGCGAAATCCATGATTGCTACAGCGATGAACGCTTTGGCGGCGATGCCCTGCGCCAGCTCGAACTGATGCGTGCACGCTACCGCCCCTGGGGGGACAGTCAACTGCAATCGCTGCTGATCGAGGGGCGTATCCATTTTGGTCGAGGCGACAGTACGCGCGCCCGGAGCTGCCTTCGTGAGGCCAGCCTGATGATCGACGAAGGCGGCTCGCACCTGCTACCGGGCAGCCTGCTGGAATACGCCAAGTCCCTGCACAAGGCCGGAGACACTGATCAGTGCGAAGCGGTGCTCGCCGACCTGGCCAGGCGTCCGGATGTCGATTCCGACGTGCTCGCCCTTGCGGACAAGGTGCTGGACGAGCCGGTCAGCCAGCAGGGCAAACAGCGCATCGTGACGCTGAACCGGGAGGGTATCCAGCACTTCCGCAAGGCGGATTATCATGCCGCCCGGGAGGCTTTTGCCCTGGCCCAGGCCCGCTTTCCGCGCAACGTGGAGCTCAACCTCAACCTGATGCAGACCCTGCTGAAGTTGATCGGCAACAGCAGTGACGAGCGGGAAGGTGAGAGCTGGCTGACCGAAGCGGAACGCTGCCAGCTGCTGATCGGGCAACTGCCGCCGGAACATCCAAAGAGCGAACATTTTCGCCGGCTTGGCCGGGAAATCGCTGAACTGCAGACGAAACTGCGCGCCTGACCCCACCCCGGCGCCGCACTGCCGCACTGCTGCTCTGCACCACGAGAGTCTGCATTGACATCAAGCGCTGGCTATTGGCACCAGAATGGTGCCAAAGTGTGGGAGACACAAGGTACATCACCCCCGGGTAATCCCACCTCGTGACAGCTGGCACTCGCCTTGCTTGCTGATCAGCACCTGTGGCGGGGCAGCGCACGCCAGGCCACGGCATCGACCATCAACCAGGAGGACCGTCATTCGCCATGATCAAGCTGATCAAGCCCCGGAGCGGATTGTTTGACGAAATGCTGACCGATGACGGCGGCACTCGTGAACACTATCGCCCGTACCGGCGATGGCTCGAGGACGTGTCCACCGAGCTGCTGACCCAGCGTCGCAGCGAGGCGGACCTGCTGTTCCGACGCTTCGGCATTACCTTCAATGTGTACGGTGAGGCCGAGGGTGCCGAACGCCTGATTCCCTTCGATATCATCCCCCGGGTCATTCCTGGCGCTGAGTGGGAAGCCCTGGAGAAAGGCCTGTGCCAGCGCGTGCAAGCCCTCAACCTGTTTCTGCATGACATTTACCACGAGCAGGCCATTCTCAAGGCTGGCATCATCCCCCCGGAGCAGGTGTTCACCAACGCCCAGTTCCAACCCGCCATGCTCGGCATCGACCTGCCGCGACAGACCTACGCCCATATCACCGGCGTCGACCTGGTGCGCAACAGCGACGGCGAGTACTACGTGCTGGAAGACAATCTGCGCACGCCATCCGGTGTCTCCTACATGCTGGAGAACCGCAAGATGATGATGCGTCTGTTCCCCGAGCTGTTCGCAGGGCAAGCGGTGGCACCGGTGGAGCACTACCCGAATCTGCTGCTGCAGACCCTGCGTACCGCCAGCCATGTCGACAACCCCAACGTGGTCGTGCTGACTCCCGGGCGCTTCAACAGCGCATTCTTCGAACACGCGTTCCTCGCCCAGCAAATGGGGGTGGAACTGGTGGAGGGGGCCGATCTGTTCGTCCGGGATCGCCACGTCTACATGCGCACCACCACCGGCCCGCAGCGGGTCGATGTGATCTACCGGCGCATCGACGACGCCTTCCTCGACCCACTGGCCTTCAACCCCCAGTCGATGCTCGGGGTGCCCGGATTGCTCGCCGTCTATCGCGCCGGTAATGTCATCCTCGCCAATGCCATCGGCACCGGGGTGGCGGACGACAAGTCGATCTATCCCTATGTACCGGAGATGATCCGGTTCTACCTGGACGAGGAGCCCCTGCTCAACAATGTGCCCACCTGGCAATGTCGACGCGATGACGACCGCAAGTATGTGCTGGAGCACCTGGACGAACTGGTGGTCAAGGAAGTCCACGGCGCCGGTGGTTACGGCATGCTGATCGGGCCCCGCGCCAGCCACAACGAGCTGCGCGATTTCGGCGAACTGATTCGCGCGCACCCGGAGCGCTACATCGCCCAACCGACCCTGGCCCTGTCGACCTGCCCCACCCTGGTCAAGGAAGGCGTGGCACCTCGTCACATCGACCTGCGCCCCTTCGTGCTTTGCGGCCGGGACATCACCATGGTTCCCGGTGGCCTGACCCGAGTGGCACTCACCGACGGTTCACTGGTGGTTAATTCGTCGCAGGGCGGGGGCACCAAGGATACCTGGGTGGTGGAGGAGAACCCGTCATGCTGAGCCGTACCGCCGCCAATCTCTACTGGATGTCCCGGCAGCTTGAACGCGCGGAGAACATGGCCCGGGTGCTGGATGCAACCAATAGTATGGCCCTGATGCCGCTCGCCCGCGGCGCCAGTGAGGAACTGGCAGCCCCGCTGACCATCACCGGACTGGTGGACGCCTTTCACGAGCACCACGATCACCTGGGTATGGACACCCTGTTGCAGTTCCTGGTCTTTGACGAGAACAATGACGGCAGTATCTTCAGCCTGATCCGCAGTGCACGCGACAACGCCCTGTCGGTGCGCGGGCGCATCAATACCGAGATCTGGGAGAACATTAACGCGACCTGGATCGAACTGGCACAGATCCGCCGTCGCGGCTTGCGCAGTTACGGTGTCAAGGGCTTCTTCGACTGGATCAAACAGCGCTCTCACCTGTTCCGGGGGGCAACCTACGGCACCATGCTGCGCAACGACGCCTTCCACTTCATGCGCCTGGGCACATTCATCGAGCGCGCTGACAACACGGCACGCATTCTTGACGTGAAATACCAAATCATGCGCAGCCGCCGGGCTGACAACCAGGCGATCGATTTCTACCAATGGAACGCGCTGCTTCAGAGCCTCTCTGCCTATGAGGCTTACTACGAGCTGTACAAGCACGGCATCAACGAGCGTAATGTTGCCGAACTGCTGATTCTTTCAGCGGAGATGCCGCGCTCCCTGCGCTGCTGCACCGGTGCCATGATCGAGATCCTGGGCCTGATCGAAGGCAGCCGGGGACAATCCGCCAAGCGCCTGACCGCCGAACTGCATGCGCGCCTCAACTACGGTGAGATCGACTTCATTTTCGAATTCGGTCTGCACCGCTACCTGACCGACCTGCTGCGCCGGGTCAACGCCATCGGCGAGCACATACACCGTGATTACTGGGAGGGAGCATGAGGCTGCGTATCGACCACACAACCCACTACGGCTACGGAGAGGAAGTCCGCCACAGTGTGCAGTACCTGCGCCTGACACCCCAGGACCTGCCAAACCAGCAGGTGCTGCACTGGGAGCTGGAGTTGCCGGCGCCCGCTTGGGAAAGCGTCGATGTCTACGGAAATATTCAGCATCTGCTCAGCCTTGACACCGCCCACACGGAGATTCGTCTGCATGCCCGCGGTGAAGTTGAAATCCGCGGCGAGGACGTCGCCGCGGATGAGTCAATTCCGGTCGCCGTATTCCTGCGCCAGACGCCCCTGACCACTCCCTCGCCGGCGATTCGGGCCTTCGCCGAGGAGTTGCGCACGGATCCGGTCCGGCGCAATACTCTGGTCGCACTGATGGAGGCGCTGGAGGAGCGAGTGACTTATGTTCCCGGCGCCACCCGTGTGGACAGCACCGCCGCAGAGGCCTTCGAGGCGCGCTCCGGCGTCTGCCAGGACCATGCACACATCTTCCTGGCCTGCTTGCGCCACCTTGGTATTCCCGCGCGCTATGTGAGCGGCTACTTTCTGACCGACGACGACGCCCATGTTGCCAGCCACGCCTGGGTCGAGGCCTGGATCGAGGGGCGCTGGCGCACCTTCGACGTCACCAACCGCCTGGACAAACCCAGTCATCACCTGAAGCTCGCTGTCGGCATGGACTACCTGGATGCCTGTCCGGTGCGCGGCGTCCGCTTCGGCGGGGGCGAGGAAACCATGCACGCCTTTGCCTTCGTCTCACTCAGGGATGATGAACCCTCAACTCCCAGCCAGTGATTGCCACAGATCGAGGGCCGGGGCCGACACGTTGACGCCAACCGCCGTCGCGTGCAGAGTATGCATCCCGACTCTGGAAGCCGATGAATCATGACCTATTGTGTCGCCATGAGACTGGCCGAAGGCATGGTGTTTGCCGCGGACTCCCGCACCAACGCAGGCGTTGATCGCGTTGCCGTATTCCGCAAAATGCACCTGTTCGAGCGTCGCGGCGAGCGCAGCATGGTCCTGCTGTCAGCCGGCAACCTCGCCACCAGCCAGCACGTTGTCAGCAGCCTGTGCAAGCAGGCGCAGGACCACCAGCAGACCAGCCTTTATACGGTCAACTCCATGTTCGAGGCCGCCGAACTCGTCGGTGACACCCTGCGCGGCAGTGTACAGCGATTCTCCGAAGCCCCCAGCGCGGCTGAAGGCAATGGCGGGGTCGACTTCAGCGCCAGCTTTATCTTCGGGGGACAGATCAGCGGCGAGGCACCACGCCTGTTCAACATTTACCCACAGGGGAATTTCATCGAAGCCACGGAGGATACCCCCTACTTCCAGATCGGCGAGAGCAAGTATGGCAAGCCAATCATCGACCGCATCATCAACTTCGATACCAGCCTGAACCATGCCATGAAGTGCGTGCTGCTGTCCTTTGATTCGACGATCCGCTCAAATCTGTCGGTGGGCATGCCCATCGATTTTGTCAGCTACCGGGAAGACAGTTTCGACACCCGTATCGAGCGCATCGAAGAGGATGATGACTATTTCAACCAGCTGCGGGTTGCCTGGGGGCAGGGTATGCGGCGCTTGTTCGAAGAATTGCCGTAGGGTGGAAAACGGCACAGCCTTTTCCACCACCCCTCTGGCGCCACTCCACAC
>JBJHBY010000044.1:0-17715 GCA_050485745.1 Gammaproteobacteria bacterium | reverse complement strand
TACGAAGCGGCGGCTCAGATACGAAGCGGCGGCCGCCGGGCAGGGCCCGGTGGCGGATGCGCTCGAACAAAGCCAGACGCCGCCCGTCCCCGCAGATCGCCTCCGCCAGCACCCGACCGGCGAGATGGGACGGCGCCAGGCCGTGACCCGAATAGGCCTGGGCATAGAGGATATTGCCGGGCAGGCGCCCCAGCTGGGGGATGCGGTTGAGGCTGATGCCGATGTCTCCGCCCCATTGATAGTCGATGCGCACCCCGACCAGCGCCGGGAACACCCGCTCCAGCTTCGGGCGCAGGCTGGCGGCGATATCCCGGGGCTCACGCCCCGAATAATTGCACAAACCACCAAACAGCAGTCGCCCGTCCGGGGTCAGGCGATAGTAGTCCAGCACCACGTTGAGGTCGCTGACGGCGGCATTGCCGGGGATCAACTCCCGGGCACGCTCCCCCAGTGGCTCCGTCGCCACGATATAGGAGCCGGCCGGCAACACGCGCCGCCCGAGGTGGGGCGAGAGCTCGCCCAGATAGGCATTGCCCGCGAGCACCACCTGCCGTGCCAGGACCGAGCCCCTCGCGGTGCGGACCCGTGGCCGCTGTCCCGGCTCCACGGCGGTCACCGCCGAGCTCTCGAACAGTTGCACCCCCAGCGCCCGCGCCACCCGCGCCTCGCCCAGAGCCAGCTTGAGGGGGTGCAGGTGGCCGGCACCGTGGTCGAGCAGGCCACCGAGGTAACGCGATGCATGCAGCTGCGTGGTCAGGGCCTCGCGATCCAGCAGCTCCAGGCGGTGGGGGTAACCCCGCGCCTGCTGCGCAACAAGGTGTGCCGCCAGGGCCTTCATCTGCCGTGGCCGCAAGGCCACCTCGATATGCCCGGGGCGCAATTCGCAGTCGATGTCGTGGCGATGGATGCGCTCACGCACGATATCCACGCACTCGACACCCATCTGCCAGAAGGCCTCGATGCCCGCTGCGTCCAGATGTGACGCAATGCGCCCAAGGTCGCAGAGGCCGCCAATCAGCTGGCCGCCGTTGCGGCCGCTGGCGCCCCAACCCACGCGACGCGCCTCCAGCAACACCACGCTGCAGCCGCGCTCCGCCAGCTCGATCGCGGTGGACAACCCGGTGTAACCGGCACCGACGACACAGACATCGGCTTCGAGGTCGTCGCACAAGGGCGGAGCGGGATCGGGCAGCGCCGCCGTGGCCGCATACCATGAGGCGGGATGATCAATGGGCATGGCGCCAGCAGCTCACAGATGCAGCTCACATGGAAGGCTCAGGGCCGCGTCCGGTCGGGCCGCGGACGTCTCCTCAGGCTCGGGGCAGGGTGACTCCCTGCTGCCCCTGATACTTGCCACCCCGGTCACGGTAGCTCACCGCGCAGTCCTCGTCGGACTCAAGGAACAGCATCTGCGCCACACCCTCGTTGGCATAGATTTTCGCCGGCAAGGGGGTGGTATTGGAGAACTCGAGGGTAACGTGCCCCTCCCACTCCGGTTCCAGGGGCGTGACATTGACGATAATGCCACAGCGGGCATAGGTGGACTTGCCCAGACAGATGGTGAGCACATTGCGTGGAATGCGGAAGTATTCCACCGTCCGTGCCAGCGCAAAGGAGTTGGGCGGGATGATACAGACGTCGCCCTTGATATCGACAAAGCCCTTCTCGTCGAAGTGCTTCGGATCGACGATCACCGAGTTGATATTGGTGAACACCTTGAATTCATCGGCGCAACGTACATCGTACCCGTAGCTGGAGGTGCCATAGGAGATCACCCGTTGCTCGCCCACATAACGCACCTGGTCATGCTCGAAGGGCTCGATCATGCCGTGTTCGGCGGCCATGCGCCGGATCCATTTGTCCGCTTTGATACTCATCGGCTGGCAATTCCAGGTCAGCTTGGGCAAGGGCGGCATCATAGCGACTCCGGCGCCGGCTTGAAAAGGCGCGCCGTCAGAACCTCGAGGATCCAGAGCACAACATATCGATCATGCGCTCGAGGAATACTTCGGAAACCACTTATAACAAAATGCACACATTAACAACTTTTAATATCAGAAAACGATCGTTCACAGTTCATTCAGGCCCGATACACTGCTGGCATAACGACAAGGCACGCTGCCCGGGTATCACAAACCGGAGCCGCCATAAAAAGACCGGTTCGGGGGATTGCGGCGCACGACGCGCCGGACAGGATTTCACTGCATTGCGATAACCGACAGGGACGGCGGCGCCCGGATATTGACCGGCAGCGGCCTTGGGCAACCTGGTTCTATAACAACAACGTCAGCAATGCAGGAGGTCCAGCATGGTGTCCCACCATCGCGCACGCTATTCCCTGATGGCAGCCGCCGTCGCCACAGTCAGCCTCACCGCCCTGTCACCCCAGGTCCATGCCCAGCGCGCGGCCGTCATCGAGGAGATCATCGTCACAGCGCGCAAGACCGAGGAGTCCATTCAGGACACCCCGATCTCGATCCAGGCCTTCAGCACCCGCGACCTGGAGCAGATTGGCGCCTTCGAGGCGGACGCCATCGCCAACTTCACCCCTAACGTGCGGATGCAGAAGCAGACCTCCAGCCTGGATAACTACTCCTACAGTATCCGCGGCGTGTCCTCCGGGGAAACGGCGCTGGCAGTGGAGCCCACCGTCGGACTGTACATGGACGGGGTGTATATCGCGCGCAGCACCGGGGCGGCCTTCGACCTGGTCGACCTGCAACGCATCGAGGTACTGCGCGGGCCCCAGGGCACGCTGTTCGGGCGCAACACCATCGGCGGTGCCATCAACATCATCACCGAGAAGCCCCGCGGCGACTTCGCCTTCAAGCAGTTGCTGTCCTTCGGCAACTACGGCTACCGCCGCAGCCAGACCACCCTCGATACGCCGAAGATCGGCGACTTCGCCTTCAAGCTCTCGCACATGTATTCGGAGAAGGAAGGCTGGATGCGCAGCAGCATCAACGGTGAGCGTCTGGGGGACCGGGAATCCGAGGCCTACCGCCTGGCGGTGCGCTGGACCCCGACCGATGATATTACGGTGGACTACGCCTTCGACCGCTCCGAGCGGGAAAACAATCCGTCGCTGGAGCAGTTTGCAAAAGTGCGGGATCTGCACGTGGCACTGGGTGGCAATGCCTATGAACAGGCAGCCGCTCTGGCCAGCCAGAACCGGCGCCTGAGCCGTATTCCTGTGTCCGTGTCCAACCCCCGGGACAGCTTCTCGGATATCGATGGTCACGCCCTGACGCTGGAGTGGTACGTCAGCCCCGAGCTGACCATCAAATCCATCACCTCCTACCGGGAGTGGCGCAGCGGTGTCGACAACACCAATTTCGGATCCATTGTTGCCGACGGCGCCACCTTGTTTGATATCACCACTTTCGCACCCGTGCCTGCCGGTACGCTGGTTCCCCTGTTCGGTGCCTCCCGGCGCAGCGAGCAAGACCAGTTTACCCAGGAGTTCCAGTTTGTGGGCTCCACGCTGGACGACCGGCTGTTCTTCAACGTCGGCTTGTACTACTTCGAGGAACAGGCAAAAGAGCGCAACCCGCAGCGCTTCATCCTGCCCTCGGCTCTGGCGCAGCTGGATGGCGTGTTCGGCCCCGGCACTTCAGTGTGGCTGAACTCGCCGGATTTTGCATATGCGACGGATAACAAGTCCTACGCAATCTACGGTCAGTTCACCTATACGGTCTTCGATGATCTGGATCTGACCCTGGGCCTTCGCTACACGAGGGACGAGAAGGAAACGACGCTGACCCAGGTCTTTCGCGACCCTGTTTTCGGCCCAGGTGGAGCACTGCTGACCATCAAGGACGACGAATCCTGGACCAAGTTCAACCCCAGCTTCACCGCGGATTACCGCTGGACACCGGACCTGTCGACCTACTTCAAGGTCGCGACCGGCTACCGTGCAGGCGGCTACAATGTTCGCGCCACCACCACTGCCTCCTTTGCGAACCCGGTGGATGAGGAAAACCTGATCAGCTATGAGATCGGCTGGAAGTCCGACTGGCTGGACCGCTCCCTGCGGGTCAACGGTGCCATCTTCTACATGGACTACGATGACCGCCAGATCGCGGCCTTCGAAGCCGGGCTCGGCGGAGCCTCCACCAACATCCTGAACGCTGGAAAATCCAGCTCAGAGGGCCTGGAAGTCGACGTCATATGGATCCCGACTCCCGGCCTGCGCCTGACCGCTGGCTACGGCTACCTCAAGGTGAAGTATGACGAGTTCAATACCGGGGTCGTTGATCCGGTCACAGGGCTGCCAACCGGGGTCAACGCGGATATATCGAGCTTTGCCGCGCAGAACCTCTATGCCCCCAAACACAGTGCCGCCGTCTCCGCCGAGTACGAGTTCGAGCCCTTCCGCTTCGGCACCCTGACCCTGCGCGTCGACGGCACCTATGTCGACGACTTTGTCTATCACCCGCAGCTGAACCTGTACGATGGCACCAAGTCGCACCACCTGATCAACGCCCGCGCCACCCTGGCGGATATCCCCGCCGGACGCGACGGTTCGCTGCGGGTGGCCGCCTGGGGGCGCAACCTGGAGAACAAGAAGTACAAGGAGTTCGGTATCGACTTCGGGACCCTGGGCTTCGCGGTCAACACCTGGAACGAACCGCGCGCCTTCGGTATCGACATCGTCTACGAATACAACCGCTGAGTCAGCGGCAGCCCATCCCAGCCGGCCCTCGGGCCGGCTTTTTTATTATCAAGACACCAGCTCAACCAGCAGTTCAACTATCAAGACCGACACTGTGTAATCCGACTTAGCGACCCAGCGCTTATTTCCTTTGATTTCAGACTATTCAATAATTGCTATTGAAATTGAATTCAGATTCAGATGTCGCCTCCCGCCCCCTGCTCAGCCACCCCGGGGCTCATCAAGGTCCAGGCAACGGATCCGCCACAGGCATCTTCAGGATCGGCCCCGCGCTCCAGGGCCGTCATCCAGCGAACAGACAACAACGCCAATCCGCAGGAGGTACTTCATGTTCAGGCCACATCGTGTGCGCACGACCGTACTCGCCACCGCCGTTGCCGCGGTAACCGTCGGCGGCATCAGCCCCGGCGCTTACGCACAGGGGCGCACCGCTGTTCTCGAGGAAATCATCGTCACCGCGCGCCGCACCGAGGAATCCATCCAGGACACACCCATTTCGATGCAGGCCTTCAGCTCACGGGATCTGGAGCAGATCGGCGCCTTCGAAGCCGGCGCGGTCGCGGCCTTCACTCCCAATGTCCGCATGCAGAAGCAGACGTCGAGCCTGGACAACTACTCCTACAGCATCCGCGGCGTCTCGGCCTCGGAAACATCGCTGGCGGTCGAACCGACCGTCGGGCTGTATCTTGATGGCGTGTACATCGCCCGCAACACCGGCGCGGCCTTCGACATCGTCGACCTGGAGCGCATTGAAATCCTGCGCGGCCCCCAGGGCACCCTGTTCGGGCGCAACACCATCGGCGGTGCCATCAACATCATCACCGAGAAGCCCCGCGGCGACTTCGCCTTCAAGCAGTTGCTGTCCTTCGGCAACTATGGCTACCGCCGCAGCCAGACCACCATCGATACCCCCAAGGTGGGTGACTTCGCCTTCAAGCTGTCCTACATGCAGTCCGAGCAGGACGGCTGGATGCGCAGCAGCATCAATGGCGGCCGCCTGGGCGACCGGGAGTCCGAGGCCTTCCGCTTCGCCGCGCGCTGGACGCCGACCGACGACATAACCGTGGATTACACCTTCGACCGCTCCGAACGGCAGAGCAACCCGTCGATGGAGCAACTCTCCCATGTCCGCGACCTGCATGTTGCGCTGGGTGGGGACGCCTACGCCCAGGCACAGGCCATCGCCAGCCAGAGCCGGCAGCGCAGGATCCCCATCGAGGTGACCGATCCGCGCGACAGCTTCTCCGATATCGACGGGCACGCCCTGACGGTGGAGTGGCTGGCCACGCCGGACCTGACCATCAAGTCGATCACCTCCTACCGGGAATGGGATGGCGGCGTCGATAACACGAACTTCGGCTCCATTGTCGCCGACGGCGCCACACTGTTTGACCTGGATGCGACGCTTGCCAGCGTGCTGCCCCCAGCCAACGGCGCCCCGGTCGCCGTCCAGCAGGGCAGCAATGTTCCCCTGTTTGGTGCGAGCCGGCGCAGTGACCAGAAGCAGTTCACCCAGGAGTTCCAGTTCATCGGCACGGCCATGAACGACAACCTTTTCTACAACGTTGGCCTCTATTATTTCGAGGAAAAAACCAACGAGTCCAACCCGCAGCAGCTGATCCTGCCCACACTTTTCCTTTTTGGCCCGGACAGATCTCTGGAGGCCTTTGCGGGCGATGTTCTCCCCCAGCTCCCCAACAGCGGAATGGGCACGTCGATGCTGGTGCGGCAGCCGCACTTCGCCTACGGCACCGACAACAAGTCCTATGCCGCTTACGGCCAGTTTACCTATACCATCGACTACGACCTGGATATCACCCTGGGCCTGCGCTACACCTACGACAAGCGGCGCACCTACCTGGTCAACCAGTTCGATGATATCGGCCTGGCACGCATCAGCGATGGCGATACCTGGACCCAGTTCAACCCCAGCCTGACGGTGGACTACCGCTGGACGCCGGATCTCTCCACCTACGCCAAGGTGGCCACGGGTTACCGTGCGGGCGGCTACAACACCCGCGCCACCACCAGTACCTCCTTCCGCAGCCCGGTGGACGAGGAAGAGATCATCAGCTACGAGATCGGCCTCAAATCCGACTGGCTGGATCGCTCCCTGCGTGTGAACGCGGCGGTGTTCTACATGGATTACACCGACCAGCAGGTCGCCGCCTTCGAGGCAGGTGCTGGCGGCGCCTCCACCCAGATCGTCAACGCCGGCGAATCCACCACCCGGGGGCTGGAGATCGACGTGCTCTGGGCGCCATTGCCGGGGCTGCGGTTGTCCGCCAGCTACGGTTACCTGGATGTGACGTACGACGAGTTCATCACCACCTTGCTTGACCCGGTCACCGGCACCCAGATCGGCACGGAAAATGTGGACATCGCCGATATCGCCGCCACCAACCGCTATGCGCCCAAGCACAGCGCCTCGGGCTCGATCGAATACGAGTTTGAGCCGTTCCGGTTCGGCACCCTGACCCTGCGCCTGGACGCCACCTACGTGGATGACTTTACCTACCATCCGCAGTTCGTGTTGTATGACGGCACCGATTCCCACACGCTGCTCAACGCCCGCGCCACCCTGGCGGACATTCCCGCCGGCCGCGACGGACGCATGCGGGTAGCCACCTGGGTGCGCAACATCACCAACAAGGACTACCGGGAATTCGGCATCGACTTCGGCGGCCTGGGCTTTGCCGTCAACACCTGGAACGAACCCCGGGCCTTTGGTCTCGACTTCGTCTACGAGTACAACCGCTGAGTCAGCGGCACGCCACAGCAGCCGGCCCTCGGGCCGGCTTTTTTGTATCACTTTTTTGTATCATGGGCTTTTCCACGACGAACCCCGGGAGCTCATGGCCACCTACCGCCCACCTCCCCTGCTGCGCAACCCGCACCTGCAGTCGATCCTGTCCAGCACCGGGCCGCGGCGCTGGCTGGCGCGGCGCCGGGCGCGTGCACTGCTGCGGCAGGCTCGCCCGGTGGAGCTGGATTGCGGCCAGGGCGTGCGCCTGCTCGGCGCCTGGTCGCCACACCCGGCAGGCAATGGCCGCCTCGCGGTTCTGATTCACGGCTGGGAGGGTTGTGCGGACTCCACCTATCTGGTCGCGACTGGCGGCCGGCTGTTCGATGCGGGTTACGACGTCGTCCGGCTGAACCTGCGCGACCACGGGCCGACGCATCACCTCAACCGCGAGTTGTTCAATTCCACCCGGGTCCGGGAGGTGGTCGGCGCCGTTGCCGCCCTCCAGGCGCAGCTACCCCATGAGCGGTTGTTTCTGGGTGGTTTCTCCCTGGGGGGCAACTTCGCCCTGCGCGTGGCGCTGCACGCACCAGCGGCAGGTATCCGTCTGGCGCGGGTCGCCGCGGTGTGCCCGGTGATCGACCCGGCGCGCACCATGGACCAGCTGGAACGCGGACCGCGCCTCTACCATGACTATTTCCGGCGCAAGTGGCGGCGCTCCCTGCGGCGCAAGCTGGCGCTGTTCCCGGATCTCTATGACTATGGCGACGCGCTGCTCGGCCTGAGCAGCCTGCGCGCCATGAATGAATACTTCGTGCCGCGCTACACCGACTTTCCGGACACCCTGAGCTACTTCCAGGGCTACGCCATCGGCGGGGAGCGGCTGGGGGATTTGCAGGTTCCCGCGCATATCATCACCAGCCGCGATGACCCGGTGATTCTCTACGAGGATTTCGCGCAGCTGCCACAACACCCCAGGATCAGCCTGGAAGTCACCGATCACGGCGGGCACTGCGGCTTCCTGCAGGACTGGACCCTGCGCAGCTGGATCGAGCAGCGCATTCTCCAGGTTTTTGACGAGGCGGGAGGCGACTCAGTCGCGGAAGTTGGTGAACTGTAGCGGCTGCTCCAGACTGGCCTCGCGCAGCAACGCCATGACCGCCTGCAGGTCATCCCGCTTCTTGCCGGTGACGCGCACCTGATCGCCCTGGATCTGGGCCTGCACCTTGAGCTTCGATTCCTTGATCAGCTTGACGATCTTCTTCGCCAGCTCGGTTTCGAGGCCGCTTTTCATGCTGATCGCCACCTTGACCAGCTTGCCCGCGCTTTGTTGCTCCCCCGCCTCCATGGCCAGCGGATCAATCTTGCACTTGATCAGGCTGGCGCGCAGCATGTCTTCCATCTGCTGCAACTGGAAATCGGCTTCAGCCACCAGCGTCACCGACAACCCGTCGCGCTCGAAGCGGGCCTCGACGCCCTTGAAGTCGAAACGATTTTCCACCACGCGGGCGGACTGGTCGACGGCATTGGTAAACTGGTGCAAATCCACTTCGGACACGATATCGAACGATGGCATGTGCTGAACTCCCCCTGGACACGCCCGCGGATGTTACCACCCGCCCGGTGCGGTTCAAGCCCCGCGGCGAGCCCGTGAGCAGCTGTTGCCCCGGGGCTCCGCACTGATGCGCTGGCACGTGCTCGGCGCCGGTGCCCTGGGCAGCGTGTTCGCCACAGCCATGGCAGCCGCAGGGCTTCCCGTCACCCTGCTGCTGCGCGACGCCGCGGCCCTGGCGGAGTACCTGCGCCACGGCGGCCTCACCATCACACAGAATGAACAGGACACGCTCTGGCCTCTGCATTCGGAATGTGCGACATCCGATGCCGGAGCCGGTGATACCCCCGGCAATGCGGCCGCCATCGAAGCCCTGCTGGTCACCACCAAGGCACAACAGGTGCTGCCCGCACTGCAGGCCCTGCGCGGACGCCTCGCCCCTGACGCCATTGTACTGCTGTTGCACAACGGCCTGGGCGTGGTCGAACGCCTGGCGCCGCTGCTGCCCCCGGGGGTGCGCCTGCTGCAGGGCAGCAGCACCGAAGGCGCCTGGCGCCGCGACCGCTTCCACAGTGTTCACGCCGGGAGCGGCGAGACCCGTATCGGCAGCGCCCGCGAGCGCGGGAGTGAGCGCGACGCCGCGGGTCAGGTGATCCATGCCCTATCAGGGACGGCGCTGCACCTGGGCCATTGCGAACCGATCGCGCCGGTGCTGTGGCGCAAGCTCGCGGTCAACAGCGTGATCAATCCCCTCACCACCCTGCTGCGCTGCCGCAATGGCGAACTCGCCGGCAACGCCATCGCCCGGCAGTGGCAGGCGGCCCTGCTGCGCGAGCTGAACGCCGTCGCCACGGCGCGCGGCCACGGCGACTGGCTGCTGCAGATCGACACCGAAGTCGATGCAGTGATCCACGGCACCGCGGCCAACCGCTCCTCGATGCTGCAGGATGTGCTCGCCGGGCGCACAACGGAAATCGACTTCATCAACGGCTTTGTGGTGCAGGCCGCGAAGCAGGCCGGGGTGCCCGCGCCCGCCCACCGCAGCCTGTTGCAGGCCGTCAGCAGCGGCACCGGGCTGCCGTCACTGCCAGCCTGAGCCCACCGCATCACCTTGACAAGCGTGTGACAGCCCCATAGAGTGCCGCCCCACTGAACAGGTGCCTGCCACCCGCACGCGGGAGGGGCAGGTTCAATGGGAAACTGGTGCGCGGCTCCCGCCCGGGAGAACCCCCGCAAGTCCAGCGCTGCCCCCGCAACGGTAGGCCAGCCACATGTACTGTGGCCGGCGAGCCCGGAACCAGCCTGATCGGTACTGTACGGCGATGATGCGGAGGGCGTCATCCGTGACCGTCAGCCCGTCTGGCGTTTCCACGCTCCCCTCCCTCATTCGTTTTCCATGTTGTCCGCAACCAGCGGCTGAACGAATCGAGGATCGACCATGTCACACCCGAACCGGGGCAGCGTGCTGCCCGTATTGCTCACTGGCGCCCTGGCGGCCAGCCCGCTGGCACTCGCCGAGAACACGGACCAGATCCTGGTCACCGCCACACGTACCCCACAGCCCCTGAGCCAGACCCTGGCGCCGGTCACCGTTTTTGACCGTGCCGACATCGAACGCCTGCAGGCCCGGGACCTGGTGGACCTGCTCAGCCGGGTGCCGGGGGTCAGTTTCGGGCGCGAGGGTGGCCGCGGTGCGGTCACCGCCCTGTTCCTGCGCGGCAACAACTCCAATCACACCCTGGTGATGATCGACGGCGTACGTATCGGCAGCGGCACCACCGGGCGCGCCAGCCTGGAACTGCTGAGCCCGGCGACGATAGAGCGCATCGAAGTCGTGCGCGGGCCGCGCTCCAGCCTGTACGGCTCCGACGCCATCGGTGGTGTGATCAACATCATCACCCGGCGCGAACAGGGTGACCTGCAACCGACCCTGCGCGCCGGCATCGGCAGCAACAAGACCCGTGAAGTCAGCGCCAGCGTCGGTGGCGGCACGGAGGACTTCAACTTCAACGCTACCGTATCCGACTTCTACACCGGGGGCACCGATCACACGACCCGCAAAACGCCCCCGGATGACGACGATGACGCGTTCCGCCAGCGCGCCATCAGCCTGAGCATGGAACACCGTGTGACGGAACAACTGACCGCACGTGCCTTCTATCAGGACAGCCGATCAAAGGCGGAATATGACAATGCCTTTGCCTGCGCCACCTGCAACCCGCACCGCCTGCAGCGCGTGGAGGCATTGGGCGTGGAGCTGGATGCACGCATCCTGCCAATCTGGCGCTCCAGCCTGCGTTATGGCCGCAGCGTTGACGACTCGAAGGAGCGCGAATCCTATACCGGAGAAATCAAGACCACGCGCACCCAGTATCACTGGCAGAACGATCTCAATCTGCATGAACAGCACTTGCTGACACTGGGCTACGACTTCGACCGCGACGAGGTGTCCAGCCTCACCGCCTACGATGTGGACGAACGCGACAACAAGGCCTATTACGGCCAGCTGCAGTCCCAGTGGGGAGTAGTCGACACAGTCGCCGGCCTGCGTCACGACGATAACGACCAGTACGGCACCTTCAATACCGGAAACATCGCCATCGGCGCCAATCTGCCGGGTGATATCCGAGTGATCGCCTCCTACAGCGAGGGCTTCAAGGCCCCCACCTTCAACGACCTCTACGGCCCCTGGGGCGGTAACCCTGACTTCAGGCCTGAGGAATCGGAGAACATCGAACTGGAGGTGCGCGGCCAGCACCTGGGTGTGCAATGGTCCGCCAGTATCTTCCAGAATGATGTGAAAAACCTGTTGATCTCCAACCCGATGACCTGGCAGCTTGAGCAGATCGGCCGCGCCCGCATTCAGGGCCTGGAAGCCACTGCCGCCACCCTGCTCGCGGGCTGGGACGTGGTCCTCTCGGCGACCTTGCTCGACCACGAAGACCGCGATACCGGCGATGAACTCACCCGGCGCCCGCGCCGTTACGCCAGCCTCGACCTGGACCGCGCCTTCGGCCCATGGCAACTCGGCATGACGCTGCGCGGCGAGGGACGTCGCCTGGAAGGCGCGAACCGCCTGGCGGGTTACGGGCAGGTCAACCTGCGCGCTGGCTACCGCTTCAACCCGCAATGGCTGGTCCAGGCAAAGATCGACAACATACTCGACCGCGACTACCAGCTCTCCGGGGGTTACAAGCAGCCGGGTGTCGAGGCCTTTCTCAGCGTGACCTACACGCCCTGAAATGGCATGCACGACCCAACGCACAAGCCGGGTTCGCCCGGCTTGTTGCGTTTTGGGCCGTGGGCATCATCGAATCCAGGCCGCTTGAACCTCGGTATGCAATAACTCAATATGCATGCGTCGAATGCAGAGGGGCCTCTGACTATGGCCATGCTGACCGTACGCAACCTGCCTGATGAAGTACATCGCGCCCTGCGTGTACGCGCCGCCCGGCACGGCCACAGCATGGAGGCCGAGGTGCGCGAGATTCTGGAGTCAGCCGTCGCTCCAGGGGGTCGGTTAAAGCTCGGCGCCCTGCTCGCTGACATTGGCCGCCTGGCCAGGCTGAGCGAGGCGGAGTTCGCAGTCTTTGAACAGGTGCGCGACAAAGCCCCTGCCCGCGCCGTGGACTTCGAATGATTCTGCTGGATACCAACGTCGTCTCGGAGCCGATGCGCCAGGCACCCGAGGACCGGATCGTCGCGCGGATCGACGCACAACCTATTGTTTTCCTGTAATAAGCGGGTGCCCCGCACTTGCCTATATTCCCATCATTCCATCAATGATATCGCTACGATAATCAGTTTTATATTCCGGCTTTAGCCGATACTCCAGGTCGGCTTCTGTAATGGACCCATCCTCATTACGCAAAATCAACGAAGCTTTAATGTCGTACGCCTCATACTCCAGGCTATCGCCTGCGAGCTTTTTGGAAAACACAGCAATCGCAAAGTAACGGTCGGTACCAGAAAATGGTCTAGCGCCCATACTTTTGGAAGAGGATAGATCCATCTTTATCCCAGTCGAAACACCAGTTAAAACAAGCTCGACCAACTTGATATCGCTGAACTTTTCATTCTTAAAGAATTTAAACAACAAAGAGTAAGGAGCGGACTCAACAGCAATCCTTTTACCGTTCTTTTCCATTAACTGGCGAGTTGGTACAAGCTCGATAACAAGCTCCCCCCCAAGAATAAGATCTTGTATTTCCTCGTAATGGTAAAGCTCATAGGACCGGCAGCCGAATAACATCGCCAACACACCGACCAGAACAAAAATTTTCATAAACTTTTTATGCGTCACCAAGTAATCTCGCATATAACATACTCATAGCCACACCATCATTCAAAATTTCTCATAAATCTCTACTATCCTGCGGTCCGCTCAGAGGGGCTATTACCATACCGATAGCAAGGGACAAAATCCAAAAAAATTCGTCCACGAATCGCCGTCTTAGCTGAGCGCCCCATCCCACAAGGATCAGTTACCAGCATGAATGAGCCTCTAGCAATCTTTTCCTGACTTCAGGCTCTTCCACTCCAAGAACATCAAGCAGACCCTTATCCAGAAGAACCCTCGAACTATCAATCCGGAATCTTTTGACGGAAAGATATCAGCAGTCCGTCGCAGCCCCTATTCTGTGCGGATCCCAGGGAAACCAGCAGGGAGCGCGGGTGGGTCTTAAGAACCTCCTGGTCTGCCATCTTCAGCCGGGCCGAACTCTTTTCAACCCTCTAACTTCAATTATCAGAACACTGGGAATGGGTCAAGAGGTGCGGATATCCTTGATTATTGACTTTCTACATGCCTAACATTTGGGCAAGCTTACGACCCCACCATTTGAAGAACTATGTATTCGTAAATTTGAATAAAAATAACCACAGAGGTTAAGGAAGACAGGGATAATGCACCGATCGTAACTTTGACACTTCTTGAAAGCGCAAGAAATACCAGCGCCATATACATAACGAAAAGCATAGATATGGGAAATGAATAATATCGATCCGGGTTACCCTCACGAAGCTCAGGGATCAATGCGATGAGAAGAATTTTAACAATGGAGCACGTCATGACAGGCATACCAGACGCCAGCAGGAACCAGGATGCCCCACGCGACAAAGGCGGCAAGATTATCAATAGTACGCAGAATGCCCATAGATATATGTACCAGAAGTCAAAGATATTGCCCCCCCAATAAAACCATGCGAACACTGCTTGCAGATAATCTTCCATGAAGACTAAAAAGCACAGAATTCCGACCGAAAGAAAACCGCAGGAAAAACGTTTCGATCGATACAGCCGAGAGAAAAGTGACCAAAAATTGCTCATCTAATTTAATCCCGGAAATTACAGGGGAACCCCTGTGCCGAATAAATTTTATTTTATGAAAAAGTTAATGTATTGCATCGGCATCGTCTTACTGACGATATGGGCATTAAATATACTTCTTATTGCTCGCCTGAATGCAATTACCATTCCTTTTATAGCGTTAACACCCTGGACACAGCATCACGAGTTTGGCGTTATTCCTTTGCCGCTTAACAACTCCATTTCTACTTACTTAATTGAAAAAAGAGCTGTTAATCTAGTTCGAGAGCTAGAGAGTGAGTTTGGTTCAGATATCAGCCTTATACTATACCTTACATTGGACCCAGATATAGCTTACAAGGATGCAGAAAATCTTGCCAATATACTTATTAAAGCTGGAGCGGATATCAATTACAAAAGCCCTATTAATGGCTGCACCCCTGTTAGAAACTTAATTGCCAGCGAGAATTTTAAAGCAGCTGGCTATTTGCTGAGAAAGGGCGCCGACTTGTCTATCAGGGCAGAGAATCAGAAGAATGAGAATAATATCTGTTCACTCAGCGTTGAGAGCTTGTATATTAAATATCCAGAATTGCCAACCACCTCGAATTAGTCTCCAATCAGAAACCACCCACAGAGCGGCATGATTATGGTCGACCACAAATCCTCATACTGAAGCGCCTGCTAACCGGCTATTTATTCTTCGGCAACGATTTCATTTGTGCTAACCGCTGAACTCCACGGACTCTCATGACCCTCCCAAAACTGTTCATTATCGCCAACTCTCTCCAGAACCTCCTCTGGACTTAACTGGCAAAACTTCGGCGATTTACTATTTACAGAACGATAAGAAAAATCAGCATCGTTTTCTCTTAAAAACTCAACCGAAAATTTATCGCGCCTTGCCAGAGCCTGGTGCAATGCCGAGCAACCCGTATACCTGCCAACAAAATTTACATTCGCCCCATTATCCAAAAACAGCCTTGCCAGTCTTACAACCTTTTCGCCATCTCTCTCCCCGATCTGCCAATTCAAACCGAGAATAGCGTCTATACCCACACCCAACTCATCATCCAGGTCAGAGAATCTTTCTTTACCTCTATTATTAATTACATACCATGCGGCAAGATTGTTAACAGGAGACACGGGAACTGAGTGATCAACATAGTGATCTCTCCAGGAATCCATCGTTAAATGGGCCAATGTGAGAGAATCCACTCTCGAAATTACGTACACGGTGATCAGCAGATACGAAGCGACTGCGACAAGAGATCCAAGAGCGATACGCCTAATCATAGATTACGCCAAATCCAGGCATGAATTTCGAACACACCTTCCCTGAATTTTTAAATTTTTGACTCCCGCACCCCACGACCTATTCCAAGGCAGGATTATATCTTTCAACACCCGCCTCACCATTTTTGCTTACCGAAAACGTGATAACCGACCTCACAGACACATAACACGGGGAGCCACAACCAGGAACGTCAATGAGCTCAATATTGAACGGCACACCATATTCAAACGAGACCCTGAAGCCCTGAATTGTTCCATCAGCGTTTTCCAGAGAATTTGATACGCTAATATCTGGCAAACTCAAGTCAGTTACACCACCAAGATCCTCGACCTCAACCACAGATCTCTTGCCAAGGGTCTCAAAAGCCCAGTATTGAACACTCCTGCCCCCCCTTTCTCTTTGACAATTATTTTCACATTACCAAAAGTCTCAGGAAGGATTGTTTTATAATAAAACTCATGAAAATAGAATGAACGAAAGTCAGGCATCATTACTTCCGCATTACACATCACAGGAATAATAGAGGCAGAAAAAAGAAAAAAGGATAACCTGCGCACAATATTAGCAACCTTAGCGATCATGTTTTATTTTCTTCTTGATCTTCGCTCTGTAGTCAACTTTTTATATGACGTGGATTCCGCCAATATTGCTACTGGCATCGAACGACCGACCGCCCAATAAATCAAAGACAAAATTGACACACATCAGATTAATGCAGGAACCCCTTCTACTCAGAAAGCACTGCTCTTAATCTCTCGACACTCATCTCTTTCTGATCAATCAGCCCCTCAATCCTGCCCAGATCAACACCACAATCCACCGATCGGCATACCTCAAGGAACCCTGCCACCTCGTCCAGATACAGCCCATCAACAAGAGTGGCAAGACAATCGGTGTAGATACTTTCTCCATGAAAAGCGAGATCACCCTCCGAAATATTACGGAAGAACACCTGAATAACACTCATCTCCCTGTTCAGGCAAGCATAAGAAAAAGCAGACTCGACACCAGCCATATCCACATCCTCGGAAAACCTGCTCAGAATCAGTTCGACAGAATCAGAGTCCCCCATAAGCGCAGAATACTCAATCAATGAATAGCCGCCACTGATTCTCCTGTTTACCTCTATAACACCATCATCAATAAATCCCGATATCCAGTCCACACCACTTTTAGCTGAAATATTTCTGCGCAGAAGGATATCGACATCCCTCTCATACTCCTCGTACATATATTTTTTCAATAACTCGTATCGCTCCGACTCCGTCAAAGATTCAAGATATTCGATCAAGCCGTAGTCCTCTCTCGAGAATGAGAGGGAAGAAAACAGAATCAAGAATAAAAAACAAAATCTCACAATATCACCCAGTCATCATCCGCATGAGCCTGCCAATTACCACGTGGCGTAGCGCTATTTCCTGACCTCTTACCCTGCCTTCTGATCCTGAAGCACTTCCGGACAAAAACCCAGGCGAGAGAGGGGACCATTACCCCGGAAATGTTCATCGGCGGGTTAATCATCAGATCATTCTGCCATTGACTCCGGCCATTCGGTTAACGCCGTATCACGAACGCCCCTGGCTCTCAGCACCATTTCTTCCACTTTGTCATGGAGAGCACGAGCCTCTGCCACCACTATCAGCAAGTCCGACCCTGCCACTCCCAGAATATCAAGCAGACCCTTATCCAGAAGAACCCTCAAATTATCAACCCGGGATCTTTTGACGGAAAGATACAAACATTCCCTCGCAGCCCACTTTCTGTCGGGATCCCAGGAGACTCTGAATTCATTCAGAATCAGGCTCAAGGCCTCTGAATTCCCGTTGATACAGGCCAGATCAAAAGCAGAAACAAGATCCGGATCCTCAACGTCGCCCCGATGATGATCCATCAGATACTTCACCGCACCCGCATCCCCCATCAGGGATGATAACTCGATCAACGAGTAACCCGACCCCGATCTATGGGTAACCGAAAGAAATCCAGCGGAAACCCCTTCGCTGATAAAAGCCGCCCCCTCCCTCTTTTCAAGGATGCTTTGAAGCAACCTGTCCAAAGCCCTGGCCTCATCAAGCCTCATGTAATGAACAAGTAGTGCTTCCTTCTGCTCTTCTGACATTCCCTCGTAGATACTTTGAAC
>JBJHBY010000043.1:0-18114 GCA_050485745.1 Gammaproteobacteria bacterium | reverse complement strand
ACCTGATCATGGCCGTAATGGGGGAGGGGTTCATCCTCGCCGGGCTGCTGCTCGCGGCGCGGGATCTGCCCCTGCCCCTGCTGGCCGACCTGCCCGCAGCCATTGCCGGCTCCGAGTGGCGCGGCTGGATCGTACCCCTGCTGTTGGCAGGCTATGGCGTCAAGGCGGGTTTGCCGATGTTGCACATGTGGTTGCCGCTGGCTCACCCGGTGGCGCCGACACCGGCTTCGGCGGTGCTCAGTGGCGCCATGATCAAGGCCGGTGTGCTCGGCTGGCTGCTGACCCTGCCGCTGGGCATCATCGCCCTGCCGCTGGGGCAGGGTGTGGTGTTGCTGGGCTTGCTCGCGGCCTTCGGGGCAGCCCTGGTGGGGGTGCTGCAGCGCGACGCGAAGACCGTGCTGGCCTATTCCAGTGTCAGCCAGATGGGCTTGCTGACTGTACTCATCGGCCTTGGCCTGTGGCTGCCCCAGGCCTGGCCGTTGCTGTTTCCGGCGCTGCTGTTATACGCCCTGCACCATGGCCTGGCCAAGGGGGCGTTGTTCCTCGCGGTCGGTGTCGCCCGACAGCCCTCGCGGCCCTGGTGGTTCTGGCCCGCCCAGCTGTGGCCTGCCCTGAGCCTCGCGGGCCTGCCCCTGAGCAGTGGTGCCGCGGCCAAGGAGGCGATGAAATCAGCCCTTGCCGAGGTGGCGCTGTCCGGGTTCTGGAGCAGCTTGCCGCTGTTGCTCAGCCTGGCGGCGGTGGGCACCACTCTGCTGATGGCACGCTTTCTGTGGCTCCTGTTCCCCCGGCAGGAACAGCAAGGGCAAGGGGAGCAGCCCCGGGGCGGGGCGACGCCAGGTTTGACCGGGCCCTGGCTGGGCCTGGTGGCACTGGGGGGGCTGGGCTGGTGGCTGTTGCCGGGAGCCGTGCTGCCGGGGGCCGTGGCCCTGCTGTCACCCGCGCTGCTGTGGCCCATTCTGGCGGGGCTGCTGCTGGCCCTGCTCGCTGTGCGCTGGCGTCCTGTGGTGCGCTCGATACGCTCGATATCACCGGAGATTCCCCCGGGGGATGTGCTCGCCCTGATCGAGCCGCTTGTGGCCCGGCTGCGCCGTGCGGCCCTCGCCCTGGCCGGGGTGTTGGGGCGTGGCTGGCGCGGTTGGCGGGCGCCCTGGCAACGCCGCGGCAGCGGCTGGCGCCAGTGGCTGCGCCGCGTCATGCTGAGGGGTGAGCGCGGTTTCACCGCTGAGCTGGCGCTGGGTTTTCTGCTGCTCACCCTGCTCTGGATTGCAGGTCTGCTTTTTTAATCGCGCCGAGCAGGCTCGGCGGTGGCACCTCCCTGTGCCGCTGGCATGATCTGGTCGGCCGGTACGCATGACTCTCCTTTGCTGCCGCTACTCTTTGTGTGGCGGCTCTTCAACGGGATTCAACAAGCTGGTCAGAAATCCCTGCTTTCAGTGGCCCCGGGCCCTCGTTAGTCTTGAGTTTCAACGAGTCGGAAAAAGGGGTGTGACGAGATGGGCCTGCTGATCAAGGGTGAGTGGCGCGACCAGTGGTACGACACGGAAGCCAGCGGTGGCGAGTTCGTGCGCGAGAGCGCGCAGTGTCGCAACTGGATCACCGCGGACGGCGACAATCCACCGGAGGGCGCCCGGGCGTTTCCCGCCCAGGCCGGGCGCTACCACCTGTACGTCTCCCTGGCCTGCCCCTGGGCCCACCGCACACTGATCTTCCGCAAACTCAAGGGCCTGGAAGCGCTGATCGGGGTGTCCGTGGTCAGCCCCCTGATGCTGGAGCACGGCTGGACCTTCGACCGCGACAGCGGCTCAACGGGGGACCACCTGCACGACAGCGCGTTCATGCATCAGGTCTATACCCGCCACCAGCGCGACTACAGCGGCCGCGTCACCGTGCCGGTGCTCTGGGATACGCAAACCGGCTGCATCGTCAGCAATGAATCCGCCGACATCATCCGCATGTTCAACACGGCCTTCGATGGCCTCACCGGCAATACCCTGGATTTCTATCCGTCCGAGCTGCGCGGCGAAATCGACCTGATCAACGCCCGTGTTTACGACACGGTCAACAACGGCGTCTACCGGGCCGGCTTCGCCACGCGCCAGGCGGCTTACGAGAAGGCGTTCGACGCCCTGTTCGCGACCCTCGATACCCTCAACGAGCGCCTGTCACGGCAGCGCTATCTGCTGGGCGAGCGCCTGACCGAGGCGGACTGGCGCCTGTTCACCACGCTGGTGCGCTTTGATGCGGTGTACTTTGGCCACTTCAAATGCAACCTGCGCCGTATTGAGGACTATGCCCACCTGAGCGCCTATCTGCGTGACCTGTATCAGTACCCCGGTGTGGCGGAAACCGTGAACCTGGACCATATCCAGCGCCATTATTACTACAGCCACGACACCATCAACCCCGCCCGCATCGTACCCAAGGGGCCGGCGCTGGACTTCACCCGCCCCCACGGGCGCGAGCACCTCGGCGGGCGCTGAACCCGCACCTCAATACAGTGCTCAGGTGCCGGGGGCATCCCGCAGTTCGGTGAAACAGCGCGGCAGTTCGCGCAGGAACCACTGCTTGGCGCGGCCGGTCTGCCCCGGGTGCCAGGCCAGCAGCATGTCGATGGGCGGCTCCTCTGGCAGCGGAATGCGGCGCAGACGACCCGCCTGCAATGCGTCCCTGAGCAGGTATTCGGGCATGGCGCCAATACCCAGGCCGGCCTCCAGTGCCGCCAGCTTGGTGCTGAAGTGGCTCACCGTCAGGCTGGGTTGATGCACGCCGAGACGCACACTGTGAGTGGCGCGGCTGCGCGCGGTGTCCGCCAGCGGAACGGCGCGGTGCCGGTGCAGGTTCTGCGCCGGTTCGGGATCCTCGAAGACGGGATGCTGGGGCGCGGCGACACTGATGAACTGGACCGTGTCCAGACGCCGGGTGCGGAAGGGGCGCGGCAGGCGGAATTGCCCGGAGCCGATGGCGATGTCCGCACGCCCGCTTTCCAGCGCATCCCAGGGGCCGGTCAGCACCTCGCTGGCCAGGCGGATGTCGGTCTCGCCGCCGTTGTCCAGAAAACGCCGCACCAGGGGCAGCAGCAGGGCCTCCGGATAGATTGCATCCAGGGCGATGCTCAGCTGCTGCTCCCAGCCCGAGGCCAGTTGTCGGGCGTCGGCGGCGAGCTGGCTGGCGCTGTCCAGCAGTTCGCGGCCGCGCTCCAGCACCAGTCGCCCCGCCGGGGTCAGTCGCGCGCGATGGCCGCTGCGATCGAACAGCGCGACGTCCAGATCCTCCTCCAGCTTCTGCACCGTATAGGAAATGGCCGAAGTCACCCGGTGCAGCTCGTCCGCGGCACCGGCAAAGCTGCCGCGGCGGTCGATGGCATCGAGAACGCGGAGCGCGTCGAGGGACAGTGGAGGCTGCATGGGGCGTCATCCGGGCCGGGTGTCGCCCCATGTTACTGCGGGATGGCGCCGCTGTTCAGGACTTGTCGAGTTTTTTCAGCGCCTTGTTGAGGGTCTTTTCCGCCTTGGCGTGATCGCCATCGGCGTGGTATTTCATGCCGCGTTCGCGCAGTTTCTCCACTTTCTTGCGTTCCTTGTCGGACACCTCCTGCGCCTGCAACCGGCTGTCGATCTGCGCGGCCAGCATCGGGCAGCTGGCGGCCATCGCGGGGGCGGAAAGGGCCAACATCAGGGTTGCGGCGAGGGCCGCGCTACGGGTTGCCTTCATCGGGCTATCCTCCTGTCACACGTTGCCGGCGCGGTGCCGGCCTGTCCGTTTACTCGACGCTAAACCGGGGGGCGGGTGATTGCAAGCCCGACCGCTTTTCCGGCTTGCTTGTCCGCCGCAGTCAGTCACAGTGCGCACGCTCCGTGGCGAGGTGCTTGAGGATGGCACTGCGTGTCACCAGCCCTACCAGCCGGCCCTCGCTGACCACCGGATAGATCTTGGGCTTGTCCTTGTCCATGCGCTGGGCCAGGTCCACGATCGAATCGTCCGGGCCGACCGACAGCACGCCGCTGTGCATGACATCGTCCACCACCGGCGCGCCCTCGCAGTGATAGCTCGACACCAGCAGGGTATGAATGCAGTCGTGCTCGGAGACAAAGCCGACCACGCACTTGTTCGCATCCACCACCGGCAGGCCGGTGACGCCGTGGCTGAGCAGGGCGTCCACCACCTCGCCGAGTGCGGCGCCGCAGCTTACGGTGGGCGGGTTGTTGATCATCACGTCGCGTACGCGGGCGGCGTTGTTCATGGTGGCGATCTCCACGGCCAGTGGGGCGAATGCCCGTCGAGCGGGCTCAGGACCAGT
Organism: Gammaproteobacteria bacterium; assembly: GCA_050485745.1. Lineage (GTDB taxonomy): Bacteria > Pseudomonadota > Gammaproteobacteria > Pseudomonadales > CAMLJR01 > JBJHBY01. The sequence goes on along the minus strand of JBJHBY010000043.1, from coordinate 13,817 downwards.
CTACGCCAATTGTGCCGCGCCGGCAGTGTGTGGCCTTGGCCCTGGCGCTGCCGCGCGCCATCCTCGCCGGCGATGCCTGCACCGCGGCCCCCTGCTGCGTCGGCTGCCTTCACTGCGCTATGCTGGGGCCATGCTTGAACGCCTGCAATCCCTCGCCCGCACACTCTACCCCCTGCGCTGGCTGCTCGCCGCCCTGGCCCTGGCCAGCCTGGCCCTGTTCATCGCCCTGATCGCCCGCGCCGACCCGGCCCTCGACCCCTGGCTGCTGCCCGTGGCGGCGCTGTTCGGCTGGCTGCTGAGCCTGAGCTGGCTGGTGCCCCTCTACCACCAGTTGCCACCCCCCGGAGGCCCCGGAATGGGCTGGTGGCAACGCCTGAAGCGCCGCCTGCACCGGGCCCTCTGCGCCGCCCTCGGCTGGCTGCTGGTTTTGGCCAGCCTGGCCCTGCTGTTGCTGGGGCTGCGCGGGGTGGGGATGTTGCTTTAGGGGTTCAGGGACAGCTCACGCCCGGGTTCTTCTGCAGTCATTAGCAGCCCCGGGAATTGGCGAGCACGACTCGAAGCGCCATCAGCGACGTGCCCAGGCCATTGCGTCGTCAATATCCTGTTCCGTGATACCGAGTTGATCCAGCTTGTCGCGGACAGCCTGGGCCTGCTGGATGCGGACCGGCGTAAGGATGATCCGGCCATTCTCGACCGTGACGTCAAAATACTCCGCCACTTCAACGCTGGCCACCACAGCCTTCGGCAGCGTGAGCCCGTTTTTCGAGGTGAGCTTGGCAAGCATGGAGCGACTCCGGGGCTTGGTTTCCAGTAAATTTTGCTTCCTTGTTTTCTCTTCCTCAAGGGGGTAGGGCAGGGGCGCGATGGCCGGCGCCGTCACCTTCGGTGTGGCCGAGGGCATGGAAGGCCTGGCGGGCAAGGTCGGTGACTTCTTCGGCGAGGTCAGTAAAAGCCTGGGCGAATTCGCCAGCGGTTTCGTCCAGGGCGCGACTGCCAGTGCCGTGGGCCAGGGCGTGTCGATGTACCTGGGCGGGCAGAAATCCTTCGACTGGATGGCGGTGGCCACGGCGGGCCTGACCCGGGGAGCGCTGGACGGCACCAGCGCCGGGCGATCGCTGTTGGGCAAGATGGGTGTAGAGGACGGCATCGGCCAGAGCCTGCTGCGCGCCAGCACCGCGGAGCTGATCGGCTCACAGCTGACGGGCCGGAGCTTCGACTTCGCCGGGGTGGCGGCGGCGGGTCTGAGCGCACCGCTGAGCAACCGCATCGGCGACGCAGTCGGCGGGCTGTCGGTGTTCGGGGACAACACCATCGGGCAGATCGCGGGCGGCTTTGCCGCCGGCTTCACCTCCGGGATGATCACCGAGTCGGTGCGTGCGGTGGTGTACAACCGCGAGTTCAGCTTCGAGGCTGCGGCGTACAGCGCGGTGATGCATGCGGCCACGAAGGTGGTGAACGTGGGGATGCAGCGGGCGCGGGAGGAGATTGCCAGGAATGGTGTTGTGAGTCCGGAGCAGGCCGAGGCGTTGTGGCGCCGGTCTCAGGACAAGGTGAATGAAAGCATTCAGGAGATCTGGAACCCGGTCGGAAAAAATACAGGACACCAAAAAATACAGGACACCCACCGATTGTTGACAGGCTGTTGAGTTTGTCGATAATCGGTTTTGCACCCTGAAGGGATTTCGGGGTTTTGAAGGAGGTCAAGGATGACGTTGCCCCGTCGTGCATTGGTGTCGGTAGACGACACCCCTTACTACCACTGCATCAGCCGTTGCGTGCGCCGTGCGTTTCTGTGTGGCGAGGATCGCCTTACGGGCCGCTCGTTCGAACACCGCCGCCAGTGGATCGTGGATCGGCTCCAGGTGCTGGCCGGGATGTTCGCGATCGACATCTGTGCCTATGCCATCATGAGCAACCACTACCACCTGGTGCTGCACGTCGATACGGCGCGGGCCCGGGCCTGGACGGATGACGAGGTCATCGAGCGCTGGTGCCGGCAGTACAAGGGCCCGGCGCTGGTGCAGCGCTACCGCGCCGGTCTGCCACTGTACCCGATGGAGCGGGAGCTACTCGGGTCGATCGTCGACACCTGGCGTGAACGCCTGGCCAGCCTGAGCTGGTTTATGCGCGGCATCAACGAGGCCATCGCCCGGGCCGCCAACGCCGAAGACCAGTGCAGCGGCCGCTTCTGGGAGGGCCGCTTTCGCAGCCAGGCGCTGCTGGACGAGAGTGCGCTGCTGTCCTGCATGGCCTACGTCGACCTGAACCCGGTCCGCGCCTGCCTGGCGGATGGCCTGGACACCTCGGATTTCACCTCCGTTCAGGCGCGCCTGTTCGAGGTGGCCCGGGAGGTGGGCGGCGCGGAATCGTTATTGCCGACCACGATGCCGGAGACCGGCGCCCGACACGACACGGTTGAGGTGCGACGATGCGAGGACCCTGCCGCCATCGACGCGGTGGTTACGCCTTCACTGATGCCCTTTCAGGAGCGGGATCGTGGCTCTGGCCCTTGTGCCTTGCCTTTCAACCTGCGTGCCTACATCGAACTGGTCGACTGGACGGGCCGCATCGCGCGCACCGACAAGCGCGGCCGGATTACCCGCCCCATCGGCGACCTGCTGCTGCGCCTGGGCGTGACCGCGGAGCAATGGGTCACGCTGGCCCTGAAGATCCAGCGCCGTGCCTTGCGCATGCTCGGCCGGCCCGAACGCATCCTGCGCAGCAACCGGCGCCAGGGTTGCGCCTGGATGGCGGGGCAGCGCGGGGTGTTTGCGGCGTACGCTACAGAGCCGGCCTGAGAGCGGCAACTCGCATAGCAAGTACAGGACACCCACCGATCCCCACCGATCGCTCCATTGACACCCGCCTCCGCCTGGGCGAAGGTCTGACTGATCCGGGGCGTTGGCCCCGGCTTTGTTGCCCGCGTCATGCCGGGCGCTGCGAGGTTGAGATGAGCCCATCCGTACCCTGCCACATGCTCACCATTGGCCGGCTTCACGCCGAGTGTGAGGCGGCGGGGGATCTCGACGGTACCCTCGCCACCCTGGTGGCGGAGCCGGTGTATCTGTTTCCCACCCTGCGTGCCTGCCTGCTCGGGGGGGATCGCATCCGGCGTTACTACGAGCATTTCTTTCGCCACTTCCAGCCGCGTATTCGCGGGTATCGTGCCCTGGAGGAGTGGGTCGGGCCCTGGAGCCTGACGCAGGAGTACGCGCTGCGGCTGGACGATGACACCGGGGAGCGGGTGATGCTCGGTGTGCTCTATGCCGATCCGGCGGGCGACGGCAGCCTGCTCACCGGTGAGCGCATCTACGCGGACGAGGCCCTGCTGCGCGACCTGCTCGGGCCGCTGTTCCGCGAGCTCGAAACCCTGGAGTAAGGCCTGCCTGGGAGCTGGCGGGGCAGGGCGGGGCGGGGCAGGGTAGAGGAGAGCAGGGCAGGTGATCCATGATCAGACCACAACGACAATAAACCACTGGAGGAGAGTCACTATGGCACGCTGGACCCGGGATGAACTGGAACGCGCCTTCGACGTTTACCAGGCGGCCGCGCTGCGCGGTGCGCAGACCGGCGACTGGTCGGACTGGGCGAACTGTTTCACCGAGGACGCCACCTACTATGAACACCACTTCGGCCGCTTCTGGGGGCGGGAGCGCATCCGCGACTGGATCACCCGCACCATGGCGGAGTACCCCGCCTGCCATATGAGGGCGTTCCCGGTGACCTGGTACAGCATTGATGTGGAGAAGGGCTGGATCTTCTGCGAGGTCATGAACCGCATGGAGGACCTGGCCGACAATTGCATCCACCAGGAGCCGAACATCACCATCCTCCACTATGCGGGTAACGGCCTGTTCAGTTACGAAGAGGATGCCTACAACCCGGCCAATATGGGGCGCATGATGAAGGGCTGGATCAAGGCGCGGGAAAAGCAGGCGGAAGCGTAGGCGTCGATATCTGGCGTTCTGGCCGGGGGTGGGTGATCCACTTCCAGGACACGCTACAAGTACGTCCATGTAGGCTCTCCGGCGACATCCCTGTCGCCGGAAGGTCCTGGAAGCGGATCACCCACCCCCTGCCGGGCCATATCAGCCGACCCCCAGCCCGCGGATATTTCGCTCCACCGTCTCCCGCCACAGGCGGTCATGCCGGTCCAGGTCCAGGTGGCGCAGCAGGGCCCGGTGCTCATCCACGGCGCGAAAGCGGTCGGCAATCTCCGGCTGGCGCGAGCGCACCTCGAAGTCGGTAAAGGCCAGGGTCATCCACAGCAGGGATTGGGCATGGCGTGCCGCCGCGCCGGGGGCGATGCCCGCCTCGCGTATCGGCGCGGCCAGGTGCTCCACCAGGGCCAGCACGCGCTCCACCGGCAGTGCCTGATTGAGCAGGGGCAGCAGCTCCGGGTGGTGCAGCAGTTGCTGCCGCAACTGGTCCAGGCAATGGCGCAGGCGTTGCTGCCAGCCCCCCTTCAGCGTGGTGGCATCGGGTGCGCCCAGGGCCAGCTCCGCCAGGGCCTGCAACAGCGCCTGCTTGTCGGGAAAATAGTTGTACAGGCTGGGGCCGCTCACCCCCAGCCGCGCCGCCAGACGGCGCAGGCTGAATCCGGCGCTGCCCTCCTCGCGCAGCAACTGCAGTGCGCAGTCGAGGATGGCGGCGCGGCTGGTGCCCGGCGGGCGGCCACGGCGCCGGGTGTCCGCGGCGCGGGGTTTGCGACTCATGCGATGTCTTCCTGATTTCTGGCTGATTTCTGGCCCGTGTGCGATGGCGGCTGGTCTTGACGGCGCCGCCGGTGGGCTCCCATAATAAATTTATTAATGGTGCTAATAAATAAAATCCGGGTACGGGTTTGCCGCTGCAGGAGGAAACATGGACACGGTGCGTTTTCCGGAACTGGGCTTCTACATGCTGCCGGGGCATACCCGCACGCCGGCGGACCTGATCGACGAGGTGCGCGACGCCGAGGCGCTGGGCGTGGGCTCCGCCTGGATCTCCGAGCGCTTTGATGTCAAGGAGGCCGCCGTCTGTGTCGGCGCCGCCGCGGCTGCGAGCCGCAACCTGGTGATCGGCACCGCCGCCACCAACATCAACCTGCGTCACCCCATGGACACCGCGGCTCTGGCCACCACGGCGGCGCGCATGACGGGCGGTCGCTTCGCCCTCGGGGTCGCCCGCGGCGTCGGCATCCGCTATGACCTCTGGGGCATCCCCAAGGTCAGCAATGCCCACCTGCGGGATTTTGCCGACATGATGCGCAAGCTCTGGCGCGGCGAGCGGGTGATGGGCTACGACGGCCCCCTCGGCAAGTACCCCTACCTGCACATGACCGACTGGCTGGATGAGGACATCCCGCTGATGTTCGTCGGCTTCGGGCCGCGCAGCCTGGCCTTTGCCGGCGAGGTGTTCGACGGTGTCATCCTGCACACCTTTCTCTCCGATGAGGCGCTGGCCCGCGCGGTGAGGCTGGTGCGTGAGGGGGCCGAGCGCGCCGGGCGCGACCCGGCGTCGGTCAAGGTGTGGAGCGTGCTCGCCACCGCCTGCGAGCCGGATGAGGAAACCCGCCTGCGCTACCTGGTGGCGCGCATGGCCACCTATCTGCAGGCCCCGGGCTACGGCGAGCTGCTGCTGGCCATCAATGGCTGGGACGAGCGCCAGCTCGAGGCCTTCCGCAAGGCACCGGTGGTGGCGGGCATGGCCGGCGGCATCGACAGTGTCGCCACCCTGGAGCAACTGGCGGAGATCGAGCGGCTGATTCCGGCGGAGTGGCTGCCCGCTGCGGTGGGCAGTGCGGCTCAATGTGCCGCGCGCTTCCAGGACCAGTTCAATGCGGGTGCGGATGGTATCGTGCTGCATGCCAGTCGTCCCCGCGAGTTTGCCCCGGTGCTCGAGGCCTGGGATGCGGTGCGTGATCACGCCCGTTTTCGGGGGCGCAGCCAGCGCCCGGCCTGAAGTTCTTGACCCATCCCTGTTTCCGATCGATTCCCGCGTGTCCGCCAATGGGCGGGCTCGCGCCATCGCGGTATGATCCCGCACTGTCCATGGTGGTGGCCTGCCCCGCGGGTTACTGACCGTCTCGTTCCGGTGAAACGTGCCGGCTGAAACAAGGAGAAGCAAGGCGATGAATCGATTCGACAACAAGGTGGCATTGATCACGGGCGCGGCCTCGGGCATTGGCCTGGCCACGGTGGAGCGGCTGGCCAGTGAGGGCGCGTCGATTCTCGCCTGCGATGTCAACGCCGCGGAACTTGAAAAACAGGTGCAGCGCATTGCCGCCGCCGGCCACGATGTCGTCGCTCACCCCCTGGATGTGACCGACAGCGATGCCTGTGCCGCCGCGGTGGAGGCGGTGGTGGCGCGTTTTGGCCGCCTCGACATCCTCTGCAATATCGCCGGCATCGGCCACTTTCAGCACTTCGCTGAAATCAGCCGCAAGGACTGGGACAAGATCATCGCGGTCAATCTCACCAGCGTGTTCGTGCTGACCCAGCTGGCCATGCCGCACCTGCTGGCGAGCCAGGGCAACATCGTCAATGTGTCCTCCGTCGCCGGCCTTACCGGCATTCCCTACAACGCCGCGTATTGCGCCAGCAAGGCCGGCGTCAGCAACATCACCCGCGCGTTGGCGGCGGAGTTCTCATCGAAGGGCGTGCGTGTCAACGCGGTCTGCCCCGGCGGCGTGAATACCCCCCTGAGCAAGGCCTTCAGCATGCCGGAAGGGGTCGACATGCAGGTGATGGGCCGGGTGTTTCCCCTCACCCCGTTCAATGCGGAGCCCCAGGAGATCGCCGGCAGCATCGCCTACCTGGCCAGTGACGAGGCACGCTTTGTCACCGGCACGCAGTTGGTCATCGATGGTGGGCAGCTCTCGGTATAAGCAGGCTGACTGATCCCCGCTGGATTTGGCCAGCCCCTGCAGCCTGGGTTAGAGTGGAACGCATGCGCCGGTTTTTTCCGGATCCCAGGTTGCAGGAGGACGCGATACCATGAGCAAGAAGCCGTTTTTGACTGATATCAAAACCCTGCGCAAGCGTGCGCGGGAACACATGGAGCGTGGCGCCGTCACCGAGGGCTACGGTGCGGATCGCGAAACCGTGATCAAGCTGCTGAACGAAGCCCTGGCCACAGAGATCATCTGTGTGCTGCGCTACAAGCGGCATCACTACATGGCCGAGGGCGCCAACGCGCAGACCGCCGCGGCGGAATTCCTCGAGCACGCCAACGAGGAGCAGATGCACGCCGATCAGATTGCCCAGCGTATTGTGCAGCTCGGTGGCGCACCCAATTTTTCCCCCGAGGGCATGGCCAGCCGCAGCCACTCCGAGTATGTCGAGGGCGAGACGCTGATGGACATGATCCAGGAGAACCTGGTCGCCGAGCGCATTGCCATCGACAGTTATCGCGAAATGATCCAGTTCATCGGCAACGACGACCCGACTACCCGGCGCATGCTGGAAGGGCTGCTGGCGACCGAGGAAGAGCACGCCGACGACCTGGTGGGCCTGATGGCCGCCTTCCGGGATTGACGAGGAACTCGCATCCATGACCACCCCGTTCTGGTGTCTTTTTATTGTCGCCCTGCTGCCGATCGCGCTGTCCTGGGTCGGCGGTTATCACCGCAACAAGCAGTTTGGCCAGGTCGACAACAAGCAGCCAAGGCTGCAGGCGGCGCGGCTCGAAGGCGCCGGGGCCCGGGCCTATGCGGCGCAGCAGAACGCCTGGGAGGCGCTGCTGCTGTTCACCGGCGCGGTGCTGGTGGCACATCTGGCGGGGGCCACCGGCAGTCAGGCGACCATCGCCGCGGTGCTGTTCGTGGTGGCGCGGGTACTGCACGCGGTGTTCTATCTTGCCAACCTGGACATCCTGCGCTCCCTGGTCTGGCTGGTTGGTCTGGGCTGTGTCATCTGGCTGTACCTGATGGCTGTCTAGACGGCCACCCGGGCAGCCCTCGCCCACTGTGGACCGGGCGTCCGCGTCCACGGTGGTTCCGCCTCCGCCAGCGGAGGTGCTCACCAAGGAGAACGACGCCATGCAACGGAAGACTCTGCTCGCGGCCCTGCTGGCCGCACCCCTGCTCAGCCTCGGCCTGGGCGCCTGCTCGCCGGAAGTGATCGGCAGCGCCGCCTGGTGCGAGATGATGGATGCCAAGTCCAAGGCCGACTGGAGCGCCAATGAGGCCGCGGACTACGCCAAGCACTGCGTGCTCGACGGCGACTGAGCCCGGGCCAGGCTAGTCGGCGGCCGCGGGCCAGCCCAGCCGGAAACGTGCGCCGCCGAGGTCCGAGCGGCTGATGTCGAGGCGGCCGTCGTGGCTTTCCACCAGGTCCATGACCACCGCGAGGCCGATGCCATGGCCCTCGCCATAGATATCGGCGCGCTGGCCGCGCTCGAGGATGTTGCGCTGTTGTTCGGCGGGGACGCCGGGGCCGTCGTCATCGACATCGATGTCCACCAGGCGGCCGCGGCGCCGCGCCCCGATACGCACTTGTGATCGCGCCGCCTTGCAGGCGTTGTCGAGCAGGTTGCCCAGCACTTCCAGCAAGTCCTCCCGGTCCCCGGCGAGTTGCAGTTCACCGGGCACCTCCACCTGAATATCCAGGTCGCGGCCGGCGTGGACCTTGCGCAGGGTGTCCGCGAGCTCCCGCAGCAGTGGCGCCAGGGGCTGGCGCCCGCCAACCGCCTGCCCGGGGCTGCCCACCGCGCGGCGCAGCTGATAATCGATGATGCGATCCATGCGTTGCAGCTGCTGGTGCAGGGTTTCGGCGTCGGGCCGGGTCTCGCTGCGCAGCACCGCCAGCGGGGTCTTCAGGCTGTGGGCCAGGTCGGCGAGGCGGTTGCGATAGCGACTGCGCTGGGCGCGTTCGCGCTCCAGCAGGCGGTTGAGGTTGTCCGCCAGGGCCTGCAGCTCGGGCGGGTAGGGGCCGTCCAGGCGGGCGTGCTCGCCGCGCTCCAGGTCGCCCAGATCACCGGTCAGGCGGCGCAGCGGGCCCAGGCCCCAGAGCAGGATCAGCCACTGCGCCAGGGTGAGCAGGGCGGCGGCGCCGCCCAGCCATAGCCACAGCTGGCGATTGAAGGCGCTGGTGGCGGCAGTGACCAGACGCTGCTCCTCGGCGACGGTCAGCAGCAGACCCTGCTCGCTGCCGCTCTCGTGTTCCCAGATCACCGGCATCTGCAGGCGCAGCAGCACCGGCTCCGTACGCGTCGTACTCAGGCGCGTGCGTCCCGGGGCCAGGCGCTGGGCGGCGGCCATGGCGCGGGCGCAGACGCGGGGGTCCAGGCCATCGCTGGACGGGGACTGCCAGAGCAGTTCACCCTGCGCGTCGTTGATCCAGGCGTACAGCCCGGAGTGCAGTTCCAGCAGGCGTGGTTCACGCAGGCGCCGCGCCGGGTCGGGATGGCCGTTGTCGAATTCCAGGGCGCCGAGCAGGGCGTACAGCTGGCCCAACAGACGCTGTTCCGCCGCCGCCACCTGGCTGCCGTGGAACGAGCTGGACAGAAAAAAGCCGGTGAGCAGCAGGTACAGGGGCAGCACCAGCAGGCTGGCGAGCACCAGGCGCCGCCCCAGGGACAGCGGTACCTGGCGAGGGGCTGGCGGCGTTGGCTGTGCCTCAGGTCGGGTCATCGTCCGCCCGCAGGGTAAAGCGGTAACCGCGGCCGCGCTCGGTGGCGATGGGTTGCAGCTGGCCCTCCGGGTCGAGCTTGCGGCGCAGGCGCCCGATGAAGACTTCGATCACATTGGAGTCGCGGTCGTCGTCTTCCGCGTACAGGTGTTCGGTGAGTTCGCTCTTCGACACCACCTTGCCGCGCTGGCGCGCGAGATATTCCAGGGCACGGTATTCGTAGGCGGTGAGGGCGATGTCCCGCCCCTGCAGCTGCACCGTCTGGGCGGCGCTGTCGATATGCAGGGGGCCGAAGCGCAGGCCGGGGCAGGCAAAGCCCGCGGCGCGGCGAATCAGGGCGTTGAGCCGGGCCAGCAGTTCCTCGACGTGAAAGGGTTTGACCAGGTAATCGTCGCCGCCGGCACCGAGCCCCTCGACCTTGTCCTGCCAGCGGCCGCGGGCGGTGAGCACCAGGATGGGGAAGCGACGGCCGGCATCGCGCAGGCTGCGGATCAGCTCCAGGCCATCCAGCCGTGGCAGGCCCAGGTCGATGATGGCGAGGTCGTAATCGACCTCGCGGCCCCAGTGCAGGCCGTCGACGCCGTCGGCGGCCTGGTCGACCGCATAGCCGGCTTCATCAAGACGTCGCGCCAGGCGCTCGCGCAGTTCGGTTTCGTCCTCGACCAGCAGCAGGCGCATGGCTCAGCGTCCGTTGGCGGGAACAGTGACGGTGCGGACGCGGCCATCGCGGCTCAGCACCCGCACCAGGTAGACCGTGCCGCGGTCGGTCTGGCGCGTCTGTACGTCCACGACCTTGCCCTGGTGACGGCGCTCGACGTACTCGATGACCTCGTTCACCGTCATCGGCCGCTGCTGGGCGTCAGCCTGGATCGGCTGGCACAGCAGGGCCAGGGCCAGGAGGGCGGCGGCCAGGCGGCCAGGCATGGAGGCTGTTGGCTTCATCGGTTCCCTTGCCAGCAGGGTGTTCACCAGCGTGCCGGCTCCACCCGCACATTCACCGGAATCTGTTTGCCCGGGTGTTGTGACATGCGCGTGCTGTAGAGCTGGCCGCGGTATGAGTAGGTCACATCATAGGCGACCACCTCGTTGCGGTACTGCGTATCGTAGACGGTCTGGCAGCGCTGTGCGTAGTGGGTTGTGGCCGGTGCCGCATGACGATTGCGGATGTCGTTACCCACCGAGGCGCCGAGGGCGGCACCGACCACGGCGCCGACCTGCTTGTTGCGCTTGCCGCTGCCGAGTTCGTTGCCGATGGCCCCGCCGATGATGGCGCCCAGGATCGGCGCGGTGTGGCTGCGTGGCGCGCTGTGCACGGCCTCCTGCCAGCACTGCTGCCGGGGTTGCTGGTAGGCCACGGTCTCGTACACCGGGCGCACGTCGGTGACCTTCGCATAATCGCGGCCGGGCCCGGCAAGGGCCAGGGGGGCGCTGCTGGCCAGGGTCAGGGTCAGAATCAGTGCGCGTTTCATGTCGGCTCTCCTCACGCGATGGCTGACAAGTACAGGCTATCCATGGCAAGCTGAACCGTGACTGAACCGTGCGGCCTCTGCGTGCTGGTTCAACATGGCCAACCCTGACCCGTCACCAGCCTTTTCGGGCTGTTCAAGGCGGGCGAATTCGGGGAAGGTTGGGTCGGCGAAAGAAGCAGGCTGGGGCGGCCAGGGCAGGGCAAGCAGCAAGGCTCCCGACAGCAGCAGCCAGATCGAGTAGACGGCAGGCAGCCAGATCAACAGCCAAGTCAGCAGCCGGATCAATAGAGAGGCACGCCCATGAAACCAGCAGTGGCAGCAGTCGGAGAACCGGCAACGACCGCGATACGCCCGCGCGTGGGCAGAAACTGTCAGGTGGTGGAGCGCCTGTTTGATGCCATCCTGGAGCGCGACCGGGAGCGCATCCTGTCTTTCTTCAGCGACGAATCCCGTCTTGATCAGAGCACGCTGGAGTCCGCGGTGGGTGCCGATGCCATCTGGCAGAGCCTGGCGGAGGGCCTGGGTCAGGCGGAGCAGGTGGAGTGGCAGATCCGCGATATCAGCGAGACGGACTGCGGCCAGGTCCTGACCCGGCATGGTGGCCGCTACCTGGCGGCGGGGCGCTGGCACGAGTTCCAGCTGGATGATCGCTTTGAGGTGCGCGGCTGCAAGATTCTCAGCTGGTGCGCCGACCGGCCCGCCGAGGGCGGCTGAGCGAGCCCCCGTGGCCATGTCACTGGCGCCTTTTTGTGGCGCCGTTCAAGGAAATTCCCTCCCCCTGTGCTTTCCGCTGTACCCGGCTCGCCACTCCGGCGCTATGATGCAGGCCTGTCCTGATGCTGGAGGAGCCAAGTATGTCCAGGATGCAATCCGTGGTGCTGGCGGGCGCGATGTCCGCATTTCTGCTGGGTGGCTGTGCCATCGACCCCTACACCGGCGAGGAAAAGGTCAGCCAGACTGCCAAGGGCGCCGGTATCGGTGCCGTTGGTGGTGCGGTTGCGGGCGCGGTGATTTCCGGTGATCGTCGCGGCGCGGTAACAGGAGCGGTGGCCGGTGCGGCCATCGGTGGTGGTATCGGCTATTACATGGATCGTCAGGAGGCGGCCCTGCGCCAGCGCCTGGAGGGCACCGGCGTGCGCGTGCAGCGCCACGGCGATCAGATCAAGCTGATCATGCCCGGCAATGTCACCTTTGACGTGAACAGCGACCAGATCCGCTCCGGTTTCACCTCGGTACTCGACAGCGTTGCCCTGGTGATCAAGGAGTTCGATCAGACGGTGGTGGATATCAAGGGCTTTACCGATTCCACTGGCAGCTTCGAGTACAACCAGCAGCTGTCCGAGCGCCGCGCCGGCAGTGTCGCACGGTATTTCATCAACCAGCAGATCCCCGCAGGGCGCCTGCGTACCACCGGCTACGGTCCGCGCTACCCCATTGCCAGCAACGACACGCCGGAAGGGCGTGCACAGAATCGGCGTGTGGAAATTGACCTGCTGCCGGCAAGCTGAGTGCGAAGCGCCTGGCGCAAGCGCTGTGATAGAGGTTGTTGCAATTTGGTCGATCGTTCGATATAAAGTCATGGTGCGCCGTCACAAGCGGACTGTGGCGGTCGCACCATCAGACAAGCTGTACGACAAACTACAAGACGAAGCCTGGCACCGGGCCGGTGGCGCAAGCCTCCGGCCCGGTTTTCGTATGGCTGCCGCCCCTCCCGGAGTGCTCTCATGTTGCTGAACCTTCATTGCGGTCGATTCCGCGCCGCCCTGCTGCTGGTGTTGCTCACGGTGCTGGCGGGTTGCAGCTCCCTGCGCCCGGATTTCCGCCAGCCAGAGGTGTCGGTGACCGGCCTGCGCCTGGGTGCCCTCGAGGGATTGCGGCAGCAGGTCTTCATTGACCTTGCGGTGATGAACCCCAACGGTTTCGCTCTCGACCTGGCCGCATTGCACTACGATATCGAGGTTGAGGGCGTGTCCCTGGCCTCGGGCACCTCGCGTGATCGCCTCCGGGTCGCCGCCGGTGGTGAAGTGCGCTACACGGTGCCGGCCTCGATTCATTTGCTGAACAGTGCCAGCCTGGCGATGGATCTGCTCACCCGACCGCGCGAGCGTCTGAACTACCGGCTGAGTGCGGAGCTGGAGCCCGCCAGTGGCTTCTGGCGCCGGCCGATTCCGGTACGACACGACGGTGTGGTCGACTGGGGTGCGCGCTGAGGCCGTGCCCACCCGCATGTTCGCCGTCTGCGTCGGGGCGAGCCTGGATATGGCACAATCGCCGCCGGTCGCGGATTCGGCAGTGGGAGGCTCAGCATGTACACCGGAATCGTTCAGGCGCTCTGCCCGGTCGGCGCCGCACGCCATGAGGGCGGGCTGCTGCACCTGGCGGTGAAGCTGCCGTCCGGGCTCCTGGGCGGTCTCGCCCGGGGTGCGAGCGTGGGGGTCGATGGCGTCTGCCTGACCGTCACGGAGATCGACGGTCACGAGGTCCACTTCGATGTCATGGCCGAGACCCTGGCCCTGACCACGTTGTCCGGCCTGAGCGAGGGTAGCCGGGTCAACGTGGAGCGCTCCGCCAGTCAGGGGGCGGAAATCGGCGGGCATCTGCTGTCGGGGCATGTCGATGCCACGGCGGAGATCATCGCGATCGAGCGCGGCGAGGGTTTGTGTCGGGTGCGCTACCGGCCACCGCAATCACTGCTCAAATATCTGTTTCACAAGGGCTTCGTTGCCCTGAACGGGTG
>JBJHBY010000042.1:0-18423 GCA_050485745.1 Gammaproteobacteria bacterium | reverse complement strand
GCACCATCTCGTCGGCATGGGGCTGGTACATATGGGAGCCATGCTGGTTCAGGGTGAATTCATAGACAAAGGTCTCCCCCGGCTGGATCGGCGTCTGGGTCAGCCCGGCGACACCGTCCATGCCCGCGGGCAACAGAATGCCGTGCCAGTGGATGGTGGTCGGCTCACCCAGGCGGTTGCTGACGAAGATGCGCACCCGGTCACCCTCCACTGCCTCGATGGTCGGACCCGGGGTGGTGCCGTTATAACCCCAGCACACGGCACGGGAACCGGGGGCGAACTCGTGTTCGATCTCCTCGGCGACGAGGTGAAACTCCTTGACCCCGTCCACCAGGCGATGCGGCAGGGTCCAGCCATTGGGGGTGTGCACCGGGCGATACGCGGTCGGCGCCGGGGCAGAGACCGGGGCGCCGGCCCGGGCGGGGTGCGCATCGTGCCGGTGAGCGCCATCATCCTGTGAACGATGATCGTGGGAGCTGTGATCGTGCGGCGCGGCGAGCACACGGGGCATGGCGGCGGCGGGCAGCAGGCTGCCGGCGGCCACGAGAAAGTCGCGGCGTTTCATCAGTGGTGTCCTCCATGCGGCATGTGACCCCCGGCCGGGTGGTCGTGATGGTCGTGGTCGTGGTCGTGGTCGTGGTCGTGGTGATCAGGCCGGGGCGCCGCGGGCAGCCCGCGCTCAAGGTCCAGCCGCGGCGCATCCCCCGCATCCGCAGGGAGAACACTCCCGCCCACCGCCATGGCCAGGGCCGTCATGCCGCGCCAGTAATCCCCCAGCGCCAGGGCCAGGTCACGCCGTGACTCCAGTGCGCGCTGGCGCTCGGCCAGCAGCTCGAAGGGCCCTTCGAACATGAAATTGAAGCGCTCCTGACGCAACAGCACCTGCTCGTCACGCAAGGGCAGCAGATGCTGATGGCCGCGCTCGAACAGGGCGCGACCGTGCTCGAGGTCGGACACCGCTGCGCGCACCTCCAGCTCCAGCTCACGCTCCAGGCGCTGCAGCTCGGCCTGCGCCAGGCGCTGTTCCGCCCGGGCCAGCATCACCGCGCCGGCATTGCGCTGCCACAGCGGAACACCCAGGGAGAGGCTCGGGCCCGTGAAGCGTGAGCCATCGCTCTCACGCTCGTGGCGCAGCCCCAGTTCGAGCTCCCCCAGCCAGCGCCAACGCCGCGCCAGTTCGGCCGCATCCGTGTGGATGTCGGCGCGCTGCCGCGCCCGCAGCAGGTCCAGGCGCTGCTGTTGCGCGGTGTGCAACAACGCATCGGCATCCGGCCCCACGTGGGGTGGCAAGGGCAGTGCCGCGGGCAGGGTCCAGTGCCCCGCGGGGGCACCCATCAACCGGGCCAGGCGCCATTGGGCGCGGTCGCGCTCGCGCTGCAAGCCGCGCAGCGCCAGCTCGGCGGTGGTGGCACGGTCACGCAGGCGCGCCAGCGTCAGGTCGTCGATATTCCCGGCCGCGTGGTAGCGCTCACCGAGGCGGGCGGCCAGGAGCGCCGCCCGGGTCGCCAGCTGCTGCTGCTCCAGGGCCTGCTCCAGGGCGACACTCTCGAACCAGGCGGACTCGGTGCGCAGGGCCAGTTCCTGCAGGGCCAGCGCCAGCTCGACCGTGGCCAGCTCGTACTCGGCCTGCGCCATGCGCTGCCGCGCGGGTCGCAGCAGCAGGCCGGCCAGTTGCTGGGCGACCCCGAAGCCCAGCTCCGGGCCACCGCCATCGTGGGGGCGCAGCACCGACAGGGAGACACGGGGGTTGGCCAGCTCACCGGCACGGACCACCCCGGCGGCGGCGATGTCCAGCTCGGCATACACCGCTTGCAGGGCCGGATGGGCGCTGAGGGTGGCGGCCACCGCATCGGCGCGGGACAGTTCGCCCTCGGCGGGCAGCGCGACCGCGGGCAGGGTCAGGCCGCGTTCAGACAACCATTGCCCGCTGCGCGCCGCGCCGTCCGCGGGCGGGGCAACGGTACAGCCGCCGAGCGACAGGCTCAGCGTCAGCAGTAGACCCAAAGCCAGCGGCAGGCTGGCAGGACTTCGTGGACGGGACATGATTCCTCTCCGTTACAGACACAGGCCGTTACAGGCACAGGGGCCACCCGTCGGCGAACAGCGGCAGGGGCCGGTGTCCGGGACATCGGGACCAGAGCGTCAGCCGTGGAGAGGAATCGGAGGTCTCAGCCGGGGGGGAGCGTGGGACGGCAGGGCTTGCGGTGCGTGGGAGGAATGCCGGGCACAGCACCCGGGCAGGGTGTCGATGAGAGTGTCCGAGGCGGGTGCGCCATTCCCTGTGCACATCGTGGCGCAGCCCGGACCACATTGCTGGCACTGACCGTGGGACGGCTCATCAGCCCGGGAATCCTCGGCGGACACAACCTCGGCCGCGGCGCCGTGGCCATGGCAGGCCGGTGGATGCTGCGTTTCCGGAAGCTGCTCCGCAGGCGACGCGGGCAGACCGATGTCGTGATGCGGCCCGGCACCCGCGGCGAGGGGGGCGCCAAAAACCAGCAGCAGTGACAGAACAAGACGCAGCATCATGTTTTTATGGTAGCGCCATTTTTCGAGCGCGGCTACCACCATCCGCTACCGCCAACAGCGGGGGTATCAATGGTCCCGTCAAGGGGTTAGCCTGAGCCCAGGATCCACTCCGGAGGACAGCCATGTCACCGCGATCACCCGCCCACGCCCTGCATGCACAACGCCGTATCGCGCTGTCGTGCCTGATCCTGCTTCTGCTCGCCCTGCTGCCGGCGGCGCTCCAGGCCCGCGAGCTCGCGGTTGACGAAGCCAGCCTGGTGCGGGTGGAAATCGCCACCATCGCCGTGGCCGATACCGGCGCCCCGCTGGTGCTGCTGCGCGAACCGGGCGGGCGCGAGGTCATCCCGATTTTCATCGGCCCACTCGAGGCCCAGTCCATCGCCCTGGCCCTGCGCGGCGTCAGCATGCCACGGCCGATCGCCCACGATCTGTTCGCCAGCACCCTGGACCAGCTCGACGTGCGCCTGCTGCGAGTGATCGTGGACGATCTCTCCAACAATACCTATTTCGGTATGCTGGAACTGCAGCGGCCGGGCGGCCGCGAGGTCGTGCGCGTGGACAGCCGCCCCAGCGACGCCCTGGCCCTGGCGGTGCGCACCGGGGCCCGCATCTACGTCGCCCCCCCGGTGCTGGAGGCGGCGGCGGATATCGGCTTCACCGGGCTGGAAGACGAAGTGGTCAGTGCCATCGGCATCACCGTCAGCCCGGTTTCGGACGAGCTGCGTGAAGCCCTGGAACTGCCCGCGGACCCGGGGCTGCTGGTCACCCAAGTCCTGGGCCCGGCACAGCGGGCGGGGCTCGCCCCCGGGGCTCTACTGCTGAGCGTGGATGGAGAGACGCCAACTTCCCCCATGCAATTCCTGGAGCTGATCCACGCCAGCGAGGGGGAGACCGTCCACCTCCGCTACTGGCAGGAGGGCGAGGAACACACTTTGGAACTGTCCACCGATGTGCCGGACCTCGATCCACCCGGCAGCGGGGCACCCCCGGGGCTTCAGCGCTCCTGAGCCGCGCCGGCCTCGAGCCAGTCCAGCACCTGGCGCAGGTCGGACGCGTCGGCGCCGGACGCCCGCTCCAGGGCGACACGCAAGGCCTCCCGGCAGCGGGCGTCGGCATCCAGCCGGGGGCGCGTATCGATGTAGCCGTTGTCCAGCAGCCACGGCTCCAGCCGCTCCAGGCTGGTCTTGCGAAACCCCTTGACCGCGCCGTCCCGCAACGCACGCACCACGGCCTGGGCATCCCCTCCCAGGGATTGCGTCAACGCGTCCACGGCCTCTATAAAGGCGTCGGTCACCGCCCCCGAGGCCTCCAGCGCGGGGCGGTCCAGCACCCGCCCCCGGCCCTGACGCCAGGCCGCGCACCAGGCCTCCGCCAGCAGACAGCGCGCGCGCAGGCGCCGCTGCAGGGCGGCATCGCCCAGGGCATCGGCGGCGCGGCTTTCCAGCAGCTGGCGCAGCGACCCCAGGGCGTCGATGCGCCAGTCCTGCAACAGGCGATACAGCAAGGGCAGTTGGTCCCGCAGCAGGTAAAACGGGTGCAGCGCCCCCGCTGGCTGCTGTGGGTCCAGTCTGGGAACGCCGAGCGCCGCCGCGTACGCCGCCGCGGACTGCGTCCCCGGCGCGGGCAGCTGCGGCGCCTCCGGCAATGTGTAGTCCGCGGCGGTTGAGGCGCGCCCGAAGCGCACCCGGGCCAGATCGATGCGGTGCGGCGCCTGCCCGGTGAGGCGTTGCCAGAGTTCGTGCTCATGCTGGCGGGCGCTGAGATAGAACACCTGCCGGCCTTCCTCGCGCGCCAGCTGCTCCAGGCTTTGCGCCACCGCGCCGAAGCGGGTTTCGTCACTGCTGGTCAGCGCCTCGTCGAGAAACAGCGGCAGGCTCACCCCGCCCTGCTCCAGGCGCCGGGCCCAGGCCAGGCGCACCGCCAGCAGCAGTTGCATGCGCGTGCCCGAAGACAGCTGGTCCAGGGCCAGCACGGCGCCGCTGGCCGCCTCCCGGGCCATGAAGCCGGCGGCGTCGTCCAGCAGCAGTTGCCAGGCGTGATGGGTGAAGCGCTCGAAACGCGCACGGGCATCGTGCAGCACCGCCGGCTCCTGCTCGCTGCGGTATTCCTGTTCCACGCCATCGAGCAGATAGCCCCCGGCCTCCGCCAGCAGCAATTCCTCGCGGCGATCCCGCAGCGCGGCCTGCGCGCCGTCCTGCCGGGCCCAGGCCTGTTCCAGGCGCTGATCGCCACCGGCGACAGCCAACCGTGTGCGAATGGCGGTGTGTGCCTCGAGCAGGGCATCGAGGCCCTCGGCCTGGTGTTCGCAATCCCGCAGTTCTTTTTCCAGGTCGCGTTCCAGTTCACGCTCCAGGCCGCTTTCCCGTTCGCTCGCCAGCTCGCTCTCCAGCTGTACGTCGCCCGTGCCCTCCAGCGCCAATTCAAGCGCCAGCACGCCGTCCGGTGCCTGCACGGGCTGCGTCTGATGGCTGTTGTCGATCCGCGCCAGCAGCTCCGGCGCCAGTGTCTCGCGCCGTTCGGCCTCGCGACGCTGCGCATCCCGGTGCTGCTCCTGGCGCTGCCGCCAGTCGTCCAGGCGCTGGCAGTGGCCCTCCAGCTCCGCGCGCTGCTGCGGCTGCATGCCGAGCGCCTGGTACAGGCGCTGAATGTCGGACTCGTGGCCGCTAAGATCCTGCCGCAGGCGTTCCGCATCGCGCTCGACCACGGCGAGGTCGCGCTGCGCGGCATCGGCCTGGCGCACGGCGACGGCCAGGGATTCCAGCGCGGCGCCGAGATCCTCGACCCGCGGCGCCACCGACACCCCCCAGCCACGCAGGAAGCCGCTGAGACGCTCCAGCCCCGCAGTGATATCCGCCTGCAGGCGCTCCACACCGAGGCCCAGGCCGGCCTCGCGCTCAAGGGCGCGCTGCAGGTCGTTGACGCGGTGGGCGAAGGTATCCAGGGCGGCGGCGGAAAACGCCGGATCAAACCCCAACTCCGCGGCCAGTGCGGTTTTCTCCTGCTCACACTGCGCCAGCTCGGCATCGATGCGCTGCCGCCGTTGCCCGAGCTCGCGGGCCTCGCCGGCACGCACCTGCAGCCGTTGCAGCTCCACCAGGGCCTGTTCCAGTTCGGCCAGGCGCGCCGCCACCGCCTCGCGCGCCCAGGCTTCGGGCGGCGGCAAACCAGCCTGCCCGAAGCGGCGCTGGGCGGCCCCGCGCCCGGCATCGCCCGTGCCCAACAGCGCCCAGACGGCGGCGAACAGTGCCAGCCCCGCACCGGGCAGCACCCACCAGGCGCCGCTCACAGCGCCCGCTACCGCGGCGCCGAGGCCACCCCCGGCCGCAAGCCCCATGGCGAGCCGCTGCAGGCGGGGTGCCGGGGCCGCGCCGGACAACCACTCGCGCAGTGCCGCCACCGCCTGCTGGTGGCGCAGCAGATCCGCGGCATCCACGGCTTCCACCGCATCGATGCGCGCGCTCAGCTCGACGCGCTGTGCCTGCAACTGCGCGATGCGGCGCGCCAGCTGCTGTGCCGCGTCGACATCCGCGGGCCTGAGCCTGGCCGGCTGCTCCCCGCCCCCCAGGGCGCGTTGCGCGGTGATCACCTCGCCCCGCGCCGCCTCCAGTTGGCCGCGCTGCTGTTCGAGCTGATCGCACTGGCGACGGATCGCCTCCAGTGCAGCGCGGCGCGCGCTCAGCGTGGCCTCGTCCGGGCGCTCATCCCCAAGCCCGGTGGCGGCGAGGCTCGCCTGCAAGTCCTCACGCTGCTGCGCCAGGCGATCGAGGCCGGCCCGGCAGGCCTCCACGCCCTGCCCGGCCCTGCGCAGACGCTCCGGTTCATCCCCCCGCAGCAGGGGCATGCAGGCCGGGAACGTAGCCAGGCCCGCCTCGAGCTCGCGGCGCTGGCGGACGACCCCGAGCAGGTCCAGCGCCTGACGCAGCTGCTGCATGCGCCGCCCGGCTTCACGCGCGGCATCGATACGCCGTTGCAGCTGCGGCAGCTCCGACTCCTGGCGGCGCAGGGCCTCGTAGTCGGACTGCACCTGGCGCAGCGCCGTCTGCGCATCCTGCAAGTCCCTGGCCTCGTTTTGACCGATGCGCGGGCCGGCCTGGAACGACAGCGCGCGCAGCCCCTGCAGGTCATACCCCCCGGCCAGGGCGCGACGCAGCTCGGTAACCAGCGAGGCGTCGCGGTCATCCGCGCGCAGCAGCTCCTCCATCGACAGCCAGTAGCAGTGCAGTTGATCCCGCTGTGGCAGCGGTGGCGGCTCCGCCCGGCGCCCGTCGCGCTCCCATTGCACCTGGCTGCCGCTGCGCCGCACCGTCCAGCCGGCACCGTTTTCGAAGCGGGCATGCAGCGCCAGGGCCAGCGGATCCTCCCGGTTGGGCTCGGCCAGCAGATAGCCCAGCGCGCGCAGCAGGCTGCTCTTGCCCACCCCGTTGGGCCCGGTGACCATATTGACCCCCGGGGCAAGGTCATCCAGCACGAAGCCGGGCTCGATCCCGGGCAGGGCCTGAATCTCCAGTCGCGTCAGCTTCATGCGTGGACCTCGCCACCGTCGATCTGGGCCTGCAGCTGCTCCAGCAAGCGCAGGCCGGCCTCGCGCAAGCGCTGCGCGACTGCCTCGTCATCCAGGGGGTCGTCCTCCGCCAGCAACTGCCAGCGCGAATCCCGCAGGCTGTGCCGGAAGCGCTCCCTGGCGGACTCGATCAGCGCGCGGCGCTCCGCGTCGTCCCGGGGGCGCTGCAGCAGCAACAGGCGCCGCGCCAGCAGGCCCGGCGGGTCGCTGCGCCCGGCGAGGGTCGCCAGGTCGATCTCGGGCAGGGCCTCGAGACGCAGGCCCTCGATGAAATACTCCGTGCCGCCGCGGCCTTGCCAGAGCGCCTCGCCACGGCTGCCCTCGAGCAGATCCGCCACCGCGCCGGCCAGGCGGCTGCGGCCGGTCAGGGTGAGCCGCAGCCCCGCCGCCAGCGGTGGCCTCGCGCACTGCACCAGCCGGGTGTCGAGGTCGCGCAACAGCGCGAGCAGGCGTTCCCGGGCCTGTTGCGGTGCGTCCAGGCCGTCGAGTTCCAGCGTCAGGGGCTGCCAGCGCAGGGGCGCCAGCACCTGCTGTTCGATCGCGGCGATACGGCCATGCTGCAGGCTCAGCAACCAGGGGCCGTGATCCCCCGGCTCCCCCGGGTCCATGCCCGTGACCGAGCCGAGGTAGCCTTGCGGGCCGGGCAACTGCAGCGCATCGGGGGCATGGATGTGCCCCAGCAGCCAGCCGTCGAGGCCGGTGGCCGCCAGTTCGCGACTGCTGAACGGCGCGTAGGGGCTGCCCGCCTGATCGCGATCGCCGTGCAGCAACCCGAGGTTGACCCCCTCTCCGCGCTCGAAGCGCTGGCCCGCCAGGGGGCTGTAGCGCACCTGGCGCTCGGGGAAAGACCAGCCCCAGACCCGCAGGCGTTCCCCCGCCGCCTCCAGCGTCGCCACCTGCCACTGGCCGCCGCGGCCCAGCAGCTCAAAGCCCGGCAGCTGGTCGGCGAGCCGGGGCAGCACCTGCACGTCGTGGTTGCCGGCGACACCGAGCACCCGGATGCCGGCCTCGACCAGGCGGCGCACGCCGGCCTCGAGCTCCCGGTAGCCCTCGAAGAAATCATCCTCGTGCTCGACCACGTCACCCGCCATCAGCAGCGCATGCACGGGTGCCTCCAGGGCGTAATCCACCACCCGGCGCCAGGCCCCGGCGGGGCCCAGCCCGGCGGCGTTCGCGGCCAGCCCGTCCGGCAGGCGCGAAGACCTGCGCCCCAGGTGCAGGTCACCGACGGCGAGCAACTTGAAGGTCATACCGGTATCTGGCTCTCTGTGTGGTTGCGACAACGAGTGCCGATGGTACCCGGGGCACGCGGCGCTGGCGACCGCCGCGCCGGCTTGCGGGCCCATTGATGTCGATCAAGCCCGGCCCGCAAACGCGCCGCCGGGCCGAACCCGGGGCCGGGTTTGTGGTAATTTATGCGCTGAGCAACATTACCCCTTACTGTTGGCGCACTGACCTTTAGCACCCTGACTCTCAAGCCCCTGCAGAAACGAGACCGCAACGCCATGAGCATCCTCGACTTCTCCGCCATTGAGCGCACCCACGTGGAGACCGAACCGTTCTACTACATGGTGAGCGAGGGCATCATGTCGCCAGAGGTGCTGCAAACGGTCAACCGCGACTACCCGGCCATCGACATCCCCGCCAACTTCAACCCGGAAGACCTGAGCTACGGCCCCGCCTTCGCCAAGCTGCTGGAAGAGGTCGACAGCCCCGAGTTCGAGGCGCTGATCGAGCGCAAGTTCGACATCGACCTGAGCGACGCGGAAAAGAGCATCACCGTGCGCAAGTATTCGGAGATGAGCGACGGCAATATCCACACCGACCACTGGACCAAGGTGATGACGGTGCTGATCTACTTCAACGAGGAGTGGACCCAGGAAGGCGGCAAACTGCGCCTGCTGCGCAACCTGGACGACATCGACGACTACCTGGTCGAGGTCACGCCGGTGGGTGGCAACCTGCTGGCCTTTCGCCGCAGCGACAACAGCTTTCACGGCTACAAGCGCTTCGAGGGCGAGCGACGCATGGTGCAGGTCAACTGGATCCGCTCCGGCCCGGTCGCCCGCAGCGCACAGAAACTGGCCCGCTTCGGCACCCACGCCGGCAAGCGCCTGCTGCGCCTGGCCCAGCCCTTCAAGGCCCGGGACGCTAAACGCCCGTAAGCCGGGCGACAGCAGCGGCAGCAGCGGTAAGGCACAGCATCGCTGGATCCGGGTGGAAAGGGTGTTTATGCTTCCCGTACATCCCGCAGCAGGACCTGACGATGCCGATCCGATACCACGGCCCCCGCCCCTGGGTTCGCTCCGAACGCGAGCGCCTGGCCGCACTGCGCTTCGACCACATTGAGCTGCAGCCCCTGGGCGCGACGATCGGGGCTGAGATCAGCGGCGTCGACCTTGGCAACCTGGACGATGCCACCTTTGCCGAGATCGAGCGCGCCTTCCTCGAATACAAGGTGATCTTCTTCCGGGATCAGGACCTCAGCACCGAGGATCACCTGGCCTTTGCCAGGCGCTTCGGCGAACTGGAGGAACATCCCTTCCTGAAATCCAAGCAGGGCTACGAAAAGATCGTCGAGTTCGCCAAGGACGAGAAGGTGATCGGCGTCGAGAACGCCTGGCACCAGGATGTCACCTGGCGCAAGCAACCGTCATTGGGATCCGTGCTGCGCGCCGTGGACGTCCCCGCAGTCGGCGGCGACACCCTGTTTGCAGACATGTGCGCGGCCTACGAAGGCCTGGACGAGGGTGTCAGGGAGCGCATCGACAACGCCTTCGCCATCCACGATTTCAGCTTCAGCTTTGGCCTCGCCATGAGCGAGGAGCAGCTCGCCGAGTATCAGGCGAAGTTCCCGCCCGCGCGGCACCCGGTGGTGCGCACCCATCCGGTCACGGGGCGCCGCTGCCTGTACGTCAACGCGATTTTCACCAGCCATATCGAGGGCATGCCCCGGGCCGAGAGCGACGCGCTGCTCGACCTGCTCTACCACCAGGCCGACGTGCCCGAATACCAGTGCCGCTTCCGCTGGCAAAAGAACAGCATCGCCTTCTGGGACAACCGATCGGTTCAGCACTACGCAGCCTCGGACTACGACCCCCAGCGGCGGGTGATGGAGCGGGTGACGGTGATCGGTGACGAGCCTGCAGCTGCGCTGTAGCCGCCTCCCCGGGGCCGGGCAAACGGCGTAGGCTGGGTTAGCGCGAGAGCGCGTAACCCAGCGTCTCCACTTCTGCATCCGCTGCCTGGCCTGCTCATGGGAGGTGGTTTTTCCCTCAAGAACTGCCCGCATTACTTTTTCCGTACCGGGGTTCGTTGGTGCTTCAGCCCGGGCAGAGGTCGACGGTGTCGACCACATGCGCCGAGAGCAATTCCATCGCGGCCAGGGCATGCTCGTGCAGGGCCGGATCCAGCGTGGCGCAGGCATCATCGACCACGAATACGGTGTACCCCAGGTCGATGGCCACGCGCACCGTGTTCTCGACACAGGCGTGGGTCAGCACCCCGCAAACCACCACCTGCTCCACGCCGCGCTCGCGCAGCAGCGCATCCAGCCGTGTATTGACGAAGGCACCGCTGCGCGACTTCTGCAGCACGACCTCACCATCCCCCGGCTGCATCGTCTCCAGCAAGCCAGCCGCCGGATCATCCACCTGCGGGATCAACGCCTCGCCGGACAGCGCCAGGGAAGCACGATTGCCCTCGCGGATATACCCGGGCAAATCGGACTCGTCCTCGCAAGCAGAGGCAAAGCAAGTGAAGATCACCCCGCCCCCGCCGGCCCGAAACCGCTGCAACAGCCGCACCGTATTGGGCTCGGCCAGCGTGCGCACACGATGCAGATAATATTCACCGATGGCCGGCGAGATCGCCCCGTAGAGCTTCACGATCGAGCCTTCGCGGGCCTGATAATGCTGCATGTCGACAACGATCAACGCGGCATGCTCGAAGTCCAGCGCGGGGCGACCACCGGCGCGCACGGCCTGGCGCATAAGATCGACAGGATCGCTCATTGAAAACCCCCGGACCAACAGGTGGGAACAGGTGCAAACAGCTGCCAGCAGATTCTGGCGGCAATGCGATGATGGACACAAGCGGGATTTGCCGCGGAGTCACTTCTCTGGCGACCCAGTGACTACCGCCTGTGGCCCGAAACGGCGGAAGTGATCCACTGACGCACCGTTCGTGCCGAGACAACTGAAAATTGCTATGCGCCGCATCTACCAGGCCATGTAGATCGCCAACACAAAGGCCACCAGGAATGTCGGAATAATCAGCCCACCCACCTTCATGATTTTTTCGGCAGACCTCATTCCCTCCAAATCGGAGGACAACGCGAACTTGCGGCGCTTGAATACGGCATAGACGCAGACAATATTGAAAAAGATCGCCAGCAGGGCAAAAGCCAGTTTATACGCGAAAACACCTGAGAGATGACTTTCATTCAACATCAACAGCCCGGTGACGAGGACCGTGGTAAAGGCCGGAATCTCCACCCATAGATCCGTGATGTAGTGCAGCCGGGACGCCCGGATATACGACTCGTCATCCTTCATTCCGTCGAATTCGATCGCGAACTCAGCCCCGACCACGCCGATCCAGATGCCCAGCGCGATGAGGTGGGTGATCAATAGCAGGCTCACCGGTTCGACTCCCTTCTCTGCATAGCGGCATGCTCGCACTTGACAGTCAGGCCGGGGCTTCAATAGAACTAAAGAAACTAAAAGTGCCCTACAGCGATCTTTTATGCGGCAATTGCGTTTACTGCTGCTTTGACTGCTTCCTGGGAATAGCCCAACGCTTCAAGCACCTCGCGAAGCATGCTCTTCTTCTGAGACGTTGGGGAGTTAGTCATTACCCAGTACGGAGACCCAGGAATCTGCCGTGGTTGCGTGCTCTTTCCGGATTTGATGATCTCTTCCTTCGACTTGGCGAAGTAGGTTCTCCCCCTGCCTTGGAACGCAAGGACCAACTCGAAATCGTGCTTCTTCTGGGAGTAGACACCGCCCAAGACAGCTAGGAATTTCCCAACCACACCTCTCGCGCGGCGTATCACGGGGCTCTCCAACAGATCCGCAAGTTCGTGGCGATAAGAAGGCTCAGATGGCTGCCCGGTGCGACTGGCCGGAATTCCCAACTCTCGCCGGAGTACGTCTGACTCTGACTCACCGAAACTCGTAACCTTGCTGAGCAGGTGCTGGTAGATGTCGTCTTCAATTTGAATAGTCCTGATCACGGCGCTTTCTCCGATTGCGGTCACGACGAGGACACAGTAGCACTGCGGACCAATAGACTCAAGCGCTTTAAGCGCTTAAACCGCTTAACTCGCTTGAAATGATCGTGAGCGATTGATTCCTTGCGCCCGGCCCAGGACTGCCACATAACGCTCCGCCAATGTGCGCCGCCTACACGCCACCATTCAGCGATCTGCTAGCCGACTCAGCTCTCAGGCGCTCAACCAGCCAAACTTTGATGATGGACTGTCGAGTGACGCCAATACGAGCTGCCTCACGATCCAGCGACTCGACGACCCATGAGGGAAGGTCGACGTTTACCCGCTTCTGCTCCTGGTTGGCGCGGCGTGCCGTGGACAGATCAAGATCATCAACGATGTCTTTTTTGCCCTGATCAAATTTTTTGTCAAAATCTTCAGCTTTCATACAGCTCTACCTCTCGTTTGCGAGAACGCCTTACAGAAATGAGCCGAATGGCTCCTTTTCTGTAGGTGACGACGGCAGACCCGTGCTTTTTACGGATGGAGCCGCTGTATCCGTATTGTAAGGTTGGTTGCCGATGATTTGCTGCGGGGTGGGAGCGGGGTTGAGGGGTGGCTGGCAGGTGGGCGCTGCGTGAGTGATGCCGTGGATACTGCGGTTGAGGGGGTGACGCTGGGTTACGCCGCTTTGCGGCTAACCCAGCCTACGGGGCGGGGCGAGATGCGGGCGCCTACGCCGCTTTGCGGCTAACCCAGCCTGCGGGTTGGGGCGAGATCGGGGACGCCGGGTTCAGGGTTCAGGGTTCAGGGTTCAGGGTTCAGGGTTCAGGGTTCAGGGTTCAGGGTTCAGGGGGCGGTAGCCGAACACAGGGTCCAGCTGTTGTTCCACCATCGGGTCGATGACGGCCAGTTGCTCGTCGCTGAAGTAGTCGCGGTAGCCGCCGACCTTGCCGCGGCGGACCTTGAAGGAGTCCGGGTTGTTGCGGTCGCCGGGTTTGACCCGCTGGCCGCTGCCGCGGAAGCTCTTGTCCTCTTCCAGCTTTTTCATGTTGTCGAGGGCCGCGAATTCGACGGCCTGCGCCACCACGTCCGGAGTGCAGGGGGTGCCGACGAAGTCGAGCACCCGGGTCATGGTCGCGGCCGGATCCTGGCGCATGTCTTCGTAGCGAACGATGAGCAGCTTGTCGCCCATCATCTCGATGGCCTGGGCCCAGCCGTTGAAGTAATCGACGATGCGCGGCACGCCGCAGGCGGGGTTGGTGACGAAGTCGTAGACATCGACCTCGGCGCCGTGGGGCGGGTAGTCGTTGAGCAGTTTCTTGCCGGGGCGCATGCGGAACTTCCACTGGAAGAACTGCGACACCGCCACGTCGCGGGGGTCGCGCACCAACAGCACTACCCGCTTGCCGCGGAAGTGTTCGAGGTCGCTCCAGTTGCGCAGGTAGTCGCGCATGTAGTTGTTGTGGCTGAACAGCACGCGGGGCACCGCGGCGTTGGCGCGGTGCAGGTTGTCGAATTCGAGCAGGCGGTTGTCGGGCAGGCCGTAGCGCAGCTGGTAGCAGCGCGACAGCATGACGCGGAACCAGGTGCGGCCGCTCTTGCCCCAGGACATCAGCACCCAGTCCGCGGACTGCAGCTTGCGGTATTCCTCCTTGCCACGCAGGCGCCGCTCCAGGGCGATACGCCGGTTGCGCGGCAGGAAGAACATCAGGGCGAGGGTCAGGTGGCGGCCGGCCAGGGCCAGGGCTTCCCGCGGAGACAGTTCGAACATGGGCGAGAGGATATCCTCGATGACAGGGCCAAGGCGCGGCGGCACGGGCGCCCCCGCCAGGCCATGGCGGCCGGGCCCGGGCAGGGCCTGAACAGGCGGCCCGGGCCGCCAGAAGGTTCCGCCCGGGGCCGGCAACCGCTACCATGGCGCGGCGCAGTGGCAGGTGCCACGCCGACAGCCGACAAAGCCGCGGATCATAGCACGAAATCCGCCCCATCCGGACGCCCAGGCCCGCCATGCAGAACCCCGCTCCGCCCGCCGGACACCCGCCCCACAGCCCGTCGCAGGCGGGGCCGCGCACCTGGCTGCTGCTCGGCCAGAAGGCGGGGGACAACAACCAGGTGCTGGCGCTGGCCGAGGCCCTGGGCTGGCCCTTTGAGGTTCGGCATATCCACGCCCGCGCCTGGGAGCTGCTGCCGCACCTGTTGCTGCGCAGCACCCTGGCCGGCATCGACCGGCAGCGTTCCTCTCCCCTGCAGCCACCCTGGCCGGAGCTGGTGATCAGCGCCGGGCGCCGCAACGAGCCGGTGGCGCAATGGCTGCGCCGGCAGGCGGCCCGGCAGGGCGGAACCCATACCCGCCTGGTGCACATCGGCCGCCCCTGGGCACACCCGGAGCGCTATGACCTGGTGGTGTCGACGCCGCAGTATTTTTTGCCGGAGGGCGGCAGCGTGATCTGCAACCCCCTGCCCCTGCACCGCGTGCGCGCGGACGCGGCCCGGAATGCAGCGCTGGCCCTGGCGCCGTCACTGGCGGCGCTGCCGCGCCCCTATACGGTGGTGCTGCTGGGGGGCGACAGCGGCCCCTTCGTGTTCACCCCCGCCAAGGCGGCACGCATGGGCCGCCTGGTGCAAGCGATGCGGCAGCCGTGTGGCGGCTCCGTGCTGGTCACCGACAGCCGCCGCACCCCCCTCGCCGCCAGCGAGGCCCTGTGGCAGGCGCTGGGCGAGCCGCGCAAGCGCCACAGCTGGCACGCCAGTGGCGCCGGGGAAAATCCCTACCTGGCCCTGCTCGGCCTGGCGGACCGCTTTGTGGTCAGCGGCGAGAGTATGTCGATGCTGGCGGAGGCCGCTGCCCTGGGGCGCCCGCTGTATCTGTTCGACCCGGGCGATGGCGCCACACCCTGGTGGCGGCTGCGTCACAACTACCGGCACAAGCCGCTCAGCCACCATCTGGCGATGCGCCTGGCGCCGCTGCGCATGCGCCGTGACGTGAGCCGTATCCAGCAGGCGCTGGTCGATTCGGGGCGGGCGGCGTGGCTGGAGGATGCGCCACGCTGCATTCGGGAGGGGTGTGAACCGGGGATGGCGGCCACCCCGGAGGGCCAGGATGACGTGGGCCGGGCCGCGGCCCGGGTGCGTGCGCTGTTCGAGCCGGGCCGCGGCTGACCCGCGCCGCGAGCC
The DNA here is from genome assembly GCA_050485745.1 of Gammaproteobacteria bacterium. GTDB lineage: Bacteria > Pseudomonadota > Gammaproteobacteria > Pseudomonadales > CAMLJR01 > JBJHBY01. The sequence continues at coordinate 2,944 of JBJHBY010000042.1, read as the reverse complement.
GGCTTGGCCTGGCCTCAGGCGGCCCTGCGCTCCAGTGCCGACAGCGGGTGCGCCGGCGCGGGCGGCAGCGCGGGCACGCGCGCGAGAACCTCAAAGGCATCGTGGCGCACGTGGTTGCGCGCCATCTCCTCACGCAGGAAGTCCTCGCTGATCTTGCCCTGTTCCAGGCACTCCTTCAGCAGGCCGAAGAAGAACTGCTCCTGGTTGCGGTCGGGGTGCGCCTTGTACTTGCCCAGCAGGCCGTATTCGCCGAACAGGTGACGGCGCGCGCGCAGCAGCCAGGCCGCCGGCGGGAACAGCCGGAAGCGCTCGGAGGGGCGCCAGTCGGTGGGCAGGCCGGTCTTCCAGGGCTGGGTCTTGCGCCGGGTGTTGTGCAGCATCTTCGTGGCGGCGGAAAAACTGTCGAAGTCGTTCCACTCCTTTTCGAAGAAGCCGATGCTCTCCGGATCTTCGTTCTTCAGGCACACCCAGGGCTGGTAGTCGAAGCCGCTGTCAAACATCGCGTTGAACTGCTCTTCCGCGCGCCAGTGGGTCAGCTTGCCGCAGTCGAGCAGCATCACGCTGCTGGCGTAGCAGCGGTCGATCAGCCCCTTGGGGCCGGAGCGCATACGGCACAGGATGGCCTTGCCCTGCATGTCGCGGTTGAGCAGTTCCCAGATGTCGGTGCAGGCAAAGATGTCCGGGTCCATGACCACGGCGCGCCCCTCGTAGCCCATCAGTTGCGGCGGCAGAAAGCGGGTCGGGGTGAAGGATTGCAGGTCGTCGTTGAGCCAGACGCGCTGCACGCCGTCGCGCAGGTACTCCTGCCCCTCGCGGGCGGCGAAGAACGGGTAGTCGCGGGTGTCCATGATCTGCACATCGAACTGCTCGTTGTGCGTGGAATAGCGGCGCAGGGCGTGCTCGGCGACCATCGCGCCCACGATCTGCTTGTGGTTGGTCTGAATGAATACCCCGTACTTCATCTCGTCACCCGTTTGACTCAATCCGGCACCCGCCGCGCCATGCGCGGGCGGGTACTTCAGCGAAACACACCACGGCGGTACAGCCGCCAGCACAGGCCCCAGATGTGCAACAGGGGCCGGCGGCGCACCTTGTCCGGAATCTCCACCACCTGGCCGGAGTGCCGCTCCAGTTTCCAGGCAATGTAGTCCAGCCCACCCTCGAAGGTAAACAGCGCCTTGAGCAGTCGCAGCAGCGACAACAACTTGCCCTGGACGCGCCGCAGGCGCCATGCCCAGGGTGCCAGCCCGCGCGCCACCCCGGAAACGCGGGCGCTATAGTACCACTCCCCCGAGCCGGCCTCCTGTGTCAGATCAAGGCAGTCCCGCAGTCGCGGCGCCAGGCCGGTGCTCACGGCGAGGAGAAAGTCGCGGCCGTGCAGGCTCAGCTCTGCGGCCCGCCCCGCGCGCTCGGCACGCAGCTCGGTGGCGTAGCTCTGGGCCAGGGCCTGCTGCCACAGGTCCTCGAGCCGCCCCTGTGCCGGCAACAGCGGCAGGATGCGGCGCAGAAAGGTCTCCACCGCCCGCAGCAGGGCGGCATCGATGCGCGCGGCCACTGCCGGGCTGGCCGCGAACACCGGCTTCACCGGCTGCGCGAAACGCCCCCAGAGATAGGACTCGAACCAGCGCCGGGTGCCGCGCTCGAAATCCGCCAGGGACAGCACCGCATACTTGCAGCGCACCCGCGCCGCGGCGACGGGAACCTCCAGATAGAACACGTTCGGCGGCAGCAGGGCATTGCCCAGGCGCAGGCGGCGGCGGGTATAGGCGTGACGATAGTCATCGACCAGCACATAGAGGTCGACCAGGCCGTCCAGCAGGTCGCCACTGCGCAGGCAGGAGCCGTACAGGATCACGCCCTGCAGCGATGCGCCGAAGCGCTGCCGCAGGGCCGCGAGCAGGGCCGCGAGTTCGGCGGAAGTCGCGGGCTCCGGCCCGGGCACCACCGGGTAGGCCGGAGCGGCCGCGGTTTGCCGCTGCTCAGCCGAGGGGTTCACGCCGCACCGTCCTGATCAGTCGCATGCTCTGGTTCTCGCACTCTCAAAGGCTCTCGCGTCCTCACAGGCGCATGAACTCCAGCGGCCCTTCCGCCGTGATGTGCACCGGCCCCGAGGCCAGGGAGACATCGAGCAGTTCGCCATCGAGGTTGAGCCGGCCGTCCAGCCACAGCGCCGCGCTGTGGCTGCGATAGCTTTCGTAGCCGGCCTCGACACGGGCCCGGGTGGCGCCGCGCCCGCGCAGAATAGCCTGAAAGGTGCGCAGAAAACGCTGCGCACCCACCCGTACCACGGTCAGGCGCAGCGGCGCCGGGCCCTCGCCCCAGAACGGATCGATACCGAGAAACAGCCGTTCCAGGGTGCTGGCGGCAAACAACTGCGCCGGCACCGCCGCGGGCATCGCGGCAACGTCCGTGGTTGTGGTGGAGGAGGTGGTGGCGGTCGTGATGGTGGCAGCAGTGGCGCTGGCGCCCCCGGCATCGAGTTGCAGGCCCAGGGGCACCGGCTGGCAGAATACCGGATCCTGCCGCAGCAAGCCCCACAGGGTCCGCGCCAGGCTCCAGCCCAGGCTGAGTTCGCCGCCCAGGCCGCGGGCATGCACGGCGGCGTGGGCGTAGTCGGTGCCCTGGATGATAGTGCCGCCCCCCAGGAACATGCCGTACAGCGGCGCGCCGTCAGCACTGGCCCGCACCCGCATCACATGGCGCCGCAGGCGCTGTCCGGCGCCCGGCCCCTGCAGGCTGCCGCCCCGATCCAGCCAGCGCCTCACGCGTCGCAATGCCCCGGGCAGGGAGCCGCGCACACCGACATCCCCCGCGGTCATATTGGCGGTGCCCCCGGGCAACAGCATCAGCAGGGGCCTGCGCGCGGGCTCCCACAGCCGCAGCACCTCGCCGAAGACGTGCGCCGCGGTGCCGTCGCCGCCGTTGATGATCAACACCTCCGGGG
>JBJHBY010000041.1:16831-18759 GCA_050485745.1 Gammaproteobacteria bacterium | reverse complement strand
GATCGTGATACCGGATATTCCCGGTGCCGTCAGCGCCGGCGACAGCCCGGAAGAAGCCTACGATAACGCGATCGAGGCCGCGCACATCGTCCTGCAGGAATTGGCGGCGAGCGGCCAGCCCATTCCCCGGCCCAGCGCCCTCAATGCGCATCGTTGCAATCCGGAGTTCGAGGGTTGGGGGTGGGGCATGATCGAGATCGATCTGACACCGTACCTGGGGCGAGTGGAGAAGGTGACGGTCACGCTGCCCGGCACGGTGCTCAGCCAGATCGATGAGTATGTGACGCTGCATGGCGTGAAAAGCCGTTCGGCGTTTCTGTCCAATGCCGCTTTGGAAAAGCTGCACCATGCCAACCGGTGAAGGCTCATTACCCTGGCGGCTCGGGCTGCCCCAGTGGCGCGAGCGCGCCTGGGTCGGGAGCGTCTACAGCACCGGCAGCGCGCCGGAACGCTGGCTGGCGGAGTACGCGCGGCGCTTCGGTGCGGTGGAGGGCAACAGCACCTTCTATGCCCTGCCAAAGGCCGCCACTGTCGCCGCCTGGGCAGAGCAGGCACCGGAGAGCCTGCGCTTCTGTTTCAAGCTGCCGCGGGAGATCACCCACGAGCGCGGCCTGGCCGCCGTCACCGCGGAGAGCGATGCCTTTTTTCGCCTGATGGCCCCCCTGGGCGAGCGTCTCGGGCCGTTCATGATCCAGTTGCCCGCCACCTTCGGGCCGCAGGCGCTGCCGCTGCTGCAGCGCTTTCTGCTGGCGTTGCCGGGGGAGTTTGAATACGCGGTGGAGGTACGCCACGGCGCCTTCTTTGAGGGGGGCGAGGCGGAGCAGGGGCTCAATGAATTGCTGGTGGAGCGCGGCGTCAACCGCGTCAGCTTCGATAGCCGCGCCCTGTTCGCCCAGCCCGCGCGCGATGCCAGCGAGGCGGAGGCGCAGCAGCGCAAGCCGCGGCTGCCGGTGCGTGCCGTAGCCACCGGGTCCTCTCCCATCGTGCGCTTTGTGGCGGGCAACAGCTGGGCGGGCAGTGCCGGTTTCTGGCGCGCCTGGCGACGGCCGTTGCAGTGTTGGCTGGAGGAGGGGCGGCGCCCCTATCTGTTTATCCACGCGGCGGACAACACCCTGGCCCCGGCGCACGCGCTGGAGGCGCAGCTGCTGCTCGAGGGCCTGCCCGGCTGGCGCGAGCCCGAACCCTTGCAGGATGCGACCCAGTTGGACATGTTCTGACGCTGGGTTACGCGGCGTTGCCGCTAACCCAGCCTACGGGTTCAACATGAGCCGAAGGCGAAATGGTGGGCCCAGCAGGACTTGAACCTGCAACCAACGGATTATGAGTCCGCTGCTCTAACCAATTGAGCTATAGGCCCGCAAGGCGGGGTGGGGCCGGGGAGCCCCGGGCGCGCCTGATTATAAGGGCTGCGCGCCCGGGTTCAAGCAGCGGGCCTACTCGTCGAGGAAGCTGCGCAGGTGGTCCGAGCGGGATGGGTGACGCAGCTTGCGCAGGGCCTTGGCCTCGATCTGGCGGATGCGCTCGCGGGTAACGTCGAACTGCTTGCCGACTTCCTCCAGCGTGTGATCCGTGTTCATGTCGATGCCAAAGCGCATGCGCAGCACCTTGGCCTCGCGGGCGGTGAGGCCGGCGAGCACCATGGTGGTGGCTTCGCGCAGGCCTTCGCCGGTGGCGGCGTCGATGGGCGAGGCGATGGTGTTGTCCTCGATGAAGTCCCCCAGGTGCGAATCTTCGTCGTCGCCGATGGGCGTCTCCATTGAGATCGGCTCCTTGGCGATCTTCAGCACCTTGCGCACCTTGTCCTCGGGCATGTCCATGCGCTCGCCGAGCTCCTCGGGGGTAGGCTCGCGACCCATCTCCTGCAGCATCTGCCGCGAGATGCGGTTGAGCTTGTTGATCGTCTCGATCATGTGCACCGGGATCCGGAT
>JBJHBY010000041.1:0-16821 GCA_050485745.1 Gammaproteobacteria bacterium | reverse complement strand
CGGATGGTGCGGGCCTGGTCCGCGATGGAACGGGTGATGGCCTGACGAATCCACCAGGTGGCGTAGGTCGAAAACTTGTAGCCGCGGCGGTATTCGAACTTGTCCACCGCCTTCATCAGGCCGATATTGCCTTCCTGGATAAGGTCGAGGAACTGCAGGCCGCGGTTGGTGTACTTCTTGGCGATGGAGATCACCAGGCGCAGGTTGGCCTCGACCATCTCCTTTTTGGCGCGGCGTGCACGCGCCTCGCCGATCGACATGCGGCGGTTGATTTCCTTGATGTCCGCGATGGTGAGGTCGGTTTCCTCCTCCACCTGCTTGATGCGGCGCTGGGCGCGCAGGACGTCGTCATGTACTGCTTCCAGGTTGCGCCCGGCCTTGGCCTTGATCTGCTGGTCGATCCAGGTGAGGTCGGTTTCATTGCCCGGGAATTCGCGAATGAACAGCTTGCGTTCCATGCCGCCCGTGCGCACACAGGCGCGCATAATGTCCTTTTCCTGCTCGCGGATTTCCGACAGGGTGTCGCGCACACGCTGGGTCAGCGGGTCGAACAGGCGTGGGGTCAGCTTGAAGAACTTGAACAGCTCGCCCAGCTTGTGCAGCTCCTTCGCGGTCTGCTTGCTGTAGCGGCCGTGCTTGGCGGAGGACTTCTCCACCTTGTCGTACTGCTGGCGCAGGGCGGTGAAGCGGCGCAGTGCTTCTTCCGGGTCGGGGCCGGAGTCGCTGCTCTCCTCGTCGTCGTCGGAGGAGCCGTTGGCGGCCGCGGCCGCGGCGGTTTCCGCGGCGGAGGGTACGTCATCCGCGGGATCCAGATAGCCGGTGATGATCTCGGCCAGGCGCCGCTCTTCGGTGGCGACGCGGTCGTATTCGTCCAGTACCGCTTTCACCGCGCCCGGGAAATAGGCCAGTGCCGCCATCAGTTCGCGGATGCCTTCCTCGATGCGCTTGGCGATGACGATCTCGCCCTCGCGGGTGAGCAGTTCCACCGTGCCCATTTCGCGCATGTACATGCGCACCGGGTCGGTGGTGCGCCCGGCTTCGGTTTCCACGGCGGCGAGCGCTGCGGCGGCTTCCGCCGCGGCGATGTCGTCGGTGGAATCGCTCTCGGACATCAGCAGGGTGTCGGCGTCCGGCGCCTCCTCGAACACCTGGATGCCCATGTCGTTGATCATCTGGATGATGTCTTCGACCTGATCGGGATCCGAGATGTCTTCGGGGAGGTGGTCATTGACCTCTGAGTAGGTCAAGTACCCTTGCTCTCTGCCTTTGGCGATAAGCTCTTTGAGCCGGGACTGCTGCTGCTCAGTGTCACTCATGCTGATCGGATCTCGTGGGCGCGGGGTGAAAAATAGCCGGACATTATAAAGCAAATGCCCTGAATCGACTAGGTGAAGTTTTGACCGCAGACGGCGGCAAGGGTTCGCGCCGGCTCAGGTTTGTGATCGCTCACTATGCTTTTGGGTCAGAAGGTGCCTGAGCTGGATCTTTTCCTCCGGGCTGAGTTCAGCGTAGTTCCTGAGCCGGAGTTTGTCGACTTCCGCATCCAGTTGCTGATGCAGCAGGGTGCGGCGGAGGTGCTCCAGGGTGTCGGTGAACTCGCGTTCCACCCCGCTTTCGGGAACGAAGAAGGCCTGGTCGATGGCTCGCGCCACGGCGCTGCGTGCCGGCTCTTCGTAATACTGCCCGATCAGCATGTGGGTGTTTGAGTCCGGGCGCCGCTGCAGCAGTGCCAGAATCTCCTGCAGCAGTCCGGCCTGGGGGTGCGTCAGCCGCTCCAGAAAGGTGCCATCCAGTGCCCGGGTGGCCAGCCGTGGGTGCAGGATCAACAAGCCCAGGGCGTAGAGCACCGGGTCGCGCTGTACCCCGGTGAGCAGTGCGCGGGCGGGGCGCTGGCGCGGCGCGGCGGCCTGCCCGCCGGGGCTTGTGGGGGGGCGCCGCGGGCCGCTGTCCGGCGGGGGTGCTGCCGGTGCTTCCTGCAGCAGGCCCTCGAGTTGCGCGGAGGTCAGCCCGGTACGTTCCGCGAGCGCGGCCAGCATCAGCTGCCGGTACACGCCGCCGGGCAGTTGCCGCAGCAGGGGTGTGGCCAGACGCGCCAGGCGGGCCCTGCCTTCCATGGTGTCCGGGTCCAGGTCTTCCGAGAGCGCGTCGAACAGGTAGCGCTCAAGGGGAATGGCATTCTGCACCAGAGCTTCGAAGGCTTCCCGGCCCTGGCTGCGCACCAGGGTGTCCGGGTCCTCGCCCTCGGGCAGAAACAGAAAGCGGGCCTGACGGCCATCCTCCATGACGGGCAGGGCAGCCTCCAGGGCGCGCCGGGCGGCCTGGCGGCCGGCGCGGTCACCATCAAAGCAGAACACCACCTCCGGGCACTGCCGGAATATCTTGCGCAGGTGCTCGCTGTTGGTCGCCGTGCCCAGGGTGGCGCAGCTGTAGCGGATGTCGAACTGGGCCAGGGCCACCACATCCATGTAGCCCTCCACCACGAGCATGCGGCGGATGTGGCGCAGGTGGCGTCGCGCCTCATAGAGGCCGTAGAGCTCTCGCCCCTTGTGGAAGATTGGCGTTTCCGGCGAATTCAGATACTTGGGTGTGTCGTCGCCCAGAACGCGACCGCCAAAGGCCACGATGCGGCCGCGGCTGTCGCGGATGGGGAACATGACCCGGTCGCGGAAGCGGTCATAGCTGCGGCCGTCGTCGCGCTGCACCAGCATGCCGGCTTCCAGCAGGCGCTTGCGCGCAGCGTCGTCGCCGCCAAAGCGCTCGAGCACCGCATCCCAGCCCGGCGGGGCGTAGCCGAGGCCGAAATCCCGGGCAATGCCTCCGCTCAGGCCGCGCCGCTTCAGATACTCCACGGCACGCTGGGCCTGGGGGTGGCGGCGCAGTTGCTCCCGGTAGAAGCGCGCCAGCTCCTCCATCAGGGTATAGAGGTCGCGACGCTCGGGGCTCGGTGGCGTAGCGCCGGGGCCGCGCGTGGATTCTTCCCGTGGAACATCGAGGCCCGCGCTCTGCGCGAGGTTTTCCACCGCCCGGGGGAAATCCAGGCGCTCGAAGTCCATGATGAAGCCGATGGCGTTGCCGCCAGCACCGCAGCCGAAGCAGTAGTAGAACTGCTTGTCCGGACTGACGGTAAAGGAGGGAGTCTTCTCGTCGTGGAACGGGCAGCGTGCGCTGTAGTTGCGGCCGCTCTTTTTCAGTGGGACGCGCCGGTCGATCACCTCGACGATGTCGGTGCGCTCGAGCAGGTCATCGATGAACGGCTGGGGAATGCGACCGGCCATGGCAGCGTGGGTACCGGATGGGGTAGCGGATGGACTATTTAAACACAGGCGCCGGCCTGGTGTTCGGGCGGCGTCGTGTGTACTGGCAGTAAAAACACCCGGACAACGAAAAACCACCGCAGGTCGATGCCCGGCGGTGGTCTCGTGGTGTTCTGGCTACTGCTGCGATACCTGCCGCCCGGGGCTGTGGTGCGGGCTCAGGCGGTGCGGCCTCAGTAGGGGCGCTGGAACTTCTTGGCTTCGCGCTGCAGTTTCTTCTGGTGGCGCTTCACCGCCGAGGCGGCCTTGCGCTTGCGCACGGAGGTGGGCTTCTCGTAGAACTCGCGGCGGCGGACTTCGGCCAGAACACCTGCCTTCTCGCAGGAGCGCTTGAAGCGTCGCAGGGCAACGTCAAACGGTTCGTTGTCTTTCAGCTTGACTGATGGCATTGACGGAAAACTTCCTCTCTGGGTTCCATATCCCTTCCGCGATCGGCCCGTGACGTGCAGTCACGGTGCGGGCCGGAAGGGCACCGCTTTCTGAGGGCGGGGATTGTAAACCTGCTTCGGGGGAATTGCAAAGCCTGTACGGCCTCCCGTGCTGGCGCCCGGGGAGCGCAGTCTTTATGATGCGCGCTCCGGCCGGGGCCCCGGCGCGCAGTTCAGTCGAGGAGAGCTCATGCGGGTGCTCGGAATCGAGACCTCCTGTGATGAAACCGGCGTTGCCGTCTATGACAGCGGGCGCGGCTTGCTGGCGGATGCCCTGTACAGCCAGGTGGCCCTGCACCAGGCCTTCGGTGGCGTGGTGCCGGAGCTCGCGTCGCGGGACCATGTGCAGCGCCTGCTGCCCATGGTGCGGGACGTGCTGCAGCGCGCGGGCACCGCGCCAGGCGAGATCGACGGTGTGGCGTATACCTCCGGCCCCGGGCTGACCGGAGCCCTGCTGGTGGGTGCCTGTGTCGGTCGCGCCCTGGCCTACGGCTGGTCGGTACCGGCGCTGGGGGTGCATCATATGGAGGGGCACCTGCTGGCGCCACTGCTCGAGCCCGGGGCGCCGGCCTTTCCCCTGGTGGCGTTGCTGGTATCAGGCGGCCATACGCAGCTGGTGCGGGTTGACGGCATTGGCCGCTATCGCCTGCTGGGGGAATCTCTGGACGATGCCGCGGGGGAGGCCTTCGACAAATGCGCGAAGATGCTGGGCCTGGATTATCCCGGTGGCCCGGCACTGGCGGCACTCGCCTTGCAGGGCTCCCCGACTTTCGCCTTCCCGCGCCCCATGCTCAAGCGGCCGGGCCTGGACTTCAGTTTTTCCGGCCTGAAGACGGCAGTGTTGCATGCGGTGGAAGCGCAGCGCGACGGCGACGGTCGTGTCGCGCCGCAGGTGGCCGCCGATATTGCCTGTTCGTTTCAGGAGGCGGTCGCCGAGGTGCTGGTGATCAAGTGCCGGCGTGCGCTGGAGGCAGAGGGCCTTGATGCGTTGCTGATCGCTGGTGGAGTGAGCGCCAACCTGCGCCTGCGCGAGTTGTTGCACTCGACCCTGCAGCCGCTGGGGGCGTCGGTGCATTACGCGCGTCCGGCGCTGTGCACCGACAATGGCGCGATGATCGCGTTTGCCGGTTGCCAGCGCCTCCTGGCCGGGCACGCCGAGGGGCTGTCGGTCGGGGTGCGCGCACGCTGGCCGCTGGCCGAGCTGTCCCCGGTACCACTGGTCCTTCCCGCGGCGCAGTGAGTCGCGATTGGCCCTCGAAGAGTACGCGCTTGTCCTTCCAGGAGAACCACCTTACCAGGAGAACCACCATGGACATCGTTTTCATCCGCGGGCTGCGTATTGATACCGTGATCGGTGTGTACGACTGGGAGCGGCAGGTGCGTCAGACCGTCAGTCTGGACCTGGAGATGGCCTCGGACACCGCCGCGGCGGCGGCCGGGGATGAGCTGTCCCGGGCCCTGGACTATGGTGCTGTGGCGCAGCGCCTGACGGCACTGGTCGAGGCCAGCGACTGCCAGCTGATTGAAACCCTGGCGGAGCGCTGCGCCGGGGTGGTGATGTCGGAGTTCGGTGTACCCTGGCTGCGGCTGCGTCTGTGCAAGCCCGGAGCGGTACCTGCGGCGGAGGATGTGGGTGTGCTGATCGAACGCGGGGTGAGGCACTGAATGCCGCGCATCTATCTCAGCCTGGGCAGCAATGTCCGGCCCTACCATTTTATTGGCTCAGGCCTCGATGCCCTCGCCACGCGCTATGACGCGCTGCTCATCTCGCCCGTCTACGAAAGCCCGGCCATCGGGTTCGAGGGGGATGCCTTCCTCAACCTGGTGGTTGGATTCGATACGTCCCAGAGTCTCGCCGAGGTGGTGCAGGCTCTGCGCGCTGTCGAGGATGCGCACGGGCGCCAGCAGGACGCACCCAAGTTCAGCTCCCGCACTCTGGATATCGACCTGCTCACCTATGGCCAGCTGCACGGCAACTTCGACGGGTTGGTCCTGCCCCGGGGTGAGCTTGATCTTTATGCCTTCATGCTGTGCCCGCTGGCGGAGCTGGCGCCCGAAGACTGCCATCCCGTGTCCGGGCGTCGCTACGCTGAACTGTGGCGGGAGATGTCCGGCCAACCCGCCGCCGCCGATCAACCCCTGCGGCGCGTCGCATTCCTCTGGCGCGACCGTGACCTTTCCGCCTGTCCCGCGGTGCCGGGGGCGGGTCAGCGGTAGACGCTGCGCCCGCCGTCGACGGCGATGATCTGCCCGGTGATGTAGGGCGCATCCTCGATCAGGAACAGTGCGGTGCGCACGATATCCTGCGGGTCACCCATGCGTTGCGCGGGGATGTTGCCCAGCAGGGATTGCTCGTGGTCGGTGAAGGCGCCGGGCTGCTCCGGCCAGAGGATGGCGCCCGGAGCAATACCATTGACGCGGATCTCAGGGCCCAGGTCGCGGGCCAGGCTGCGGGTGAGCATGGCCAGGCCGGCCTTGGCGGCACAGTAGATCGGGTGGTCTGCAAGCGGCACTTCGGCGTGGATGTCCACCAGGTTGACGATGCAGCCGTGTCGCTGGCGCAGGGTTCCGAGCAGGCCCTGGGCCAGGAACAGCGGTGCCTTCAGGTTACTGCCCATGAGCAGGTCCCAGTCCGCCTCGGTGGCGTCGGCCAGCGGTGTCGGATAAAAACTCGAGGCATTGTTGACCAGCACATCGACGCCGCCCCAGGCGGCTTCCGCCTCCGCGGCGATGCGGCGCGCCTCGCCGGCCTGTTCCAGGGCGGCGCCGAGGCTGCGTGCCGAGTCAGCGCGCACGGCGTTGAGGCGCACGCACAGGGCATCCGCGGCGTCGCCGTTGTTGCGATAGTGGATCAGTACGCGGTAGCCGCGGCCGTGCAGCGCTTCGGCCAGGGCGGCGCCAATGCGCCGTGCCGCGCCGGTGATCAGGGCCACGGGAGCGTCCTGCGGCGATACCTGCTTCATGTCAGCTGTTCCTCAATCAGGCGCAGGCGCCGCTCGCGCAGGGCCTGGCCCAGCGCGGGACCCTGAAGCCCTGCGTCAACAAGGTCCCTTGCGGCAATCGACTGGGCCAATTGCAGTGCCCGACGCAGTCGAGCCGGTTCCGGGCTGTGAGGGTGGAGAATCTCGCAGGCCTGGCAGAAGGCGAGCAGCCGCTCGGGGCGGCGCAGGGCGTCGGTCTGTTCGAGCAGGGTCATCAGCCTCCCCGGTGCCAGTGATGGCTGCCCCAGGGCGTGAGCGTGCCGCGCCACCAGCAGCGCCAGGTCGCGCTCCCGGCCTGGCGCGCGCAGGCGTGCGCATAGTGCTTCTGTCGCCGCTGGCCCGAGTTCCGCGGCGAGCAGGGCAAAGCGCACCTCCAGCGGCAGCCTGTGGCGGGCCGCAATGCGCAGAGCTGCCCAGGTGCGCGGTCCGCAGTGCCGCAGTTCGGGCAACAGGCGGGGCAGGGCGCCGCAATCCGACAGGACCTCGAAGAAACGCACCGGAGCATCCTCCTGCAGCGCCCGGGCGAGCTCCTGCCAGACGCGCTCAGGCACCAGGTGGTCCACTTCGCCGCTGTCCACCATCTGCCGCAGTAGAGCCTCGGTATCCTCGGCGACATGAAAGCCCAGGTGGTCGTAGCGGGCGGCGAAGCGGGCCACGCGCAGGATGCGCAGCGGGTCTTCGCTGAAGGCGGGGCTGACATGGTGCAGCAGACGCGCATCCAGGTCGCGCCGCCCGCCATAGGGGTCGATCAGGCGGCCATCCTGCGTCTGCGCCATGGCATTGATGGTCAGGTCGCGCCGCGCGAGATCCTGTTCCAGGGTGACGTCCGGGCTACTGTAGCAGACGAACCCGCCGTAGCCCCGGCCGGATTTGCGTTCGGTGCGGGCGAGGGCGTACTCCTCCCGCGTGTGCGGATGCAGGAACACGGGAAAGTCGCGGCCGACGGGGGTAAAGCCTGCGGCGATCATTTGCTCGGGCGTGGCACCGACCACCACCCAGTCCCGCTCCGTGGAGGGGTAGCCGAGCAGGTAGTCACGTACCGCGCCGCCAACCAGATAACAATCCATGGGAACGCATGCGGCAGAGAATGCGAGGCATTATAGCCGCAGTCGTGTTGTCTGGCTCAGAGGGTGACCGCGGGGTCGGGTCGGGGAGGGCAGTGATAGCGGGTCATCACCTCGCCGTCGTGCACCGAGTCGAGCTGCACATCGAAGCCCCAGAGTTGATGCAGGTGGCGCAGGACCTCATCGGCATGGCGGTCCAGTGGCCGGCGATTGTTCTGCACATGCTGCAGGTACATGGCACGGTTGCCACGCATATCGACGTCGACGATCTGGATATTGGGCTCCCGCTCGCTGAGGTTGTACTGCCGGGCCAACTGCTCGCGCACAGCCCGGTAGCCGGACTCGTCGTGAATTGCCGCGATCTCGATTTCGTTGCGCTGGTCATCATCGACGACACTGAACAGCTTCAGGTCGCGGATCACTCGCGGTGAGAGAAACTGCAGGATGAAGCTCTCGTCCTTGAAGTTGCGCATGGCGAACTGCAGAGTCTCGCGCCAGTCGGCACCGGCGATATCCGGGAACCAGCGCCGATCCTCATTATCCGGCCGCTCGCAGATACGGCGGATATCGCGCATGATGGAGAAGCCGAGAGTGTAGGGGTTGATGCCGGAGTAATGCGGGCTGTCGAAGGGCGGCTGGTAGATGACCCCGGTGTGGGATTGCAGAAACTCCATCATGAAGCCGTCGGTGACCTGACCACGATCGTAGAGTTCGTTGAGCAGGGTGTAGTGCCAGAAGGTAGCCCAACCCTCATTCATCACCTGGGTCTGGCGTTGTGGATAGAAGTACTGTGCGATCTTGCGCACGATGCGCACCACTTCACGCTGCCAGGGTTCCAGCAGCGGTGCCCTTTTTTCAATGAAATACAGCAGGTTTTCCTGAGGCTCCTTCAGGAATGGTGTCTTCTTGTCGCGATCTGCGGCACCGGGGTTTGCGGGAATGGTGCGCCACAGATCATTCACCTGCCTTTGCAAGTGTTCCTCGCGCTCACGCTGGCGCTGGCGCTCCAGCTCCGGAGACACCGGGTGCGGACGTTTGTAGCGATCAACGCCGTAGTTCATCAGTGCGTGACAGGCATCGAGCAGGCCTTCCACAGCCTCGACGCCATGTTTTTCCTCGCATTGGGCAATGTAATTGCGGGCAAAGAGCAGGTAATCAATGATGGAGTCGGCATCGGTCCATGTGCGGAACAGGTAGTTGCCCTTGAAGAAGGAGTTGTGGCCAAAACAGGCGTGGGCGATGACCAGTGCCTGCATGGTCATGGTGTTCTCTTCCATGAGATAGGCAATGCAGGGGTTGGCGTTGATCACGATTTCGTACGCCAGGCCCATGTGCCCGCGGGTGTAGTGGTTCTGCGTGTTGAGAAAGTGCTTGCCGAATGACCAGTGGTGATAGAACACGGGCATGCCGGATGCGGCGTAGGCATCCATCATCTGCTCTGAACTGATGATTTCGATCTGGTTCGGGTAGGTGTCCAGCCCGAACTCCTCTGCCAGCTGGCCGATGGCCTGCTCGTACTGCTCGATCAGCTCGAAGGTCCAGTCAGAGCCTGTGGAGATGGGGGTCTGGCTCACGCGGTCTTCCTCTGGAACAGTTCCCGGAATACCGGATAGATATCCTCGACTTCCACGATCTGCTGCATGGCAAAGAAGTCCGGACAGGTGGCACGTACCTCCTCGTATTCGCGCCACAGCGCCTGATGCTCGCGCGGTGTGATCTCGACATAGGCGTAGTATTGCACCAGTGGCATGATCTGGTTGACCAGGAGGTCATGGCAGACGCTGGAGTCATCGTTCCAGTTATCGCCATCGGAGGCCTGGGCGCCATAGATGTTCCACTCCGATGTCGGGTAGCGCTTGCTGATCACCTCATGCATCAGGCGCAGGGCGCTGGATACGATGGTGCCGCCGGTTTCCCGGGAGTAGAAGAATTCCTCCTCGTCCACTTCCTTGGCGCTGGTGTGGTGGCGGATGAAAACGATTTCTGTGTGATCGTAGTTGCGCTGCAGGAACAGGTACAGCAGGATGAAAAAGCGCTTGGCCATGTCCTTGGTGGCCTGGTTCATGGATCCGGAGACATCCATGATACAGAACATCACGGCCTTTGAGCTGGGCAGGGGCTCGCGCACATTGAGGTTGTACTTGATATCGAATTCATCGAGGAAGGGAATACGTTCGTTTTTCTGCCGCAGCAGGGCGATCTCCTCCTCAATGGCGGCGATGCGCGCTGGATCTTCAGCGTCATCCTGTTCGCGCAGGGCCTCGAGTTCTGCCTCCAGTTCGCGGATGCGCCGTCGCCGCGGGCCGCCAATGGCGATGCGGCGGGCATTTGCCGAGCGCAGGGAGCGCACGATGTTGATCTGATTGGGCGTGCCCACGGTGCTGAAGCCGGCGCGGCGATACTTGAAGGACTCGCTGCCCGCAAGTTGGCGCTTGAGCAGGTTGGGCAGCTCCAGATCCTCGAACATGAAGTCGAGGAACTCCTCCCGGGTGATGTTGAAGGCGAAATCGTCGATGCCCTCGCCGCTGTCACTGGCTTCGCCGCCACCGCTGCCCCCGCCACCTCCGGATGGTCGCGGTATGCGGTCGCCCGTGACGAATTCGCGGTTGCCCGGATGCACCATGCCGCGGCGCCCGCCGGCGCCGTGACCAAACACGGGCTCGTTCACGTCCCGGCTGGGAATGGTGATGCGCTCACCCTGCTCGATGTCGGTGATGGAGCGCCGTCCGACTGCGTCGGAAACGGCGCGCTTGATATGCTTGCGATAGCGCTGCAGGAAGCGCTGCCGGTTGACGGTGCTCTTGTTCTTGCCGTTGAGTCGTCGGTCGATCAGATAAGTCACGTCATCGGTCCTCTGTACTCCGGCAGGCTTGCTACTGTGACTTGCGAACCCGCAAATACCACTCTGACAGCAAGCGCACCTGTTTCTCGGTATAGCCGCGTTCCACCATGCGCTTGACGAAGTCGTCGTGCTTCTTCTGGTCTTCCGCCGAGGCCTTGGCATTGAACGAGATGACGGGAAGCAGTTCTTCCGTGTTGGCGAACATTTTCTTCTCGATCACCGTGCGCAGCTTCTCATAGCTGCGCCAGTCCGGGTTGCGCCCCTGGTTGTTGGCGCGGGCGCGCAACACGAAGTTGACGATCTCGTTGCGGAAATCCTTCGGGTTGCTGATGCCGGCGGTCTTTTCGATCTTTTCCAGCTCCTCGTTGATGGCGACACGGTTGAGGATCTCGCCGGTTTCCGGGTCGCGGTATTCCTGGTCCTGGATCCAGAAATCGGCATAGGTGACGTAGCGGTCGAAGATATTCTGGCCGTACTCCGAGTAGGACTCGAGATACGCCGTCTGGATCTCCTTGCCGATGAAATCCACGTATTGAGGTGCCAGATATTCCTTGATGAAGCGCAGGTAGCGTTCCTCGGTTTCCGGCGGGAACTGTTCCTGGTCGATCTGCTGCTCCAGTACATAGAGAAGATGCACCGGGTTGGCGGCCACCTCGGTGGCGTCAAAGTTGAATACCCGGGACAGAATCTTGAAGGCGAAGCGCGTCGACAGCCCATCCATGCCCTCGTTGACCCCGGCGTTATCGCGATATTCCTGGATCGACTTGGCCTTGGGGTCGGTGTCCTTGAGGTTTTCGCCATCATAGATGCGCATCTTCGAGTAGATGCTGGAATTCTCCGGTTCCTTGAGTCGCGACAGGACGGTGAACTGCGCCAGCATCCGCAGCGTGTCGGGTGCACAGGAGGCGGCGGCGAGTGAGCTGTTCTGCAGCAACTTGCGATAGATGTTGATTTCGTCGGTGACGCGCAGGCAGTACGGCACCTTGACGATGTAGACCCGGTCGATGAAGGCTTCGTTGTTCTTGTTGTTCTTGAAGGATTGCCACTCCGCCTCGTTGGAGTGAGCCAGAACAACGCCTTCGAAGGGTATGGCGCCCATGCCCTCGGTACCGTTGTAGTTACCTTCCTGGGTGGCGGTGAGTAACGGGTGCAGCACCTTGATCGGCGCCTTGAACATTTCCACGAACTCCATCAAGCCCTGGTTGGCGCGGCACAGGCCCCCGGAGAAACTGTAGGCGTCGGGGTCATTCTGCGGAAATTCCTCCAGCTTGCGGATATCGACCTTGCCGACCAGGGAAGAGATATCCTGGTTGTTCTCATCGCCGGGCTCGGTTTTGCTGATGGCCACCTGATCGAGGCGCGACGGATACAGCTTGACCACGCGGAACTGGGAAATATCCCCATGGAACTCGTGCAGCCGCTTCACCGCCCAGGGTGACATCACCGTCTTGATGTAACGCAGCGGGATGCCGTAGTCCTCCTGCAGGATGTCGCCGTCCTCATCCGGGTCGAACAGCCCCAGGGGGGATTCGAACATCGGCGAGCCCTTGATGCAGTAGATGGGCTGCTTTTCCATCAGCGCCTTGAGCTTTTCGGCGAGGGACGACTTGCCGCCGCCGACCGGCCCGAGCAGGTAGAGAATCTGCTTCTTCTCCTCCAGACCCTGGGCGGCGTGGCGGAAGTAGGAGACGATCTGCTCGATGCACTCCTCCATGCCGAAGAATTCGTGGAAGGAGGGGTAGCGCTTGATGACCTTGTTCTGAAAGATGCGCGAGAGGCGCGGGTCGCGGGAGGTATCGATGACTTCGGGTTCACCGATGGCGGCGAGCAGGCGCTCGGCGGCATTGGCGTACACGGAGGGGTCTGACTTGCACAGTTCCAGGTATTCCTGGAGCGAGTACTCCTCCTCCTGGGCGGCCTGGTAGCGATCGCGAAAATGACTGAAGATGCTCATGAATTGACCTCGTGCGTCATCGCGTGTGTGTTGCCCTGTGGTGCTCTCGGTTGTCTCGATTCCTGTTCTGTTGGTGACGGTATGATTACAGTGTGATCCGAGTGCGGCCCATTTTCCAGCACCTCTTTGACCTCATCGTGCGTTTCGGGTTGCAGTCCGGTTGATGCGCCTGCGTTCACCGTCGCCCGGCGTGGGTTGCGCTGTGCTGGCCTGCATTGCCTTGCAAAAGGCGTGCGCAGTGGCGCTTTTTGCTCACGGGTTTTCATGACCATGCTGTCCGCCGGGTGGCCGGATACGGGGGTGGGCGCTTCGGCCTCCGCGGGCGGGAGGCTTCTGGCTCCGCCACTGGAGGCGCAGTAATCGCCAACCTGGCAGGGGCGAAGTGCGGCGCCGGGGGGTCAGGAACAGGGGTGTTGCAGGCGCTCGCGGGTGTCGAGGTTGATCAGTGTCATGCAGTTGCCCCAGACGCAGCCGGTGTCGAGGGCAATCAGATCGGGGTCGGAGACGCGCCCGTTCAGTGCAGCCCAGTGACCGAATACCACGGTCTCGCCCCGCCAGCGTGCATCGGGCGCCCTGAACCAGGGGACGCAGCCGGGCGGCGGGTTCTCAGGCGCATCCTTGGCGCGCAGGTTCAGGCGCCCCTCTGGACTGCAAAAGCGCATGCGTGTCAGGTAGTTGGTGATCACTCGCAGGCGCTCGAACCCTTCCAGACCGGCATTCCAGCAATCCGGCTCATTGCCATACATGGCACCGAGGAAATCAGTGCGTGAGGGGCCGGCAAGGGCAGCGGAGACCTCGGCGGCCAGTGCCTCCGCCTCTTCTGCGCACCATTGTGGTGCGATGCCGGCGTGCACCAGGGTCATACGTTGCTCGGGGTCCCGCAGCAGCAGTGGCTGTGCGGCGAGCCACTCCAGCAGATCGGTGGCGTCGGGAGCATCGAGGATGGCCTGCAGGGTGTCGCCGCGGGCGGGCAGGCGAGCGCCGTGAGCCACCGCAAGCAGGTGCAGGTCGTGGTTACCGAGGACGGTGCGGGCGCTGCCGCCGAGTTCCCGGACAAAACGCAGGGCGGCGAGGGACTGCGGGCCGCGGTTGACCAGGTCGCCGACCAGCCACAACTCGTCATGGCCGGGTTCGAAGCGTGCGCGTTCGAGTAGCCTCAGCAGGGGGTCCAGGCAACCCTGCAGGTCGCCGACGGCAAACCGGGCCACGTCAGTGCAGGGCCTCCGGTCGCACCAGGGAAAATGGGGCGATGGGCGCGATGAAGTTGCGACCGGAGGCGCTGATCATCTCGTAGCTGCCCTCCATCATGCCCGCGGAGGTCTCCAGCATGGCGCCGCTGGTGTACTGGTAGGAGCTGCCGGGGGCGATCAGTGGCTGCTCGCCAACCACCCCTTCACCGCGTACCTCCTGTACCCGGTTGCGGGCGTCGGTGATCAGCCAGTGGCGCTGCAGCAGGCGCACGGCCTCGTCGCAGTGGTTGTTGATGGTGACGGTATAGGCGAAGACAAAGCGCTGCTCATCCGGCGAGGACTGCTCGGGCAGATAGCGCGCCTGGACGTCGATATCGACTGGAAATGGCTCGGTGGTCATCGAATGGGCTCCTCGGAGCGAGCGCTGAAGGTGTCCGCCAGCGCGACGAATTCCGCCAGGGTCAGGGTATCCGGCCGGCGACCCGGGTCGATGCCGGCAGCAGTGATTTCGGCCTCATCCAGCAGTGTCTGCAAGGCGTTGCGCAAGGTTTTACGCCGTTGCTGGAAGGCAGTCGCAACCACCCTGCCGAGACTGGCCTCGCTGCGGGCCGACACGGGCTGCGTTGTGTGCGGGGTCAATCGTACCACGGCGGAAACCACCCTGGGACGGGGTGAGAATGCCTCCGGTGGCACCTCGAACAGGGGTTCCACACGGCAGTGATACTGGGTCATCACCCCGAGGCGCCCCCAATCGCGGCTGCCGGGTGCGGCGCCCAGGCGCTCGACGACCTCGCGCTGCAGCATGAAATGCATGTCGCGTATGCTGCCCCGCTGCGCCAGCAGGTGGAACAGCAGTGGCGTGGAGATGTTGTAGGGCAGGTTGCCGACGATGCGCAGCCCGCCGCCGGGAAACTGTTCATCCAGCTTCAGACGCAGTGCGTCACCCTGATGGATATGCAATCCCGCCGGATGGCCGAGGCTGGCGGGCAGGGCCGCGGCCAGATCCCGGTCGAGCTCCACCACATCGAGGCTGCCTGCGCCTTCGAGCAGACCGCTGGTCAGGGCTCCCTGGCCAGGGCCGATCTCGATGATGCGATCTCCGGGGCGGGCGGCCACCGCGCGCAGAATGAGTCGGATGATACCGCCATCGCGCAGAAAGTTCTGGCCAAAGCGCTTGCGCGCACGGTGTGGAGAGGGTGTGTTCATGGGGCGTCACTCCTGCGCTCCACCAGATGCAGGGCCATGGCCAGCGCCGCGGCCAGGCTACCGGCGTCCGCGCGGCCCGTGCCAGCCAGATCAAGGGCGGTACCGTGGTCGACGGAGGTGCGGATGATCGGCAGCCCGAGAGTCACATTGACGGCCTCGCCAAACCCCTGGGCCTTGAGCACCGGCAGGCCCTGGTCATGGTACATGGCGAGCACGGCATCGCACTCGGCGAGGCGGGCCGGGGTGAAGGCAGTATCGGCCGGCAGTGGCCCGGGCAGGCTCAGGCCCTCGGCGCGCAGTCGCTCCAGCAGGGGCTGGATGACGTCGAGTTCCTCGCGGCCCAGGTGCCCGCCCTCGCCGGCATGGGGGTTGAGGCCGAGTACGGCAATACGGGGTTGCCGGAAACCGAAATGCTGGCGCAGCGCGGCAGCGGTGATGCGAATGACCTCTTCGAGGTGTGCGGCGGTGATCTGTGCCGGGACCTGCGCGAGGGGCAGGTGGGTTGTCGCCAGTGCCACGCGCAGCGTGGGTGTCGCCAGCATCATCACCACGCGGCGAGTGCCTGTGCGCTCTGCCAGGTACTCGGTGTGGCCGCTGAAGGCGGTGCCGGCATCGCTGATGATGCCCTTGTGGACCGGGGCTGTGACCAGGGCGTCGAAATGGCCCGCAAGGCAGCCGGCAACAGCCTGATCCAGGCACTGAAGCACATAGGCGGCGTTGGCCGGATCCAGCTGTCCGGGCTGGCTGGGCCGGACCAGGGGCACTGGCAACAGGTCAAGCTCTCCCTGTCGCTGCGGCTCCTGACTGCCCTGTCGCCAGGGGGTCAGGTGCAGCGGCAGGCCGATGGCGGCGGCGCGTTGCTGCAACAGTTGCGGGTCTGCAACGACGACGCGCCGGCATGAGGCACTCTGCTGGGCAAGCTGCACCAGCAGTTCCGGCCCGATACCGGCGGGTTCGCCGGCACTGATGACGATGTGGGGCGTGTCCACTCAGTTGAGCTTGATGTCGACGTAGGCTTCATCACGAATGCGACGCAGCCAGTTCTCGAGCTCGTCCTCGTACTTGCGCTGGTGCATCACATTGCGGGCCAGGTTGCGGCGCAGATCGTCGGTGATATCCCGCTCGCGACGGTTCTCCACCAGGATCACGTGCCAGCCGAAGCTGCTGCGTACCGGTGGGCTGATGTCGCCAATGGCGGTGGCATCCATGACCTCCTGGAATTCCTCCACCAGCTGTCCGGGTGTGGTCCACCCCAGATCGCCGCCCTCCATGGCCGAGCCGATGTCCTCGGAGAACTCGCGGGCCAGGTCGGCGAAGCGCTCACCGTCCAGGGCGCGCCGGCGCAGACGTTGCGCGAGGGCTTCGGTTTCGCTCTCGGTGCGGATGGCGGAGGGTTTCAGCAGGATATGCCGTGCCCGGGTCTGCTCGATAGTTTCGCCGCTGCCACGGATATCGGCTACATGCACCACGTGATAGCCACTGCCGCTGCGGATCGGGCCGGCGTTTTCGCCGCGGCCCATGTCGCGCACGGTGCTGGCGAACAGGCTGGGCATTTCATTTTCCTTGCGCCAGCCGAGGTCGCCGGGCTGTATCTCGACGGGCCCCCGGGCCTGTATGACTTCGCCAAAGGGTTCTCCCGCCTGCAGGCGCGACAACAGCTGCCCGGCAAATGCGCGTACTTCGGCCTCGTCGACACCCTCTTCCGTGGACAGGGAAATATGGAACACCCGGTAGTCCGGGGCGGTGATGGCCTGCCCCTCCGAGGAGGCGAGGAAGTTGTCCACCTCCTGGTCTGTAATCTGGATGCGCTGATTGACGTTACCCTGCTGCACGCGCTGCAAC
>JBJHBY010000040.1:0-18762 GCA_050485745.1 Gammaproteobacteria bacterium | reverse complement strand
TGTCCAGGCTGTGCTCGGGGATGGATGGCCGCCGCGTCCGTTATCCGGCCGCGGCGCTGCGGGCCGCGGAGGGCCAGCGGGCGCGGCGCCTATTATCACCGAAGGCTTCTGTTACAATCCAGCGATCAACCGGCGGGTGGCGTGGCGATGTCTCAGGAATTGAATCTGATCTGGATTGATCTGGAGATGACCGGCCTCGACCCGGATCGGGATCGTATCATCGAGATTGCCACGGTGGTGACAGACAGCCACCTCAATACCCTGGCCGAGGGGCCTGTGCTGGCGGTGCATCAGCCGGATGATGTGCTGGAGGGGATGGACGAGTGGAACACTCGCCAGCACGGCCAGTCCGGGCTGACCGAGCGGGTGCGTATGAGCACCGTGACCGAGGCCGAGGCCGAGCGCCGCACCCTCGCCTTCCTGCGTGAGCATGTGCCTCCCGGGGTCTCGCCGATGTGTGGCAACAGCATCTGTCAGGATCGCCGCTTCCTGGCCCGCGGGATGCGCGAGCTGGAACGCTATTTCCACTACCGCAATCTCGATGTGTCCAGCATCAAGGAGCTGGTGCGGCGCTGGCGGCCCGACCTGCTGGGTGGCTTCAGCAAGCGCGGCAGTCATCTGGCCCTGGATGATATCCGCGACTCCATTGCCGAACTGCGTTATTACCGCGAACACTTCCTGCGCGACCGCATGCCCGGCGGCGGGGCGGGTTATTCAGAGGCTCCTTGACCCGGCACGCTTGATCGCCGAATTGATCAGAGGTGCCCTAGGAGCTGTGCGCAATCACCGCATCCCGGCGCAGCCGTTGCTGTGCAAGGGCCCAGCCCACGTGTTCCCGAACCAGCGCCGACGGATGCTCGCGGCGTTGCTGCAGGGCCTGCCAGATGGGCTCCTGCCACGGCGCGTTGCCCAGGGCCACGGCGAGGTTGCGCAGCCAGCGCTCATGGCCGATGCGGCGTATGGCCGACCCCTCGGTGCGCGCCAGCCAGGTGTCCTCATCCCAGAGGAACAGCTCAATCAGTTGTGGCGCCTGCAAGCCGTGTCGCGGTCTGAAGTCCGGTTCTGTACCGGCGGGCGCGAAGCGGTTCCAGGGGCAGACCAGCTGGCAGTCGTCGCAACCGAAAATACGATTGCCCATGGGCGCGCGCAGTTGCTCCGGAATCGGGCCGTGATGCTCAATGGTCAGGTAGCTGATGCAGCGCCGGGCGTCGATCTGGTAGGGCGCCACAATGGCACCCGTCGGGCAATCGTCCAGGCAGGCGTTGCAGGTGCCGCAGTGGCCGCGCTCGGTTGGAGGGTCCACGGGCAGTGGCAGGTTGGTGAAGATCTCGCCGAGAAAGAACAGTGAGCCTGCATCCCGGCGGATGAGCATACTGTTCTTGCCGATCCACCCCAGCCCGGCCTTTTCGGCGAAGGCCCGCTCCAGCACTGGCGCACTGTCGACGAAGGCGCGATACCGGTGTGGCGCGATTTCACGATCGATGCGCGCGGCCAGTGCCGCCAGGCGCTTGCGCATCAGCTTGTGGTAGTCCCGTCCCAGCGCATAGCGTGCGACATAGGCGCGGGTCGGGTCCGCCAGCACCTCCAGCGGCGCATCGTCATCGCTGCGATAATCCATGCGCACGCTGATGACCCGGCAGCTGCCCGGCTGCAGCTCCGCGGGCGCGGCGCGCAGGTCGGCGTGCCGAGCCATGTAATCCATGCCACCGTGAAAGCCCCGTGCCAGCCAGCGGGCGAGGTGTTCCGGATGCTCGCCGAGATCGAGGCTGGTGATGGCGACACTCTGGAAGCCGGCTTCGTGGCCCCACTGGCGGATGCGCACTGCCAGCTCTCCGGCATCGGGGTCCAGGCGGGCAGGTGTTCCGGTGGTCGGGTCGTCGCGCATGGGGTAAAGGATCATGGGGCTGCGCGTATAATTCTGACAGATTTGTGCCGCGGCCGCCCCGCGGCCCGGCAGACGCTTGCAGGAGGTGATATGGACGACCCGGAGGTGCAACCGGAGATGCTCTACACCAGCGCCCAGGTGCGGGAACTGGACCGTGTCGCCATTGAGGACTTTGGCATTCCCGGTGGGGTGCTGATGCAGCGTGCCGGGCGTGCGGCCCTGCATGCCCTGCTGCAACGCTGGCCGGAGCCGGCGGCGCTGCAGATTTTCTGCGGTACGGGCAACAACGGCGGCGATGGCTCGGTAATGGCCGCTCTGGCGCGTGCCCGTGGTATTCCGGTGACCCTCTGGCAGGTGGGTGATGCCGGTCGCCTCAGTGGTGTCGCGCGTGCGGCCAGGGACAGCGCCCTCTCGGATGGTGTTGAGGTGCGGTCGTTCAGCGGTACCCTGCCCGGCGAGGGTGTCGTGGTGGATGCCTTACTGGGCACCGGCCTGAGTGACGCCGTGCGCGAGCCGTTCCTGGCGGCGATCCGCGCCATCAATAGCAGTGGACTGCCAGTGATGGCGGTCGATGTTCCCTCGGGCCTGTGTGGCGATACTGGCCGTGTGCTGGGGGAGGCGGTGCGTGCGGACCTGAGCATCAGCTTCATCGGCCGCAAGCTGGGCCTGCACACCGGCCAGGGGCCGGATTACGCCGGTGCCACCCTGTTCGATGCGCTCGATGTGCCCGCGGAGGTGTATGCCCGCGTGCCTGCGGCAGCCCGGATGCTGCAGGGTGAGGCGCTTTGCGCCACCCTGCTGCCACCGCGCCGGCGCTGCGCCCACAAGGGCGATTTTGGCCACGTACTGGTGGTTGGTGGCGATCTCGGCATGGGCGGTGCACCGGCGATGGCGGCGCAAGCCGCGGCCAGGGTCGGGGCCGGGCTGGTTTCCTGCGCAACGCGGGCGGAGCATTTGCCGGGCATCGTGGCCCGCTGCCCGGAGGTCATGGCGCGCCCCGTGTCGGACGGCCGGGGCCTGGACGCGCTGCTCGCCCGCGCCAGTGTGGTGGTGGTGGGTCCAGGGCTGGGCCAGGGGGCCTGGGGTGAACAGCTCTGGCAGCGCGTGTCCGCGACGAACCTGCCCCTGGTCGTCGACGCCGACGCGCTGAACCTGCTTGCGAACGGTGTTGGTGGGGTGTCTTCTCCCCGTGATAGCTGGGTGCTGACCCCGCACCCGGGTGAGGCGGCACGCCTGCTGGGTTGCTCCACGGCGGAGGTGCAGTCGGATCGGCTGGCTGCGGTGCACGCACTGCAGGGGCGCTACGGTGGGGCGGTGGTGCTGAAAGGTGCGGGGACGCTGGTCAGCGCCGGCGCCGGCGCCGGTTTGTGCACGGCGGGCAACCCCGGCATGGGCAGCGGTGGCATGGGCGATGTGCTGAGTGGGGTGCTGGGTGGTCTGCTCGCCCAGGGGCTGGCTCCGGCCGCCGCGGCGGAGCTCGGTGTCTGCCTGCATGCGCTGGCGGGTGATCGCGCCGCGGCTGCGGATGGGGAGCGTGGACTGCTGGCGACGGATCTGATCCCGCAACTGAGGTCTTTAGTCAATGGCCGATAGGGTGCTGTTCCTGGCCGACGAGGCGGCCACCGTGGCTTTCGCAGCGCGTCTGGCCCGCGCCCTGAAGGCACCGGCGATTCTCTACCTGCGCGGTGATCTGGGTGCGGGCAAGACCACCCTGGCGCGGGGGTTACTGCGTGCGCTCGGCGTCAGCGGTCCGGTGAAGAGTCCGACCTATACCCTGGTGGAGCCCTACAGCCTGGCCGGTCTGGAGGTTCAGCACTTCGATCTGTATCGCCTCGCCGACCCTTTCGAGCTGGAAGCCCTGGGGGTGCGGGACCTTCTCGGGCCCGACAGCCTCTGGCTGGTGGAATGGCCGGAGCGCGGCCTGGGGGCGCTGCCCGTGGCGGATCTGGAGCTGGAGCTGCGTACCTCTACCTCTGGGCGCGAACTGCTTCTGCGCCCGCTAAGTGCTGTCGGGGAGTCGATTTTGCTTGCAATTTCCTCTATAAAAGACTAGAAATTTCAATTGTCTAAAGTCCGAATTTAATTACACTGCTTAACAAGCTGTCTGGGCCGGGTACATGTCGTTCAAACGGATCGGAGCATTGCTGGGGATCCTGCCGGGCCTGTTGCTGGCCTGGAGCGGCGTCGTGGCCGCGGCCGACGTGCGCGAAGCCCGGGTCTGGCGGGCACCCGATCATACCCGTGTCGTGCTCGAACTCAGTGGTCCGGTGGAGCATCGGGTTATTTCCCTGCAGAACCCGGACCGCCTGGTCGTGGACATCAGCGGAGCGCGGATGCGCGCCGACCTGTCAGGCCTGGATCTGGGGAGCAGCCCGATCGAGCGGGTGCGGCATGCGGCGCGCAACCAGGGTGATTTGCGCGTCGTGTTCGACCTGAGCGAAGCGGTCGATCCACGCAGTTTTCTGTTGCGTCCCAGCGGTGAGCACGGCAATCGTCTGGTCATCGACCTGCACGATCGCAAGCAGCGTAGCGCCTCCGTCAGGCATGTGGACATGAGCCAGCGCCGCGACGTGGTCATCGCTATCGACCCCGGCCACGGCGGTGAGGACCCGGGTGCCATCGGCCCGGGTGGCGTGCAGGAGAAGCGGGTGGTGCTGGCCATCGCCCGGGAGCTGGCGGCGCTGATTGACCGCGAGCCCGGCTACCGCGCCGTGCTGATCCGCGATGGCGATTACTTTGTCAGTCTGCAGCAACGCCGGCAGCTGGCACGCAAGGCCCAGGCTGATTTGATGGTATCGGTGCACGCCGATGCCTTCACCACGCCGCAGGCCCGGGGGGCCTCTGTCTACGCCCTGTCCTGGCGTGGTGCCTCCAGCACCATGGCGGGCTTTCTCGCCGCCAGTGAGAACAGCGCCGATGCCATCGGTGGCGTGCCCATCGAGGGCAAGGACAATGAACTGGTCAAGGTGCTCGCGGACCTCTCGATGAGCGCCAGCCTGGATGCCAGTCTCAAGGTGGGTGACCATATCCTGCAGTCGATGGGGGGGATCGCACATCTGCACAGCCGTCGCGTGGAACAGGCGGGTTTTGCCGTGCTGCGCTCGCCGGACATCCCCTCGATCCTGGTGGAGACGGGGTTCATCTCCAACCCCGAGGAGGCGCGCAGGCTTGCTACCAGCGCCTACCAGCAGCAGATGGCACGCGCCATCTTCGACGGAATCAACGGTTACTTCAGCCAGCGGCCGCCGCCGGACACCTACCTCGCCTGGGTCAAGCGCAATGGCCGGCCGGGGAGCACCGAGTATGTCATCGCCCGTGGTGACACCCTCTCTTCCATCGCCCATCGCCACCGTGTTACGGTGTCCGCGCTCAGGGAACACAATGGCCTGGCGGACAACCGCATTCGTGCAGGCCAGACCCTGATCATCCCCTGATCCTCAGCGCGACCCGTTACCATGCCCCGAATCAAGCTGCTCGACCCGCGGCTGGCCAACCAGATCGCCGCGGGCGAGGTGGTCGAGCGCCCCGCCTCCGTGATCAAGGAATTGCTGGAAAACAGCCTGGATGCCGACGCCCGTCGCGTCGAGGTGGATGTCGATGCCGGTGGCAGCAAGCGTATCCGTATCCGCGACGATGGCTGTGGTATCGACCGCGAGGATCTCGAGCTCTCCCTGTGCCGCCATGCCACCAGCAAGATTGGTGGCCTTGAGGACCTGGAGCGTGTTGCCAGCCTGGGTTTTCGTGGCGAAGCCCTCGCCAGTATCAGCTCCGTGTCCCGTCTGACCCTGACCTCCAATGCCAGCGATGACCCCGGTGCCGGCTGGTCGGCGCGCAGCGAGGGCAGGGATATGGCCGTCAGCCTGGCCCCCGCGCCACACCCGCGTGGCACCACGGTTGAGGTGTGTGACCTGTTTTTCAACACGCCAGCTCGCCGCAAATTCCTGCGCACCGAGAAAACCGAGTTTGGGCACATCGAGGACATGCTCAAGCGCCTGGCGCTGGCACGCTTCGATGTCGGTTTCACCCTGCGCCACAATCAGCGGGTCGTGCACCAGCTCAAGCCCTGCGCCAGCGCGCCGGAACGGGAGCGGCGCGTCGCCGCCCTTTGCGGGCCGGCGTTCATGGAGCAGGCGCTGCCGGTCGAAGCGGAGGCCGCCGGGCTGCGTCTCCGGGGCTGGGTTGGCTTGCCGAGTTTCTCCCGCAGCCAGGCAGATCTGCAGCATTTCTATGTGAACGGACGCAGTATCCGCGACCGGCTGGTCACCCACGCCGTGCGCCAGGCCTATCAGGATGTGCTGTTTCATGGGCGCCACCCGGCCTACGTGCTGTTTCTGGAGCTGGACCCGGCCCGGGTCGATGTCAATGTGCATCCGACCAAGCACGAAGTGCGCTTCCGTGACGGCCGCCTGGTACACGACTTTCTGTTCCGCAGCCTGCACCGCCTGCTGGCGGAGCAGCGCGCCGGCCAGGGCGCTGCGCTGCCGGTGTCCGACACTGGTGCAAGCCCCGCTGCGACGGACGTCGTGGATGCCGCAGCTGCGGTTACGCAGTCGTCTCCTGCCCCGTCCTGGCAGATGGCCATGTCACTGCCGTCGGCACCGGGCCGTGGCGCGGTGTCGGAGCAGCTGGTCGCCTATCGGGACCTGTACGCCGCGGCGCCCGCCTCACGGGCAGATGACACGATGGATGCCGCGGGCGCCAGCGACGTGCCGCCTCTGGGCTATGCACTGGCACAGCTCAAGGGAATCTACATTCTTGCTGAAAATGCCGAGGGGCTGGTGCTGGTGGATATGCATGCAGCCCATGAGCGCATCACGTATGAGCGCATGAAGGCGGCTCACGCAGACAGCGGTATTCGCAGCCAGCCCTTGCTGGTGCCCCTGGGGATGGCCGTCAGCACGCGCGAGGCCGATTGCGCGGAGGCCGAGGCTGGTGCTTTTCGCGAGCTGGGCATCGTGCTCGAGCGCAGTGGTCCGGAGTCACTGCTGGTGCGGCAGGTGCCGGTGCAGCTGGCGGGAGTGGATGTCGAGCAACTGGTGCGGGATGTGCTTGCCGACCTGCTCGCGCAGGGTCGTTCGCACCGGGTGGAGAATCGTATCAATGAACTGCTGGCGACCATGGCCTGCCACAGCTCGGTGCGCGCCAATCGCCGTCTCAGCGTGCCGGAGATGAACGCCCTGCTGCGCGACATGGAGGCCACCGAGCGCTCCGGCCAGTGCAATCATGGGCGCCCCACCTGGACCCGGCTCAGCCTGGCGGAACTGGATCGTCTGTTCCTGCGGGGGCGCTAGCCTTGACCCGGCCGCTCGCGACCCGGCCCCCGGCGTTGGCGCTGATGGGTCCCACGGCGATGGGCAAGACGGCGCTGGCGATCGAGCTGTGCCGTGAATATCCCTTCGAGATCATCAGTGTCGATTCCGCCCTGGTTTACCGTGGACTGGATATCGGCGCGGCGCGGCCCAGTGCGGAGGAGTTGGCCGCGGCGCCCCACCGGCTGCTGGGCATCTGTGACCCCGCCGAACCCTATTCCGTCGCCCGCTTCCGCGAGGACGCGCTGCGGGCGATGACCGAGATTACCGCCGCCGGGCGTATTCCGCTGCTGGTGGGTGGCACCATGCTGTATTTCAAGGCCCTGCGCGAGGGCCTGGCCGCATTGCCGGAGACAGATCCGGCATTGCGTGCGCGCATTGAGGCGGAGGCCGCCCGGCGTGGTTGGCCGGCGCTGCACGCGGAGCTGGCGGAGGTCGACCCCGCGGCTGCTGCGCGGATTCATCCGCGGCACTCGCAACGTATCCAGCGTGCTCTGGAGGTCTGGCATGCCAGCGGGCGCAGCCTCAGTGACTGGCAGGCGCGGCAGGTCACCGAGGATCTGCCCTGGCGGCTGTTGCAGCTCGCCCTGATTCCGCTGGACCGGCCCTGGCTGCATCGGCGTATCGAGCGGCGCTTCCGGGCCATGCTCGACCTGGGGCTGGTGGACGAGGTCCGCGCCCTGCGCGCACGTGGGGATCTGCACCCCGGCCTGCCCGCGGTGCGGGCTGTGGGCTATCGTCAGGTGTGGGAGTACCTCGATGGAGAGGTCGACTACGACACCATGGTGGCGCGGGGCATCGCTGCCACCCGACAGCTGGCGAAGCGCCAGCTGACCTGGCTGCGCGGCTGGCCGGACCTGCACTGCCTGTGCCTGGATGGCGAGGAGCGGGTGCGCGCCTGCACTGGCGAGGCCCTGCCGGAAACCGCTGCGGAGGGTACGTCGGCACTGCAGGCAGCCAGGATATATCTGGAAAGTCACTGCATTGGGGGGTGATCTTTGGGGTATACTGGCGGTAACCGCCGTTTTCAGGGCTTGTGCCGGAGTGAACCGATTCCGGCCGCCGCAGTCCCAGCTTTTCAGCGCATGCCGTGCGCGGTGGTCAGGTCTCGTCACTGTTGATTGATTCGGCCCCCGTTTTGGATTTGGGCCCTTAGCTTGGAGATGAAGGTCATGTCGAAAGGGCATAGCCTACAAGACCCTTACCTGAATATTTTGCGCAAGGAGCGCATTCCGGTTTCCATCTATCTGGTCAACGGCATCAAGCTGCAGGGCCAGATCGAGTCGTTCGACCAGTTTGTGGTGCTGCTCAAGAACACCGTCAGTCAGATGGTGTACAAGCATGCGATTTCTACTGTCGTTCCCTCCCGGGTCGTGCGCCTGCCATTGCAGAATCCGCCCCAGGAAGAGGGCGGTGACGCCGGCTGATGCCAGGGGATCCGGTTGCTGTTCGAGCGCCCTGATATCGGTGAACGCGCTGTCCTGGTCCATATCGACCTGGCGGCGGCGGATTGCATGGGCGATCCGGTGGAGTTCGAGGAGTTGGCCCGTTCCGCAGGGGCGTTGCCTGTTGCTCTGGTGCGAGGCCAGCGCAGCACGCCGTCCGCGCGCAGCTTCGTTGGCGTCGGCAAGCTTGAAGAGATCGCCGAGCGGGTCAGGGCCGAGTGCGCCGAGCTGGTTCTTTTCAACCATGCCCTTACTCCGAGCCAGGAGCGCAACATCGAGCGCAGCCTGCAGTGCCGGGTGCTGGATCGCACCGGTCTGATCCTCGATATTTTTGCCCAGCGCGCGCGCACCCACGAAGGCAAGCTTCAGGTCGAGCTGGCGCAGTTGCGCCATATGTCCACGCGCCTGGTTCGTGGCTGGACCCACCTCGAGCGGCAGAAGGGTGGTATCGGCCTGCGCGGCCCTGGTGAAACCCAGCTCGAGACAGATCGCCGCCTGTTGCGCCTGCGCATTACCGCCATCGAACGTCGCCTGGAAAAGGTGCGGCGCCAGCGCAGCGAGGGGCGTCGGGCCCGGCGCCGCGCGGATGTACCCACCATCGCGCTGGTGGGTTACACCAACGCGGGCAAGTCAACCCTGTTCAACGCACTGACCGACGCCACCGTGTATGCGGCGGATCAGTTGTTCGCCACGCTCGACCCGACTTTGCGGCGGCTCGAGGTTCCGGAGTTGGGGCCGGTGATTCTTGCGGATACGGTGGGTTTCATTCGCGACCTGCCGCACAAGCTGGTGGAGGCCTTTCGCGCCACCCTGGAAGAGGCCGCGCGTGCCGACCTGCTGCTGCATGTCATCGATGCGGCCGACCCGGAGCGCGACGAGCATGTCGGCCAGGTCGAGGCGGTGCTGGCTGAAATCGGCGCCGATACCCAGCCCCGCCTTGAGGTGTACAACAAGATCGATCTGCTCGGTCAGGCGCCGCGTATTGATCGCGACGGCGCCGGTCGTCCCCTGCGGGTGTGGCTTTCGGCGGCGCGGCGCCAGGGGCTCGAAGAGCTGGCCAGTGTGCTGGGCGCCTGTCTGGGCCATGAGATGGTTGCCGGCAGCCTGCGCCTGTCGGCCCGAATGGGGCGCCTCAGGGCACGTCTGTTTGCCGCTGGTGCAGTGTTGTCGGAGCGTGTCGATGGCGATGACATGGAGCTCGAGATCCGCATGCCCACAGTGGATTTCCGGCGCTTGATGCACGCGGAAAACCTCGATCCGGGTGCGCTGGTGCAGCGCGCCGGCTGAGCGGGACCTCCCCCGGAATCGCCTCGGCCGGTTTTCTTAGCGAACGCGCGCCGAAATTTGCTAGACTGCAGCCCTTTGCGCGGGGGTGGCGGCTCTCAGTAAGCCGCCCCCGGTCGAGGGCCGATGCCCTGCGGCGCGCTAGCGTCGTCGTCATACAGCCAGGAGAATCGACATGGCTTGGAATGAGCCTGGAGGCGGAAAGAACAAGGACCCCTGGGGTGGCGGAAATGGTGATCAGGGGCCGCCGGATCTGGACGAGGCGTTTCGCAAGCTGCAGGATCGGCTGAACGGGCTGTTCGGCGGCAAGGGTGGCCAGGGCTCGGGTTCCGGTGGATCCGGTGGCAGCTTCAAGGCCGGTGGCGCGCTGTTTGGCGGGCTCCTGGTGGTGGCGCTGGTGGTCTGGGCCCTGTTCGGCTTCTATCAGGTGGACCAGCAGGAGCGTGGCATCGTGCTGCGCCTCGGTGTCTACCACGATACGGTGATGCCGGGTCTGCACTGGAATCCCCCACTGATCGACAATGTCACCATCGTCAACGTCACCCGCATGCGCTCCATCGGGCACCGGGCCCATATGCTGACCGAGGACGAGAACATCGTTGACGTCAATATTTCGGTGCAGTATCGCGTTGTCGATCCGATCAAGTATGTGCTGCGCATTCGCAACCCTGAAGCGAGTCTCGAGCAGGCCACCGAGAGCGCCCTGCGCCATGTCGTCGGTGGTACCGAGATGGACCTGGTCATCACCGAGGGGCGCGAGCAGATCGCCATAGAGGTACAGGACCGCCTGCAGAGCTATGTCGATCTTTACGAGACCGGTATCCAGGTGTCCCAGGTCAACGTTCTCGATACCCAGGCGCCCGCTCAGGTGCAGGATGCCTTCGATGACGTGACCCGTGCCCGTGAGGACCGCGAGCGCCTGCGCAACGAGGCGGAGGGTTATGCCAACACGGTGATTCCCGAGGCACGGGGTCGCGCCCAGCGCATTATCGAGGAAGCCAACGCCTACCGCGAGCAGGTGGTGGCGCGAGCCCAGGGTGAAGCGGACCGCTTTGATCGCCTCCTCGCCGAGTACCGGCTGGCGCCGGAGGTGATGCGTGAGCGCCTTTACATCGAGGCCATGCAGAACGTGATGAGCAACACCAGCAAGGTTATGGTCGCTTCGGAGAGCGGTACCAACCTGCTCTATCTGCCGCTGGACAAAATGGTGCAGCGGAGTTCGGAATCACGTGCCGGCAACACCCGCTCGGCGGGGTCGTCGGCCGGTGCCAGCGATGCGGACGTGCGTGTCATGACCGACCGCGTCCTGCAACAAATGCGCCGTGATGCGCCGCTTGCCACTGGAAGGGAGGGTCGCCGATGAGCAGCCGTGCCGTACCCATGTTGGCGTTGCTGGCAGTCGCTCTGCTGGTCTTGTCAAACAGTGTCTACATCGTCAAGGAAACCGAGCGGGCGGTCTTGCTGCAGTTCGGTGAGGTGGTCAACCCGGATGTCAGCTCCGGTCTGCACTTCAAGATTCCGGTGGTCAATGTGGTGCGCAAGTTCGATGCGCGCATCCTGACTTTCGACTCCCCGCCGGAGCGGTTTCTGACGGTCGAGAAGAAGCCCCTGGATGTGGACTTCTTCGCCAAGTGGCGGGTGATGGATACCGCTGCTTTCTACGAGGCCACTGGCGGCGAGGAAGCGCGTGCGCATGCCCTCCTCGGTCAGCGGATCAAGACCGGCCTGCGCAACCAGTTCGGCGAGCGCACCATGTACGAGGTGGTGTCGGGCGAGCGGGATTTGCTGATGGTCGAATTGACCGAGCGCGTCACCGAGGTCACCCAGCGGGAATTCGGCGTCGAGGTGATCGACATTCGCGCCAAGCGCATCGACCTGCCCGATCGGGTCAGCCAGTCGGTCTTCGATCGGATGAAATCCGAGCGCCAGCGTGAGGCCCAGGAGCAGCGCTCCACCGGTCGCGAGCAAGCGGAGGTGATTCGCGCCGCGGCCGACCGCGAGGTGGTGATCTTCGAGGCCAATGCCTATCGCGAGGCGCAGCGCC
The DNA here is from genome assembly GCA_050485745.1 of Gammaproteobacteria bacterium. Taxonomy (GTDB): domain Bacteria; phylum Pseudomonadota; class Gammaproteobacteria; order Pseudomonadales; family CAMLJR01; genus JBJHBY01. The sequence goes on along the minus strand of JBJHBY010000040.1, from coordinate 6,795 downwards.
AGCGTGGTGAGGGGGAGGCGCGTGCCGCCGCGATCTACGCCGAGGCCTACTCCAAGGATCTGGAATTCTATGCCTTCCTGCGCAGCCTGCAGGCTTACCAGGAGAGCTTTGCCGACCCCAGCGATGTGCTGGTGCTGGACCCGAACAGCGATTTCTTCCGCTATCTGCGGGGTATCGAGGTGCAGCCGCGGCGCTGAGTCCGCGGCGCTGCACCTGGCCGCGGCGCCTGGCGAGGGTTGCCCGATTGCGCCGCATGGTGGCCAACCTGGCCTACATCGCCCTGCGGCTTCTGTGCTATCATTCTTCAACCGGGCGGCCCCGTTCAAGTGGCGGGGCCAGCGCGGTTTTTTTGTGCTCGGGGGTATCCCCCGGAATACTTCCCAGTGGCGGGTTTCGGGCCGGACAATGTGGCAGGACATCCTTACCGCACTGTGCCTGGTTCTGGTCATCGAGGGCCTGATGCCCTTCCTCAGCCCGGGGCGCTGGCGTGGTGCCCTGGCACAGCTGAGCCAGCTGGATGACCGCAGCGTGCGCCTGATCGGCTTCGCTTCCATGCTGCTGGGAACACTGTTGCTGTACTGGGTGAGATGAAGCGACCGTTCTGTTCCGGAGGGCTCCTGTGACCATTGCCGACCGCTGGCTGCTGCCCGATGGTATCGAGGAGCTGCTGCCCGCTGAAGCCGGCCGCGCCGAGCGTCTGCGGCGGCGCCTGCTCGACCTCTATCACAGCTGGGGCTACCAGCTGGTGATGCCGCCTCTTATCGAATATACCGAGTCCCTGCTGGTCGGGTTGGGTAGCGACCTCGACCTGGCGACGTTCAAGGTCACCGATCAGCTCACCGGTCGCGCCTTGGGCGTGCGCGCGGATATTACCCCGCAGGTGGCGCGTATCGATGCCCACAGCCTGCAGCAGGATGGGCCGGTGCGCCTGTGCTATGCGGGCAGTGTGCTGCATACCCGCCCCAAGAACCTGCGCGCCTCGCGCTCGCCGATCCAGATCGGCGCCGAGCTGTACGGTGACCCCGGCCTGGCCAGTGATGTCGAAGTGATCCTGCTGATGCTGGAGACGCTCACCGCCGCCGGTCTGGAGGATCTGACCCTCGACCTTGGACATATCGGTGTCTTTCGTGCCCTGGTGGCGCAGGCCGGTTTGTCGACGGAGCTGGAGGCCGGCCTGTTCGAGGCGCTGCAACGCAAGGCCCCGGGGGAAGTCGACAGCCTGCTGCAGGAGACCGGTATCGCCGCTCCCCTGGCCGGTTGGCTGCGTGCCCTGGTGGCGCTGCATGGTGGTGTCGAGGTGCTGGAGCAGGCGCGGCAACAGCTGGCGGGTGCACCGGAGGAGGTGCAGGATGCCATTGCCACCCTGCAGGACGTTGCCCGGCGTGTTGCCCGTCGTCGCCCCGACGTGGCTCTTTACTTCGATCTCGGTGAGCTGCGCGGCTACCACTACCACACGGGCCTCGTCTTTGCCGCACTGGTGCGGGGTTGGGGCCAGGCCGTTGCCAACGGCGGTCGCTACGACCATATCGGCGAGGTATTCGGCCGGGCGCGGCCGGCGACTGGATTCAATACCGACCTCAAGGCGTTGATCAGCCTGTCCCGTGTGGTGGAGGCACCGGCCCCCGGAGCCATTCTGGCGCCGGATGCCGACGACCCGGAGCTCTGGCAACTGATCAGCCGCCTGCGCGAAGCCGGTGAGCAAGTCATTTCTGCCCTGCCCGGGCAGCCGTTTGTGGCGGGCTGTGACCGCCGCATCGAGCGCACCCCCGGGGGCTGGGAACTCCTACCCTGCGCGGCCTCCGCCGACGCCAGTTGAAGCATCAAGTGAGACCAGGATTCATGAACAAGAATGTGGTGATACTTGGCACCCAGTGGGGTGACGAGGGCAAGGGCAAGATCGTCGACCTGCTGACCGATCAGGTCGATGCGGTGGTGCGTTTCCAGGGTGGACACAATGCAGGCCACACCCTGGTGATCGAAGGCCGCAAGACCGTCCTGCACCTGATTCCCTCCGGCATTCTGCGCCCTGGCGTGCTGTGCCTGATCGGCAACGGTGTGGTGTTGTCTCCCGAGGCGTTGCTTTCGGAGATCGCCGGCCTGGAGCGAAGTGGTGTGCCGGTGCGCGAGCAGTTGCGCATCAGCCCCGCCTGCCCGCTGATCCTGCCCTATCACATTGCCCTGGACCAGGCTCGGGAGCAGGCCCGGGGCAAGGCCAAGATCGGCACCACTGGCCGCGGCATCGGCCCTGCCTATGAGGACAAGGTGGCGCGCCGCGGCCTGCGCCTGGGTGACCTGCTTTGCCCCGCGCGCTTTGCCGAAAAGCTGCGGGAGGTCATGGTCTACCATAACTTCGTGCTGGAGCATTACTACAAGGTGCCGGCGCTGGATGTGCAGCAGGTGCTCGATGACACCCTGGCCATGGCGGATCAGTTGCGGCCGCTGGTGGCGGACGTCACCGGCCTGCTGCACAGCTACCGCGAGCAGGGCAAGCGTATCCTGTTCGAGGGTGCCCAGGGCTCGTTGCTGGACATCGACCACGGTACTTATCCCTTCGTGACCTCCTCCAACACCACGGCGGGGGGAACTGCCACCGGCAGTGGTTTCGGCCCTCTTTACCTGGATTACGTCCTGGGTATTACCAAGGCCTATACCACCCGCGTTGGTTCCGGCCCCTTCCCCACCGAACTGTTCGATGAAACCGGGCGGCACCTGGCCGAGCGCGGCCACGAGTTCGGTTCGACCACGGGCCGCCCGCGCCGTTGTGGCTGGTTCGATGCCATGGCCCTGCGCCAGGCGGTGCGCATCAACAGCGTATCGGGCCTGTGCCTGACAAAGCTGGACGTGCTCGACGGCCTGGACAGCGTCAAGATCTGCGTCGGTTACCACGACCACACTGGTCAGCCCGCGCCGGTACCGGTCGATGCGGAAGACTACGAGGGCCTGGTTCCGGTCTATGAAGAAATGCCGGGTTGGAAGGAAAGCACCCTGGGCGTGAAGAGTCTCGACGGTCTGCCCGCCAATGCCCGGGCCTATATCCAGCGTCTGGAGGATGTGGTGGGTGCGCCCATCGCCATCATCTCCACGGGGCCGGACCGGGTGGAGACCATCGTCCTGCAGCATCCTTTTGGCTGATGGCTGATGGCTGAGTGGCAGTGATCGAGTAGTCGGCCCGAGGCAGCGCGGCTCGACAATTCTCCGGACGACAAATCCCTGGACGAAAAAAGCCCGCGAACTTCGCGGGCTTTTTTGTTCGGGCTCTCGTATGCTCGGGCTCCCGGCTGGCGCCGCAGAGCCCTTTGGTGCAGCGATCAGACCTTGCGGCGACGCGCCGCAGCGAGACCGATCAGGCCAAGGCTGAGCAGGCCGAGGGTGGCGGGCTCCGGTACCGGGGTGCCGTTGCGGAAGCTCCACGCCTTGTCACTGTCGCCATCGTCAAGGGCGATGGCGCGAAGGCCTGCCGCAAAGAAGTCGTCCAGGGTCAGGCCGTTGCGGTCGAACGAGAAGCTTCCCGAGGTGTTGCCGCCGGGATTGGGGACTGAGCCGACCTGGAAGGCGATATCCCAGGGGGAGGGTGCCTCACCATTCAGGTTGTTGGGGGCGATACCGCAACCGGACGTGTCGAAACAGGTTGCAATGGCGCCAACGGTATTGTGATTGCCGGCGTTATAGGGTGAGTTGCCCGCCAGGAAGACATCACTGAAGTTGAAGTACAGGCCCAGGATGTTGGCTTGTGTGGTCGGGAAGGTGACGCTGTAGTTCACCGTGAAGCGGCCCGCCGTGTTGTCATCAATGCTGACCGTGTAGTTGCCCGGTGAGCTGCCGCTGTCATGCAGCCAGGTGTCGAACGTGACGACGCCGGCATAGGCGGAGGGGCCGGCCAGGGCCAGCAGCAGCGTGGCGGCCAGGCTAACCGTCTTGCGAGAAAACCTGGAGGAGGTGCTCATATTTGGTGTCCTTGACGAGTTGTTACTCGGCATGTGGGTGGATGCGTGCCTTCGCCTGGTGCTGGCCATCCTGACGCCAGTCGGTAAAGTATCGCTTTGTACGATGCTTCATAACTGAGCCAGCAAACTCCGGGCCATAATTTTTTCCTTTTGATTTTACTATAAAAATTTTGATGCAATCGGGTCGGGGCCCAATCTGTTGTAAATTCTGTCGACTTGGCCGGGCCAGGGAAATGCGCCGCCCAGGGTGGGCCGGGTTGCCCGGGCCCTTTAACCGTGGGGTGTCCATTCATGGCGGTGGTTTCCAAGAGGTGTTTGTGGAGACGTAAAGCATTCCGACGTGTCACTTGCAGCGGAGCCCCCGGCGGGTCGCGCTGGTGCTCTATTAACCCTGCAGCAAATCGTGCCGGGTTAATATCATACTGGTGCCGTGATATAGAGGCGGAGGGTTCGGGTGGTCGATCCGCCGGGCAGGTTTTTTGGAGGTTGATGAAATGAGTGTTTCACGCATGCTGGGGCGGTGCCTGTCTGTGACGCTGCTACTCCTCCTCGCCGGCTGCAGCGTCAACCCGGTAACCGGTCAGCGCCAGCTCAGCCTGGTTGACGAGGGCTGGGAGCTCAACATCGGCCGGGAGCAGTATGCGCCGATCAGGCAGTCCCAGGGCGGGGATTTCGTGCTCGACCCGGAGCTGGTGGCCTATGTGCAGGAGGTTGGCCAACGCGTTGCCGCAGAGGCCGATCGCGAGCTGCCCTATGAGTTCAAGGTGCTGAACAGCTCCGTGCCGAATGCCTGGGCCCTGCCCGGGGGCAAGCTGGCGATCAACCGGGGTTTGCTCACTGAACTGCGTTCCGAGGCGGAGCTGGCCGCCGTGCTCGGACACGAGGTGACGCACTCGGCGGCACGCCATGGCGCCAGCCGCCAGTCCCAGGCCGTGCTGCTGCAGGGTGCGGTGCTGGCCGGGGGCATTGCCACACGGGTTGCCACGGGGCGGGATGACTACGCGACGGTGGCTCTTCTCGGGGGTATGGTGGGTGCTCAGCTGATTACCCAGCGCTACTCGCGCGAGGCGGAGCGCGAGGCCGATTACTACGGCATGATGTACATGCACCGCGCCGGCTACAACCCGCGTGGTGCGGTGGAATTGCAGGAGACCTTTGTGCGCCTCTCCGAGGGGCGTGACAGCGCCGGATTTGCCGCGGGGCTGTTCGCCTCCCACCCGCCCAGCCAGGAGCGGGTGCGCAACAACCGGCGAACCCTGGAGGAGCTGGGTGACGAGGGCATCATGGGTGAGGAGCGCTACCAGCGCGCCGTGGCCCGCCTGATGGCACTGCAACCCGCCTACGAGGCCCACGACTCCGGGCGCAAGGCCCTGGCGGAGGGTGACGCGGAGACGGCTCTCGCCAGGGCGGATGAGGCCCTGGCGCTGGAGCAGGGCGAAGCCCTGTTCCATAACCTGCGCGGTGATGCCCTGCTGAGCAAGTCTGATTACGCTGCGGCCGAGTCGGCTTTCAGTGAGGCCCTGCGGCGTGACGAGGGCTGGTTCTACCAACACCTGCAGCGCGGTGTGGCCCGCTACCAGCAGGGCAAGCACGATGCCGCGCGAACTGACCTCCAGGCCAGCCTGCAGCGCCTGCCCACCGCGCCTGGCCACTATTATCTCGGCAATGTGGAGCGGGCCAGCGGCAATCGCGACCGCGCCATCCAGCATTACCGCCAGGTGGCGCAGCAGGATTCCGCCATCGGCGAGCGCGCGCGCCGCGCCCTGCGCGACCTGGGGGCCGCCCCCTGAGGGGCCGTGAGGCTGGCATGCGCTTGCAAGGCTTTCGATCCAGGCTGATTCGCGTGTCCCTCGGGCTGTTGCTGGGTGTGGGGTTGGTTCTCTGCGCCGCGCTGCTGTGGCTGTTCTGGCCGGTGCTGCAGGACCCGGTACCAGGGTTCATGGAGCGCCGTGGGGAGTTGGCGCAGGTCCGGGAAACGCGCCGTGAGGTGCGCGCCGATGGTGCGCTGTTGATCGATCTGGAACTGCACTCATCCAGTGGCCTGGTTGTCGAAATGTCCCTGCGCAAGCCTCCGGGCTTCCGGGCGGAGGAGCAGCCGGACCCGGGACAGCCGATGCTCCTCATGCTGGGCGGGCAGGAGACCGGCCGCGCCGCGGTGGACGTGCTGCCGGAAACCCATGGTGTGGTCGTGGCGGCCCTGTCCTACCCTTTTCCGGCGATTCCACATCGCAGTGCTCTGGCCCTCACCGGGGTGCTGCGTGGTATCCAGAGCGGCATTCTCGATGTTCCCCCCTCGGTGTTGCTGGCCATCGACTATCTCCAGTCCCGGGACGATCTCCCTGAGCGCATCGAGCTGGCGGGTATCAGCTTCGGGGCCTACCTGGCGGCGGTGCCTGCCAGCCTGGATCAGCGCGTGCAGCGTCTGTGGCTGATCCATGGTTCCGGGGAGCCGGCATCGGTGATCGCCGCGGGCCTGGAAGGGCGTCTTGGGCCGCGCCCCCTGCGCCACTTTGTGGCCTGGGTGCTGAGCACGGCGGCGGGTGCCTACCACCTCGGCCCGGAAGCGTGGGTTGGCGAGGTGTCTCCGCGGCCGGTCGTTGTCATCAGCGCCGATGCCGATCGCGCCCTGCCCCTGGCGGCCGTGCACGCGCTGCACGAGGCCCTGGCACCGCCCTCCGAGGTGCTCTGGACCCGTGGCGAGCATGTGCACCCGCGCCGCCCCGAAGTGATTCAGGAAATCGTCGACCTGATGTTCGGCCGGCTTTCGGCACATTATTAACCGGACAATCAAACAGATCGTCCTGATCTATTTGATTGTCGCCCTTGAAATACTGGCGCAATTGCGTGGAAT
>JBJHBY010000039.1:6942-18831 GCA_050485745.1 Gammaproteobacteria bacterium | reverse complement strand
TGGCGAGGCGCAGCGCGAAGGTCAAGGGTTTGCTCTCCTTGACGAGCGTTGCAACGACGTCCAGTGTGCGCCAGAGGCCCGCCCTTCGGGGCTTTGCGTTGATCCGCCTGGCGTCGTTGCGGCCACTTGAAAGGCAGCCAGCCTTCCCGCGTGACCGCGTCTCGCCAGACGAACCAACGCAAGGCCTGAGCGATCGCCGAATTGATCAGAGGTGCCTAAAGTCGTTACGGCCGCCCGGCGGCCATGAAAAGTGATGAATTGATGGACAATCTCTCGACCAGCACCCTGGTGGTGGCCGCGGTTTCAGTCGGCTTGTTCCTGATGGTGGCAGTGGCCTTCACCCTGCAGACCATCGAGAAGAACAATCGCGAGAAGCGTCGTCTGCTGGCAGCTCTGCAGAACCGCGCCCGCGACTTCGAATACATGCTGCAGGGCCTCCCGGACGGGCTGCTGAACCGCGATCTGCGCCTGTTGGTCTGCCAGTGCCTGCTCGAGGTCTACGCCCAGATCGAGCCCCTCGACAAGCAATCCAGCACCCGGGCCGCGGCGGAAAGCGTGCGCCAGCAGATGAACCAGCTCAAGGGCCAGACCACAGACACCCCCTACCGTCACCTGGAAAACCCGGGGCAGATCCGCGAAATCCAGCAGCAGCTGAAAAGCCTGTTCCAGTTCGTCGAGCGCCTCTACCAGAACGGGCGCATCACCGCCCCACAGGCCAAGCTCTACGGCAGCCAGTTACGCCGCCTGAACGTCCTCACCAGCCTCGACTCCTGTCGCATCGCCGCGCGTCAGGCTCTGGACGCAGGCAAGCCGCGCCTGGCCATCCATTACCACCAGATGGCCATCGACCGGATCAAACGCCAGAACGCGGATGGCTTTTTCAATGCCCAGCTGGAGCAGCTGGGCGCCCGTATCGCCGCACTGGAGGCGCAGATGCAGGCCCCTGAGGCCAGCAGCCCGGACAGTGCGGCAGAGCCGGTCGACGAGGCCTGGAAAAGCTTCGAGACCGACGATGGCCTGTGGAAGAAGAAGAGCCTCTACGACGAATGAGGGCCTTAGGCCCCCGGCTCATCCGCGGGACGCAGCTCCAGCGACAGCGAGTTGATGCAGTAGCGCATTCCGGTCGGTGCCGGACCATCCGGGAATACATGCCCGAGGTGGGCGCCGCAACGCTGGCACAGTGTCTCCACCCGCAGCATGCCATGGCTGGTATCCCGTCGCTCCTCGATCAGCCCATCCTCCAGAGGCTGCCAGAAGCTGGGCCAGCCGCTGCCGGAATCGTACTTGGTGGCGGCATCGAACAGGGGCGTGCCGCAACATACGCAGTGGTAGATTCCCGGCGTTTTGGTGTCCCAGTAGCGCCCGGTAAAGGCGCGCTCGGTTCCCGCCCGCCGGGTCACCTGGTATTCCTCCTCGCTGAGCTGCTGACGCCATTCGGCATCGCTTTTCTCGACTTCTCGCATCGGGTTCTCACTCCTGGGGAACGAACACTCGCGGTCGATTCCACGACCGCACGGATTCTCTTACACTAGCCGCTTTTCGCGTACAGGCGTACGCATACAGCCCGGAGGCGGATCGCCGCAGTGAGCATCGCAAAATTCCTCAAGTCGGACAAACTCGCCAACGTCTGTTATGACATCCGCGGCCCGGTCCTGCGCGAGGCGACGCGCATGGAGGAGGAAGGGCACCGCATCCTCAAGCTGAACATCGGCAACCCTGCTCCCTTTGGCTTCGACGCCCCGGACGAGATCATCCAGGACGTGATCCGGCTGCTGCCCCAGAGCCAGGGATACTGCGAGTCCCGCGGGCTGTATTCCGCGCGCAAGGCCATCATGCAGGAGTGCCAGACCCGGGGCATCCCCGGGGTCGGCGTCGACGATATCTACCTGGGCAACGGTGTTAGCGAACTGATTTCACTGGCCACCCAGGGCCTGCTCAACAGCGGCGACGAAGTGCTGCTGCCAGCACCCGACTACCCCCTGTGGACCGCGGCGGTGACCCTGGCCGGCGGCCGCGCCGTGCACTACCTCTGCGACGAGCAGGCGGACTGGTTCCCGGACATCGCTGACATTCGCCGCAAGATCACCGACCGCACCCGGGCCCTGGTGGTGATCAACCCGAACAACCCCACGGGCAGTGTCTATTCCAGGGACCTGCTCGAGGAGTTGGTCGCCCTCGCCCGGGAGCGGGACCTGATCCTGTTTGCCGACGAGATCTACGACAAGATCCTGTACGACGATGCCGAGCACGTGCCCCTGGCCAGCCTGGCCCCGGACCTGCTCTGCGTCACCTTCAACGGCCTGTCAAAATCCTACCGCCTGGCGGGTTTCCGCTGTGGCTGGATGATTCTTTCCGGCGCCCGCGAACGTGCCCGCGATTATATCGAAGGCCTGGATATCCTCGCCTCGATGCGCCTCTGCGCCAACGTTCCCGCCCAGCACGCCGTACAGACCGCCCTCGGCGGCTACCAGAGCATCAACGACCTGGTTCTGCCCAGCGGCCGCCTCGGCGCCCAGCGCAATCTCGCCTGGGAGTTACTCAACGAGATTCCCGGCGTCAGTTGCACCCGGCCCAGGGGCGCGATCTATCTGTTCCCGCGCCTGGACCCGAAACGCTACCCGATCCACGACGACGAGAAACTGGTCCTCGACCTGCTTCTGCAGCAGAAAATCCTGCTGGTACAGGGTACCGCTTTCAACTGGCCGCAACCGGACCACCTGCGGGTGGTGTTCCTGCCCCACAGCGAAGATCTGGGCGATGCCATCCGTCGCTTCGGGGAATTTCTGGTCAACTACCGGCAGTAACCAGGCGTTTCAGGCCGGCAGGGTGAAACCCGCCGCCTGCAACAGCGCCCGCTCCCGTGACGGCAGCCAGGCCGTGGGCGCTCCAGCCGGCACGTCTCCTGCCGCCGCAGTGCATAACGGCTGCCACTCGAAGGCCCGACGGGGCGGGTAATCCCGCCGCAGGCGGTCGAAGCCCGCTGCACCTTCGCCGGCCAAGCGTGCCCGCTGCAGGGCACGGTGGTCGGCGCGGATATCGTAGGCGGCGAGCAAAGCCTGTCGCAGCAGTGCCGCCCCACGCAGCGCAGGATCCAGCACCACCCCGGAGGCGGTGGGCAATGGCAGATCCGGCATGGCTTCGGGCAGGCCCAGAAAACGCCGGCAGGCAGCATGCACCATCAGTGCGCCGGCGAGCTTGCCATCCACGGAATAGCCGGCGATATGGGGAGTGGCCAGCTCGCAGGCATCCAGCAGGGCCGGAGGCAACCCGGGCTCCTCTTCCCAAACATCCACGACCGCGCGCAACGCGCCCGTCGCCAGCCGTGTTGCCAGGGCGCTGGAATCCACCACGGCGCCACGTCCGGCATTGAGCAGCAGCGCGTTGCGGGGCAGGCGCCCGAGGCGGCTCTCATCCAGCAGGTGGAATGTGGCGTGGGCGCCCTGTCGCGTCAGCGGTGTATGCAGGCACACCACCTCGCTGTGCAGGGCCTCATCCAACGGCAACAGGCGCACACCCGGTGGCGGCTGAATCAGTGGGTCGCAGGCCACCGTATCGATACCCAGCCGCTGAAGGCGGGCGTACAGGCGCCCGCCGACATTGCCATGCCCGACCACGGCCACCCGCCCCCGCCCGGCCAACAGTGGCTCCAGCACCCCGGGTACCGCAGCCAGGGCCGCCAGTACATACTCGACCACGGAGCCGGCATTGCTTCCCGGAGCATTCGCCCAGGCAATCCCCGCGGCCTCCAGCCAGGGCAGATCCAGGTGGTCCGTACCAATCGTCGCACTACCGACAAAGCGCACCCCGCTGCCGGCGAGCAGGGCCGCATCGACCCGGGTCACCGAACGCACGATCAGGATATCGGCATCCGCCACCGAGGCCGCATCCAGATTGCGCCCGGCCACGCGACGGACCTCGCCGATGTCGGAGAACAGGGCCTCGACCATGGGCACATTGGCGTCCGCGACAATGCGCAGCGCCCTGCTCACGACCTCTCCCCCGGCGCGAAACGATCCAGGGCGGCGCGGGGAAAGTCCGCCGTCTCAAGTCGCTCAGGGCCGGCGAAGGCCCGCGCCAGAGCCTTATGGAAGCGGGCCGCGCGGCCCGGCAACCCGGCCTGACAATACGCCTCAACCTGCTGCCACACGGCGTCCTTGAAGCTGGAGGTGTCACCGCTGTCGCCGTGAAGATTATCGATACTGACGCGAAAGAACTGCCCGGCAGCTCTGCTGAAGATCCACTCCAGCGCCTGCGGCCTCACTTCGACCTGTTCGAAGGCCCGCTGACGGGCGGCATCGCGACCATCCGGACTGTACCAGTAGCCATAATCGGTGAGCAGGCGCCGCTGCGGCCCGGCAATGCACCAGTGGGCGACCTCATGCAGGGCACTGGCGAAGTGGTCATGGGCAAAAATGATGCAGTGCACGGCTCCAGCAGTGGCAGCCGGGCGGTAGAGTGGCTCTTCGCCACCACCGATCAGCCGCGTCCGGTGGCTGTCCAGGAAGCAGTCGTCGAACACCCGGATCAGGGTCTGCAGGCGCCGCACCACGGCATCTTCATCGGCGGATGCGGGCAACGGGGCAACACAGGCGGGCTCAGCCATTGTGGAGCAGACCCTGAACGTGCCCCGGCAGATCGACCTCGAGACAGGGATGAGTCGCAATCTCACGCAGGTATCCCGCACTGAGAAACGGCGCACCCGCCAGCAGGTGCTCGAGATAGGGACGCTCCGGCAGCAGGCCGGCATCCACCCAGGCGGGGTTGGCCACATAGACCCAGGCGGCGAGCACAGCACCCTCGCTGTGCAATGGAAACACCTCGCGACTGTAACGCACCGGGGTACCTTCGAAGGGGTCCATGATATGGATGGCTTCACGCTGGCTCAGGCGATAGGCGACGCCCTCGACGCGGGCGCCCGGACAGGCGGCAATATTGGCGTAGGCGACCCCCTGCTTGCCGTGGGCCCGCTTGTTGAAGACCAGTCGGAAGCCCGGCAGCACCGCCGCCCGGGCTTCGTCGAAGGGCAGGCCACGGGCGCGTACCCGCTGCGGATTCATGTTCGACCCGTAGGCAAAATACCAGTCGGCCATTGCATCGATCCCGGAGTGGGGCCAGCACGGCACGAACCTTGCTGCCCGCTGAGTGGACCTTGCAATTGTACCAGCAAGCAACACCGCGAAAACGGGAGCAAACAGACCACGGATACGGGTGTCTATACTGAACAAAGATCCGGGCGCGCAGCCTGGCCGCGCGCCAACATGCGAGGAGGAGCCATCATGGACCATTACAGGTCAATGGAGAGGGCTGCGCGCGGCAATGTCGTGGATCTTGCCCGCCACCGTACCAGCAACCTCGCCCGGCAACGGCGCTTGCTGCGACTGGCTCCGGAGCACGACGGACTGAGCCTGCTCTACAGCCACCACCCCGCCCGCCCGGGCCAGCTGTTTGCGATGAAGATCCTTTGCTGGGGCCTGCGCGCCGACGGCGAAGTGGTCGGCATGGTGCCCTGGCTGAACCGCCTCGCCGCAAGCTCGGAGCTGCAGGAGGCCGAGAGTGGCCGCTTCGAGGGCTTCTACGATCCGCAGCGTGGGGATATCTTCCAGGAGCCTCCCGACCACAAGGTGGCGGAACTGCAGGGCGCGCTGCGCTTCTTCGGGGCCGGCGTCGGCGATGACCAGATCGTGCAGGAGATCCCGGACACCATCGGCACTCACGCCCTCTTCGCCAGCCGCGATGACAGCCTCGTCCTGGCGGAGGTGCTCAGCTGGCGCCTGCTCGGCAGCGGCAGTGTCCAGGCCATGCTGATCGACGAGGAGGCAGTGCATGACACCCCCGTACTGCCCGGCGACCAGTGCCTTTATCCCGCGCAGGGCCAGCCCGGCTTTCGCTATTTCTTCCAGCACCACATCGCCAACCAGATCAAATCCGAGGACCCGGAGGCAATGGCCGCCATCGCCGTGCTGTTCGAGCACTGAGCCGGTGCGTCAACCCTTGCGAATCAGGTAGACGAAAACACCATCAGCGCTGTCCTGGGCCAGCAGTTCATGGCCAAGGAATACACAGAACTTCGGGATATCCCGCTGTGTCGAAGGGTCGGTGGCGCGTACTTCCAGCAACTCACCGGCAGCCATGTCACGCACCTTGTTATGCAACAGCATCACCGGCTCCGGGCAGTACAGGCCGCTGGTATCAAGATGATGGTGGATCGTATTGGACGTGGACATCAGGTGGTCACTGACTGAGAGGTCTGCAGGCGACTATTGTCACCATCCCCGCGCACAGCGCAAGCCCGGTTCTCAGTTCCCGCCCGATTGCCCGCGCGGCAGCAGCGTGGTGGACGCCGTCACCGGGTCGAACAGGATGCGCGCATCCCCGCGCAGCACCTGCTCCCGCACCTGGGCCACCTTCTCCGCCAGGCTGTATTCATGCTCGCCGTAATCCGTGCCCTCACGCATGATAAAGGCTTCGATCACACCCTCCAGCGCTTCCGCCGAGAGCGCCGCGACCGGCACCTCCACGGGCTCGGGGGCAACACCGTCGCCCCCCTCGGGCACAGACTCAATGCTCACAGCGGCTTGCGGAACTTGAGCGTCATGCGGTCACTCTCGCCAATGGCCTCATAGCGCTCGCGATCCTTGTCGCCCAGGCGCAGGCTGGGTGGCAATGTCCACACCCCCTGCGGGTGGTCCGCCGTATCCTTGGGGTTGGCGTTGATCTCGCTGGAGCGCACGAACTCGAAGCCCGCCCGCAGCGCCACCTCCTTGATGTGCTCCTCGCTGACATAGCCGGTGTCCTGCATGGTCTGTACCGGGGTTCCCGGCGGTGCACGATGCGTGACAACGCCGAGGATGCCACCCGGTTTGAGCGCCTGAAAGAACGCACCGAATACCTCATCCTCACTGTTTTGCCGGATCCAGGCGTGGGCGCTGCGGAAGGTCAGCACGCGATCCACGGAGCCCCGTGGCGCGATTTCGATGTGCGTGGGTGCCAGCAGTTCGGTAATGACGACCTGATCATAGATCTCCGGATTTGCAGCCAGTTTGGCCTCGTAGCGCTCCCGGGTCTCGCGAAAATAGGCCAGCTCGGCGTCCGCCGGCCAATGCGCTGCATACAGCTTGCCCTGATAACGCAGCAGGGGAGCCAGGATCTCCGTGTACCAGCCGGCACCGGGCCAGATCTCGACCACCGTATGGTCGGGTTCGACCTGGAAAAACTCCAGGGTCTGGCGGGGGTTGCGCCAGACATCGCGTGCGCGGTTGGCCTCGGAGCGGTGCTCGCCCTCAACAATGCGCTCCCATTCAGGGCTGACGGCCAGTGCCGGCGTGGCCAGCAGGCAGGCTGTAATGAGCGTGGTCAGAATACGCATGATCAATCTCCCTCGGTTGCTATCCGTGGGCTCACATCGGGCATCAGGCACGCCGCAACTGCGCGGCATGGAAGGCGATGTGAGCACCAATGAAACTGGCGATGAAGTAGTAACTGTGGTCGTAATCGGCGTGGCGATGCAGCTCCAGGGGGGCCTGCGCTTCCGCTGCTGCGGCCTCAAGCTGCTCGGGCTGCAGTTGCTCGGTGAGAAACGTATCCGCCAGCCCCTGGTCGACCCTGATCGGCCGCGAGCAGCCGAGACTGCGCAGCAAGACTGTCGCGTCGTAGTCCTCCCAGCGCTGCCGGTCGGAGCCGAGATAGGCCGTGAACGCCTTCTCTCCCCAGGAGCAACGCATGGGAGCGCTGATCGGCGCGAAGGCCGAAATCGCCGCATAGCGCCGGGGATTGCGCAGCCCCAGAACCAGGGCGCCGTGCCCGCCCATGGAGTGACCGGCAATGGAGCCCCGCCCGGTATCCAGCGGCAGGCCGCGCAGTTGCATCGGCAGCTCGTCAAGAACGTAGTCGTACATGCGGTAATGCCGCGACCAGGGCGCCTCGGTTGCGTTCACATAAAAGCCGGCGCCCTGACCCAGATCGTAGGCTTCATCGTTGGCGACATCATCGCCACGCGGGCTGGTGTCCGGTGCCACAATGGCGATACCGTGTTCAGCCGCATAGCGCTGGGCGCCCGCCTTGGTGACGAAGTTCTGGTCGCTGCAGGTCAGGCCGGAGAGCCAGTACAGCACCGGTACCGCCCCCTGTTGCGCCTGCGGCGGCAGGTAAACCGAGAACACCATGTCACAGTCCAGCACCTGCGACCGGTGCCGGTAGCGCTGCTGCCAGCCACCAAAGCAGCGAACCTGCTCAATCCGTTCCATCATCGCGCTCCCCGTCTTGTGCCTTGCGTCTCGCATCTCGCGTCTTGCGTCTCGCCTTCCCTCAAAACAACACCACCGAGCGAATGCTCTCACCGGTGTGCATCAGGTCGAAGCCGCGATTGATGTCTTCCAGCGGCATGGTGTGAGTGACAAACTCATCGATGCGAATCTCGCCACGCATGTACTGCTCGACGTAACCGGGAAGCTGCGAGCGTCCCTTCACACCGCCAAAGGCACTGCCACGCCAGACCCGGCCAGTGACCAGCTGGAAGGGGCGCGTGCTGATTTCCTGACCCGCACCAGCGACGCCGATAATGGTCGATTCACCCCAGCCCTTGTGACAGCACTCCAGCGCCGCGCGCATGGTGTGGGTATTACCGATGGCCTCAAAGGAATAGTCCACGCCGCCATCGGTGAGATCCACGATCACTTCCTGGATGGGACGATCGTAGTCCTTCGGGTTGACGCAGTCGGTGGCGCCCAGCAGGCGCGCCATCTCGAATTTTTCCGGATTGATGTCCACTGCAAGGATGCGCGAGGCCTTAGCCAGCACAGCACCCTGAATCACCGACAGCCCCACGCCACCCAGGCCGAATACCGCCACCGTGGAGCCCGGCTCGACCTTCGCCGTATTCAGCACGGCACCAATACCGGTGGTAATGCCACAGCCCAACAGGCAGACCTTGTCCAGCGGCGCGGCCTTGTTGACTTTTGCCACAGCGATTTCCGGCAGCACCGTATACTCGGAGAAGGTCGAGGTGCCCATGAAGTGATGGATGGTCTTGCCCTTCAGTGAGAAACGCGAGCTGCCATCGGGCATCAGCCCCTTGCCCTGGGTTGCGCGAATTGCCTGACACAGGTTGGTCTTGCCGGAACGGCAGAACTTGCACTGGCCGCACTCGGGCGTGTAGAGAGGGATCACGTGATCGCCGACGGCAACCGAACTCACCCCGGCCCCGACTTCCACCACCACGCCGGCGCCCTCGTGACCGAGAATCGAGGGAAACACGCCTTCAGGGTCGTCGCCGCTGAGGGTGAACGCATCGGTGTGACAGACGCCGGTGGCAGCCAGCTTCACCATCACCTCGCCGGCACGCGGGCCTTCGAGATCGACTTCTTCAATGCTGAGGGGCTTGCCCGCCTCCCAGGCGACCGCTGCTCGGGTTTTCACTGTATGTTCCTCTTGTCCGGTTGTGCTGATGCGTCTGTTTGATGACGCGTATACGGTGTCGTCGGGTTGACGGAGCCTGTGCCAGTGCGATGCGCCCACGACAGCAGGCGCTCAGTCCTTCACCGCCAGAGCCGCCTCGATACTGGCAACCTTGCCCGCCATGCTGTCCTCACGATCAACACGGGTGCCAAGCTTGAGAGTACTGCTGATACGCGGCGCGCCCATTTCATGGACGCGGTTGTGGCAGCGCTTGACCGCCTCCATGACCACATCCCACTCGCCCTCGATATTGGTGCCGTAGGCATGCAGGCTGTGCTGCAGCCCCATGTCCTGGAGAATGCGCTGACACTCGGCGATATAGGGCGAAAGGGACAGGCCGGCGCCCAGTGGAATCACGCAGAAATCACAAATGACCTTCATCGCGGCAACCATCGACGACCCGGGGGGATCAAATTACTATACAGCAATGGCGCTTGCCAGCCTTGCAGCAGAGGAGCGATCGTGCACACATCCCTGATCATTACCTTCATCGCCGGCGACAGGCCCGGCCTGGTGGAGCACCTGTCCCGGGTGGTCACCGAGCACGAGGGCAACTGGCTGGAGTCACGCATGACCCAGCTTGCCGGGCAGTTTGCCGGCATCGCCCGGGTCAGCCTGCCCGAAGGCCGCACCGCGGAGCTGCGCAAAGCGCTGGCGGCACTGCAGGACAGCGGCCTCGATATCAGCGTGCACGATGCCAACGATGCGCCGCGCCCGGCCAATCTGCGGCAGCTGTTCCTCGGCATCATCGGCCCGGATCGCCCCGGCATCGTGCGCGAGGTCAGCGCCGCCCTGAGCGGTTGCGGCATCAATGTCGCGGAAATGAGTACGCGCATCACCAGCGCGCCGATGAGCGCGGAAGCCCTGTTCGAGGCGGAGGCGGAAATCCAGGTGCCACGTGAGCTCGATCTGGAGCAGCTGAACCGGCTGCTCGATGACATCAGCGACCGCCTGGACATCGACATTGATCTGGAGGAGGCCCTGCGCCGCTGAGTGAAGCCCTGCGCCGCAGAGCACCGGTTCAGTTGCGGCCGCCGCGCCGCCAGGCGCGGGAAAGCAACAGGCGCAGCATGAAACCGGCAAAGGCGGCGCCGATGATCAGCACCAGGCCGATCAGGCACGCCACCAGCAGGGCGAGCATTTCCTGCGGCGCCACACCGAAGCGGGTAATCGCGGCCCAGACCAGCACCACGGTACTGAGAATGGCCAGGGACAGGGTGCGCCAGGGGCGCAGTTTCAGGGTAACGCGCAACAGCGGTCTCCAACGCGAAAAAAATGACCTGGCAATCAAACAGGTCGTCCTGATCCATGCCGGGTTAAGGCACCCCTGATTCATTCGGCAATGGCTCAGCGATCGCCGAATTGATCAGAGGTGCCTTGATACTGTGGCCACTCAGAAACCCAGAGGTTCCCGGATCCACTCGCATCGCATCTGCAGGCGACCGGAATCAGGCTCGTGGAACGCACCATCCGCCTCCCAGACAAAGGTGTGAGTGCCGTTGAATTCGGTTTCCAGATGCACCGTTGCACTCACCCAGTACATGCGCCGCAACAGGCCCTCAAAGCGCTGCAGCCACTGCTCCCACTCATACTCGACGGCGCGGTAGGAGATGCCAAAGTGGGTGACATCGGTGCGCATGGTGTCCAGGTCCAGCGCCTGCGGCGGCACCGAGAACATCTCACGCGCCAGCAGCGGCCAGTCCTCGATACTGGGCAGGCCCTCCAGCATCTCGCGATTGCGCTGGCGCCGGCGCCGGGTTTCCTCCGCATCTGCGCCAAAGACCACGTCCTTGATGCAGCCGTAAACAATCGATTCCGGACCCATGGTCTCACTCCGCCAGAGCACATCGCGCATGCCCCGTACCGGGGCGCTCGCCGCGACCATAGCAAACGACCCGCGCGAAGCCAAGCCGCGCCCGTAGCAGCCCTGACAGTCCTGCCTGACAGCCGTACTTGACCACAACGGCGCGCCCTCGCACCATCGTCACATTTCCCGGGGAGACCGTGCCATGTCCGATGATCACCGTGCCATCTGCACCCTCAAGGCTCGCTACTGCCGCTATATGGACACCCAGGACTGGGAGCGCTGGCACGACCTGTTCACCACCGACGTCGAGGGGGATTACGGCGACAGCCCGGAGGGCCCGGTGGTGGTCAGTGGCCGCGATGCCCTGGTGGCGATGACCAGCCAGGCTCTGCGCGAGGCCCGCACCGTACACCATGTGCATATGCCGGAAATCAGCTTCGAGGATGAGAATCACGCCAGTGGCATCTGGGCCATGGAGGACATCGTGGAGCGCCCGGATTTCCTGCTGCACGGCTTCGGGCACTACCACGAGCGCTACCGCCGCGAGAACGGCGTCTGGCGTATCAGCCACGTGCCCCTGACACGCCTGCGCCTGGACGTCACCCCGCGCGCCGTGGAGGGCAGAGCCC
>JBJHBY010000039.1:0-6932 GCA_050485745.1 Gammaproteobacteria bacterium | reverse complement strand
GGCTCGCGCTGGCGCCCCCACCACGCCACCAGCCAGGCCAGCGCCGCCACCAGTGCCGCCATCACAAAGGTGCCAGCCGGGCTGACACCCCAGAGCCAGCCGGACAGCACCGCACCGATGGCGCCGCCGGCGCCAAAGCTGAGGCCACTGTACAGGGCCATGCCCTGCCCTTCGTTGCCACCACCGAAGTAATCGCGCACGGTTTCCACTGCATAGGCGTGATAGCTGCCGAACGTGGCCGCGTGCAGACACTGGGCAAACAGCAACAGCCACAGCACATCCGCGGTCCAGGCGATCAGCAGCCAGCGCAGTACAGCCAGGGCAAGGCTGGCAAGCATGATCAGACGCAGACTGAAACGCTTCAGCAGGCGATGCATCACCAGGAACACAATGACTTCAGCCAGCACCCCCAGGGACCAGAGCAGGCCGATCTGGGTGCGGCTGTAACCATAGTCCTGCAGGTAGACGCTGAAGAAGGTGTAGTACGGCCCGTGGGATACCTGCAGCAGGCAGCAGGCCAGAAAGAACGCGATCACCGGGCGCTGCCGCAGCAGCTGCCCCAGAGGGCGGCGCGACCGTGCCCGGACCTGCTGCGGCCGTGGCTGCTCGCCGACACTGAGGCTGGAAAGCCAGATTCCCGCCAGCAGCGCTGCGAGGAACCAGGGCAACCAGCTCACCGCAATGCTGTCGAACAACCAGCCCAGCAGGGCCACGGCGACGATGAAGCCCACCGACCCCCAGACGCGGATCTGGCTGTAGCGCTGGTAGCGCCCCGGCAAGTGCGACAGGGTCACCACCTCGAACTGGGCCAGCACCGCGTTCCAGAAGAAACTGTAGCCAGCGACGATCAGCGCCAGCCAGAGAAAGCCATCGCCAAGGAATACGCCCAGGAAGATCAACAGGGCCGCCAGGGAGCCACCGCGGATGATCAGCATGCGACGGCCGCTGCGGTCCGCCAGCCAGCCCCAGACATTGGGCGCGATCACCTTGGTGACCATGACGATGGCGGCCAGATAGCCGATCGCCTGGGCGCCATATCCGAGGTCCTGCAGGTACAGCGGCCAGTAGGGCAGCCAGGCGCCGAGCAGGCCGAAGTAACAGAAATAGAACGCCGACAGGCGCCAATAGGGAATAGCGGCGCTCATGCGCCGCCGTGGTCGGGGGCCACCGCGGGAATCGGCACCGTGGTGCAGCGGACATCGGCGTTCTGGCCACGGTGACGCAGCCAGTGGTCCAGCAGCACGATCGCCAGCATCGCCTCGGCAATGGGGATAGCACGAATACCGACGCAGGGGTCGTGGCGGCCCGTCGTCACCACCTCGACAGGCTCGCCCTGCACATCGATGCTGCGCCCGGGTACCAGGATGCTGGAGGTCGGTTTGAGGGCGATGCGTGCCACCAGGTCCTGCCCGGTGGAGATACCACCGAGCACACCACCGGCGTTGTTGCCGATAAAGCCCCGGGGTGTCAGCTCGTCGCGATGCTCGCTGCCACGCTGGCTGACACAGGCGAAGCCGGCGCCGATTTCCACACCCTTGACCGCGTTGATGCTCATCAGGGCATGGGCCAGGTCTGCATCGAGGCGGTCGAACACCGGCTCACCCAGACCCGGCGGCATACCGTCGGCGACCACGGTGATGGCGGCACCGACAGAGTCACCATCCTTGCGCAGCTGCTGCATGTAGGCTTCCAGCTCCGGCAGACGCTCCGGGTCGGGGCAGAAGAACGCGTTGTTCTCCACCGCCTCCCAGTCCCGCAGCTGCAGCGGGATCGGGCCCAACTGGCTGAGGTAACCGCGAATGCGGATGCCGGCCCGCTCAGCCAGCACCTTTTTGGCCACCGCACCGGCGGCGACGCGCATCGCCGTCTCCCTGGCGGAGGAGCGCCCGCCACCGCGGTAGTCGCGGATGCCGTACTTCTGCCAGTAGGTGTAGTCCGCGTGCATGGGGCGAAAGCGGTCGGCGATCTTGCCATAATCCTTCGAGCGCTGGTCGGTGTTCTCGATCAGCATGCCGATCGACGTTCCGGTGGTCAGACCCTCGAACACGCCCGAGAGGATGCGCACGCGGTCTTCCTCGCGACGCTGGGTGGTGTAGCGGGACGTCCCGGGCTTGCGCCGGTCGAGATCGCGCTGCAGGTCGTCCTCGCACAGGGCCAGCCCGGGGGGGCAACCATCAATGATGCAGCCAAGGGCGGGGCCGTGACTCTCCCCGAAGGTGGTCACCGTGAACAGCTTGCCGATACTGTTGCCCGCCATAACCCGCCCTGTGTCCTTTGCGCACCGTGATAGGTCGCTGATTATACGGAATCCATACGCGGGCGTCAGAGCCCCCGGGCGATCGTCAGGCTTCGCCCAGCAATTGTTCGCGGGTAATGGCAAAAACGCCCTCGCCACCGCGACTGAATTCGATCCAGGTCAGGGGCAGGTGCGGGAAGGCCGTCTCAAGGGCCGGGGCGCTGTTGCCCACCTCGACCACCAGCAGGCCGCCCGGATTGAGGTGCTGCGGCGCCTCGGCCAGAATGCGCCGCGCCAGATCCAGGCCATCCTCGCCTGCGGCCAGTCCCAGCCGGGGCTCATGGTGGTATTCCGGCGGCATCGCCGCGAGGTCCGGGGCATCGACATAGGGCGGATTGCTGACGATCAGATCGAAGCGCTCGCCCTGAAGCTGTGCAAACAGATCCGATGCCACCGCCCGCACCCGCTCGCCGAGGCCATGCTGATCAATGTTTGCCCGGGCCACCGTGAGCGCTTCCCCGGACACATCACTGAGCACTACCTCGGCACCCTCGAAGGCATAGGCGCAGGCGATGCCGATACAGCCGCTGCCGGTGCACAGATCAAGTACACGGGCGGGCTCCTCGTCCAGCCAGGGCTCGAAGCCCGCCTCGATCAACTCGGCGATGGGCGAGCGTGGTATCAGCACCCGCGCGTCGACCTGGAAGGGCAGGCCGGCAAACCAGGCGGTCCCGGTCAGGTAGGGAACGGGAACACGCTCATCGGCGCGGCGTCGCAGCAGCGCCAGCACACGCTCGCGCTCGGCCGTAGTCAGGCGCGCATCGAGCAGGGTCGGCGGCGTGTCCAGGGGCAGGTGCAGGGCGTGCAGGATGAGCTGCAGCGCTTCGTCGTGGGCGTTGTCCGTGCCATGTCCGAAGCAGGTACCGGCCTCGGTCAGGCGTGACATACCCCAGCGCAGCCAGTCACGCAGGGTGAACAGCTCCTGGATCAGGGGATCGGATGTGGACATGACGGGCTCCTGGCGATGGCGAGCTGGCGCGAGTGGGGCACCCGGCGCCGCGGGGCGACATTGTATAACGCTGGAGGCCCAGGCCAATAACCCTGAACTTTTTCGGTATTCCGTGGCGCGCCAACTTTGCTACCATCCGTTTCCAACTGAGAAGAACTGCGGGACAGTATCGTGGAAAAAGCATTCGCCCATATCATTGCCAGCATTGGCGAAAACCTGGAGCGGGACGGGCTGCGGGATACGCCGAAGCGTGCAGCCGAGGCCTTTCGCTTTCTGACCCGCGGCTATCAGCAGTCCGTCGAAGACGTGGTCAACGACGCACTGTTCGAAGCGGACTGCAACGAGATGGTCGTGGTCTCTGACATTGAGCTGTATTCGATGTGCGAGCACCACCTGCTGCCCTTTATCGGCAAGTGCCATGTCGCCTACATCCCCAACGGCAAGGTGCTGGGCTTGTCCAAGGTGGCACGCATCGTTGACATGTACGCGCGACGACTGCAGATCCAGGAGGGCCTGACCACGCAAATCGCCAACACCATCATGCAGGTCACCGGCGCTGCCGGTGTCGGCGTGGTCATCGAGGCCAAGCATATGTGCATGATGATGCGCGGCGTGGAAAAGCAGAACTCGGTGATGCGCACCTCGGCCCTGCTCGGCATCTTCCGCGAAAGCGAGAGTACCCGCGCCGAGTTCCTCTCCCTGTTCAGCGCACGGTAGGAGATGGCGCAGGCTTGGCAACGCCCCCTGGCTGGCCTCTGCCTCGCCGCAGGCTGGGTTAGCGGCAAAGCCGCGTAACCCAGCGTTGCCACCCACGCCAGATGCTCCCTGGAAGCCTCCTGAGAAACTCCACGGGATCGCTCCGGAACCGGCATTGGCGCGAGATTCAATGAAGGTGAGAACGCTGGGTTACGCCGCGCAGCGGCTAACCCAGCCTACGGCACCTCCAGCTCGATACGATCGTGGCGCAGGGGGGAGCGCACATCCTCGCTTGAGCGACGCGCGTCAATCGTGAGACGGCGCTCGGGCACGCGACGTTCACGCAGGCCGGCCACAACCGCCTCGGCATGGGCGCGGGCGCGAGCCTCAAGCGTGGCATCATCGCCCTCTCCGTGGGCATAGCCCACCACCCGCAGGCTGAGTCGCACATCGCGGCGCAGGGCCTGGGCCAGGGTATCGATCTGTTCTGGATCCGGCGTCGCATCCGGCCGCTCCAGCACCTCCAGCACCGCCCTGCCCTGCCCCTGCAGCTGGCTGAGCAGACCATCCGGCGTCACCCGCAGCACCACGCCGGCGGCAGGGTCGATGGCCACCAGGTCAATCTGACTGTAGACGCGGCGGTTGCCGCGCTGGATGGAGTAAATGGCCGCCGCATAGGTACGGCCATCGCGCTGCAGTTCCAGGGCATCGTAGTACTGGTTCTGGTCTGGGCCATACAGCTCGTGGATGCCGAATACACCATTGGCCCAGTGGTGGCTGCTGCCACAGGCACGGCCACGGCAGCTGTACAGAACCCGCACCGTGTAGGGGCGCATCGCCTGCAGCCAGTGCTCCTGAGCCGTCTCCGGAGAACGGCCTTCAGGCATGCGGTAGGTGGCGCGACGGCGCTCTCCGGCGAGACGCTCGCTGTGCTCCGGGCGCCACTCACCACCGCTGCGGCGGTAGGGCCCCAGGGCAAACAGGTGATCGTCCGCCTCATCCTGAACGAGGCGTACCAATGTCGCCAGCGGATAGCGCTGGATGAAATCGAGTTCGCCCACCGGCTCGGCTTGCAGCACGGGTGCCAGTAACAGCAGTGACGTGACCAGGGCGTACAGCATCGCTCTCATTTCTGTCTGCCATTCCTGTGAATTGACGGGCAACGGCTACCCTGTCGGGTCGGGCCCGGCCCTGATGATACCCTGTGGCGCAGGGCCTTGCAGGTTGATCAGGGCGAAGCCCGGTCGCGAGCCCTTGAAAGACCAGCCATTCCGCGCAATGGCGCCAGTCTTTCAAGGGCGCCAGAAGGCCTGGATTCGGGCGGCCACTACTGGCGCCTCTTCGATGTGAAAGTGATGCCCCCCGGGCAGCCGCTCGCAACGCAGCGTGGTGTGAGTGGCCAGCTGACGCTCCCAGTCGGCGGTCGCCGCCAGACCACCCTGCGCCAGCAACAGCAGGCCGGGCATATCCAACGCCTCCAGCAGCGCCCGATTCTGTTCTTCTCCGAGCTTCACCGCGGAGGCGCCACTGAGACGGGGGTCGGTACGCCAGTAGTAGCGACCGGCACGCTGCTCGAGATTACGCGGCAGCAGGCGCAGAGCTGTGTCCAGAGCCATTCCAGTGGCCCGACAGCGGGTGGCCGCGGCCGCGGCCACCGATTCGTAGCCCGCGTGGGGGCGGCGCCCACCCAGGCGCAGGCGGTCTTCCAGATAGCGGCGCAACTGCTGTGCCACCTGCTCTGGCGGCGTCGGTGCCGGCGTCAGGGCGTCCAGAAACACCACAGAACGCACCCGTTCCGGCAAGCAGGCCGCCAACAGCAGGGACACCATAGCGCCGCGGGAATGACCCAGGAGATCGAAACGGGACCAGCCCAGGGCATCCACCAGGCCCAGCAGTACCGGCAGGTCATCCCACAGGTTGTAGCTGCCCAGGGGCGGACGGTGATCACTGAGGCCGTGGCCGGGCAGATCGGGCGCGATCAGCTCGGTCTGTGGCAGGGCCGCGGCAAGGGCGTCGAAACTGGCTGCGTTATCAAGCCAGCCATGAATGGCCAGCACGGGATTTCCCGCATCGGCGCGCCAGTGGCGTGCCGCGAGCGTTGCGCCCTCAATGCGAAATTGGCGCTCGCAGACACTCACGGATGGGCGGCATCAACAGCGTGCCGCAGCTGCAGCAACTGCGCACAGCCCCGTGCCGGCGGGTCTGCCTCCAGCACCGCAACTGTGGCGGTATCGAAGGGAATACCGGAGCCCGCGCCGTTCACCAGGAACCCGGCCAGGGCACTGACCAGGGGCTGGTGACTGACCAGCAGTACAGCCTCGTCGGGCAATTCCCCCAGCATCCGGCAGGCTTTCGCGGCACCCGTCTCGGGGGTCAGCCAGGACACTGTTTCCAGCACCGGCGGCACTCCCCACGCGGTCACGGCAAAGCCCGCTGTCTGCTGCGCCCGGCGCAAAGGGCTGACCAGTATCCGCCCGGGCAAGACGCCCTGCCCGGCCAGCCAGCGCCCGGCATCCCGGGCCTGTTCTTCGCCATGGGGCGTCAGCGCACGCTCGGCGTCGCTGGCGGCGATGGACTGAGCCTGGCCATGGCGCAGAATGATGATTCGCATGCTTACCTCAGGGTGAACTCGACATCGGAGGTCTGCTCTGCCCACATCAGGGAGCCGACCACATCGCCGATGGTCTGCCCTTCGTAGATGATGGCGTAGAGCCCGGACACCAAAGGCATCCGCACCTGCAGCCGCTCGGCCTCGAACTTCAGCAGACGCAGGGTATTCACGCCCTCGGCGACCTGTCCCAGTGTATCAACCACCTGCTGTAATGGCTTGCCCTGGCCCAGTTCGAAGCCAACGCGATAGTTGCGGCTCAGCGGCGACATGCAGGTCACCAGCAGATCGCCCACCCCGGCCAGCCCGAGAAAGGTCGACGGGTCCGCACCCTTGCATACCGCGAACCGGCTCATTTCCGCCAGACTGCGGGTGATCAGCCT
>JBJHBY010000038.1:0-18872 GCA_050485745.1 Gammaproteobacteria bacterium | reverse complement strand
TCCGAGCACTGCGCCCAGAAAAACCAGCCCAGCCGCCCCCAGCCACAGCAGGCCCGCCACACACAGACGCTCGCGCCTGTTCCCGAGCAGCCCCGCAGCCAGCCCCGCCAGACCCAAACCGAACGCGCCCAGGGCGAGCCAGCCCGTACCCAGCGCCACCAGCCCCATGGCCACGCCGGCCAGCACCATGGCTCCGGCCAGGTTCAGCGGCAGTGCAAGAGGTGATGTGTTCATTCTGGCTGCCCCGCCACCATGCTGAAGCAGCTCGCCAGCGTCGCCTGCCGTGGCAGGCGCAGGGGCCAGGCCACCTCACCCAGGGCCGTGCCCGCCCCCGGGGCCACCACCTCCACGGTATAGAACCAGGGCAGCCCGCGGGCACCGTGCAACGCCGCACCGGAATGCCCCACATGCTGCAGGGCTTCGGCGACCGTTGTGCGCGGCGGAAAGATCAGCAGCAGCCGGTCTCCGGGTTGGGCCAGCGGCGCACCCTGGCGCAGAAAGCTGCCCAGCAACAGACCATGGGCCAGCAGGAAGATCAGCAGCAGGCAGAGTACCGGCAACACAACGCCAGGCCCGGCAAGACGCCAGCTGGACGGGCGCTGTTCAACCGCGCAGGAGTTGTCGCAGGTCATCGGCAATGGCTTCCGGGCTGCTGTCATGGGCGATAAGCAGGCGCGCTCGCCCCGCTGTGTCGAAGGCGAGAACATGGCTGCCATGGGCCACTACGTAGTGACCATGGGCATCCGCCTCGCCGAGCTGGAAGCTGCTGCCATAGCGTGCCACCAGTGCCCGCAGCTGTGCCGGAGCAGCCGTGGCCGCCCGAAACTCCGGGCCAAACCACGCGGCGTAGGCAGACAGCCGCTCTGGAGAATCCCGCGCCGGATCAACGCTGACGAACACGACCCGCACGCGCTCGCGCTGGCTTTGAGGCAGAGCATCCAGGCTGGCGCGCAAGTTGGCCAGGGTAGTGGGGCAGACGTCCGGGCAGGACAGGTAACCGAAGAACAGCAGCGTCACCCCCGGTGTGGCCCCGGAGGGTTCGGGCACATCGGGCACATCGGGATAGAACGACAGGGCTGCGGTATCGAGCGCGGGAAAGCTTTCCCCCAAAGGAGTGCCCTGCCAACGCGCCGCATCACCACAGGCCGCCAAAGCAAACAGGGTAAACAGGACAAACAGGGGCGACAGGTCCAATGCGACGCCACTGCCGCGACGGCGGAACCTCCCGGGCTTGCGGGCAATCGCCGGTTCCATGGATGACCTCCACAAGAGCAGGTCGCGTACCACAAACACCACGCGCATCGAGTGCCTCACCCGACAGCTCTCACGATAATGCATCGCAGTGTGGCGCGCAAAGCCGGGACGTCGATGGACAGCTTTCTGGCCGCCAGGCACATGACGCCGGCGCGAATTTACGCCAGAATGAGACAGCCGCGGCGCTGGCAGAATACAGGATGGCGCCAGGACAACGGGCGTACGCACGACGCCTGTCAGACCGGGAGCGCCATGTCCGCCAGCCAGACACAACCGGGCCACATCGAGCACCGCAACGGACAGTTGCACGTGCTGGGGGACTGGACCCTCGCCCACTACAGCAGCCTGCGCCGGACACTGGCCCGGGGTACCCCGCAACCCTCGGGTGAACGGCCGGTACTCGATGCCATGGGCAGGCTGGACACCGCCGGCGCTGCCCTGCTCGCGGAGCACTTCGGCGCCGATACCCTGCAGCAGGTGGGTGAATGGGCGCCTCAGCTGTCCGAGGAGCGACGCGCCCTGCTGCAGAGCGTGGCCAGCGCGGTGGCCGCCTCAAGCTTCGAGAGCCCGCCCCGACCCAACCCGGTGATCGATGCCCTCGGCCAGATCGGCCTCGCTATCGCGGCTATCTGGGAACAGCAACGCCTGTTGCTCGGTTTCATCGGCGCCACCATCGGCGTCCTGGCCAGCACGGTGATCCGCCCCTGGCGCTGGCGCATCACGCCAGTGGTCTCCCACATCCAGCAGATCGGCCTCAACGCCGTTCCCATCGTCGCCCTGCTCACTTTTCTGGTTGGCGCGGTGGTGGCCTTTCTCGGCGCCACGGTGCTGCAGGAATTCGGGGCCACGATCTACACCGTCAACCTGGTGGCCTATTCCTTCCTGCGCGAATTCGGGGTGTTGCTGGCAGCGATCCTGCTGGCCGGGCGCACCGCCAGTGCGTTTACGGCGCAGCTGGGCTCGATGAAGGCCAACGAAGAGATTGACGCCCTGCGCACCCTGGGCCTCAACCCGATGGAGCTGCTGGTCCTGCCGCGCGTACTGGCCATGCTGGTGGTACTGCCGGTACTGGCCTTCGTCGGCATGATCAGCGGCATTCTGGGTGGCGCCATGGTCTGCATGGTGTCCCTGGATATCTCCGGCACCCAGTTCTTCGCCATCCTGCAGCGGGATATGACGGTCAACCACTTTCTGGTGGGTATCGGCAAGGCGCCGGTCTTCGCTTTCGTCGTGGCGGTGATCGGCTGCCTTGAGGGCTTCAAGGTTCAGGGCAGCGCGCAGTCCGTCGGTGAGCACACCACCTCGAGCGTGGTGCAGTCGATCTTCATGGTCATCCTGCTGGACGCCGTGGCGGCACTGTTCTTCATGGAGATGGGCTGGTGATGGCGACCACGGCAGCGGAGGCGGTGATTCGCGTACGCGGGCTGTGTAACCGCTTTGGCAGCCACAGTGTCCACGAGCAACTCGACCTGGACGTGTTGCGTGGCGAGATCCTCGGCGTGGTCGGTGGCTCCGGCTCCGGCAAGTCGGTGCTGCTGCGCAGCATCGTCGGCCTGCTGCGGCCCGCGGCCGGGCAGATCGAAGTGCTGGGCCAGGATCTGGAACAGCTCGCGCCCGGCGCGCGTTCACGCATCGAACGCCGCCTCGGCATCCTGTTCCAGCGTGGCGCCCTGTTCACCTCGCTGACCGTGGAAGAGAACGTCGCCCTGCCGCTGATTGAGCACGCGCGCCTGTCCCGCGCCGACGCCACACATCTGGCCCGCACCAAGCTGGCCCTCGCCGGACTGCCGGCGAATGCCGCCGCCAACTACCCCGCGGAACTTTCCGGCGGCATGGTGAAGCGTGCCGCCCTGGCTCGCGCCCTGGCGCTGGACCCGGATATTCTGTTTCTGGACGAACCCACGGCGGGACTCGACCCGATCGGCGCCGCCGCCTTCGACCGTCTGCTGGTGACCCTGCGCGACGCCCTGGGCCTGACAGTCTTCCTCGTCACCCACGACCTCGATACCCTGTACACCGTGTGCGATCGCGTCGCCGTACTGGCACAGAAGCGCGTCCTGGTGGCGGACCGGCTCGAAGTGGTCGAGGCCACCGAGGACGACTGGGTCCGCGATTATTTTCAGGGCCCACGCGGCCGTGCCGCCCTGCGCGCCGCCGGAGCCCGCCACACCGAGGATGCCCACTGACATGGAACCCCGCGCCCATCACATCGTCATCGGCCTGTTCACCGTCATTGGCCTGGGCGGAGCGCTGCTGTTTGCGCTGTGGCTCGGCCACGCACGCAGCGACCGCGAGTACGATCACTTCGAAATCGGTTTCGAGCGCGCCGTCAGCGGGCTTTCCGAGGGAAATCCGGTACTGTACAGCGGCATCCGCGTGGGCGACGTGCTGCAGTTGCGCCTCGACCCGAACGACCCACGCCTGGTGCGCGTGTTGATCCGCGTGCAGAACGATATCGCCATCCGCGAAGATACCCGCGCCAGCCTGATGCTGGCCAATATCACCGGCGCCATGAACATACAACTGCACGGCGGCAGTCCGGACAGCCCGCGGCTGCGCGGCAGCCGCGAAAAACCGCCGCTGATCATGGCCAGCCCCTCGCCCTTCGGTTCCCTGCTTGCCGAAAGCGAGGGACTGATACGCAACTTCGATCAGTTGATGACCAACATCAACCGTATGCTCTCGGAGGACAACGCGGCGCACCTGACCCGTCTGCTGGGCAATGTCGAGCAGATCACCGCCACCCTGGCCGAACAGCGCGACGAACTGGCCCGGGCCATCAGCCATATCGCCGACGCCAGCAGCGAGGCCGAAGCAGCCTTCGCCAGCCTCGCCCGACTCGGGGACACCACCCAGGCACTGCTCGACAGCGAGGGCCGCGAGATGCTCGACAGTGCCCGCACCACTCTGCAAGCCATGCAGGGCGTCGCCACGCGTCTCGACAACCTTGCAGACAGCCACGTCGGTACGCTGGATGAATCCATGCAGGCCGTGGGCGACCTGCAGCCGGCGATGCGTGAACTGCGCAGCGCACTGCGCCAGTTCGGCCGTATCGCCGAACGCCTGGAGGACAACCCGGCCGGCTTTTTGCTGGGCCGCGAACCGATCAAGGAATTCAGCCCATGAGCCTTCGCCGCTTTCTCTCTCTGCCCCTGATACTGGCTCTCGCGCTCCTGCCCGCCGCCTGTACCCTGCTGCCGGAACAACAGGCCCAGCGCAGCTTTGTGCTGGCATCGGCACAGCTGTCATCCTCCGATGCCACCGCGCTGCCCCTGGTGCTGCGCCTGCAGACACCCCAGGCCGGCATGCCCCTGGCCGGCTCGCGCATCGCGGTGCAGGCCCAGCCCCATGAAATCAGCGTGTACGCCGGCGTACGCTGGGCGGACAACGCCCCTACCCTGCTGCGCGACCACCTGATCGATGCCTTTCAGCGCACGGCACGCCTCGGCGCGGTGATCAGCGACGACAGTAGTGCGCGCAGCGAGCTCACCCTGGCCAGCCAGCTTGGCGCCTTTCACGCGGTCTATCACCATCCCGGCGACAAAGCACCCCATGTGCGGGTCCGCCTCGATGTACAACTGATTCACAGTGGCAGCCGTCGCGTGCTCGCCAGCCGCCGCTTCGAACAGGAACTGCCCAGCGCGGACGCCCGCGTCGAAACCGTGGTCGAAGCCTTCAGTCGTGCCGGCGACGCCCTGGCACGGGAACTGGTGGACTGGACCCTGGCCCAGGCTGCTCAGGCACAACAGGCCGGTACGCAATGACGGATCGGTAATGTCTGGGCCGCGCCAATGCCGCTACCATTAACCGGACATGCAAACAGCGAGACAGCCATCATGCCCATCGACATCGCATTCCCCGGCGCCGGCGGCGTCACCCTGCGCGGCGACCTCTACATCGCCGACGACGCAACACAGGGGCCGGGGCTGGTCATGGCCCATGGCTTTTCCGCCACCCGGGACATGGCCCTGGGCCGCTTCGCCGAACGGTTCCGCGAAGCCGGCATCACCGTGCTGGTGTACGACCACCGCAATCTCGGCGCCAGCGATGGTGAACCGCGCCAGGAAATCAACATCTGGGCCCAGGCCCGGGACTACCGCTACGCCCTGGAGTGGCTGGCACAGCGGCCCGAGGTCGACCCCGCGCGCATCGGCCTCTGGGGCTCCAGCTTCAGCGGCGGTGAAGTGATGGTGGTGGCCGCCTGTGACCGCCGCGTCGCCGCCGTCGTCGCCAACGTGCCCTTCGCCACGCTAAGCGACGGACGCAGTGACGACGATGACGCTTTCGAGGCGATTCGCGCCAATTTGCTGGACGAATCCGGCAACGGCCTGGCGGATGCCCCCGGGGACAGCATGGGACCCTTTGCCGTGGTACAGGAAGACGGCAACGAACTACCGGTGTTCCTCGACTTTCCTGAATCCCGGGACTGGTTCCTGCACAACGGTCGCGCCACCGGCTCGCGCTGGCTAAACCAGGTCACCCTGCGCAACTGCTTCGGCACCACACCCGCCTTCGACCCCGGCGTCTGCATCCGCCACATCGCCCCCACCCCGCTGCTGATGATTGTTGCGAGCGACGACCACCTCGCCGCGCCGGGCGGTGCCCTGGCCACGTTCGATCGTGCAGGGGAGCCAAAACAACTGGAGGTCGTGCAGGGGGATCACTTTGTCTGCTACCAGGGCGACGGGTTCGACAAAGCCTCATTGATCATGTGCAGCTTTCTTCTCGAGCACCTTTAAGGCACCTCTGATCAAAACGTGGTCCATACGGATGCAATGAAACCAGGAGATCAAGTTGCCAATTGAACCCTCCGATTTTGCTCACAATGAGGCGTGGCTGTTTTTTCAGCTGAACGAAATACCTGTACGCACTGAGACTGACGGTGATTTCAATGCCGTGGTCATTATGGAGGTGGCAACAGGGGTGATCCTTGGCATGGAGCTAGTCAAAGCGAGCATAGCTGGCTTGCCGGAATTTCTCTCACGCAAACTGTTGGCTTATGCGGAAGGTCAGACAGGCTCAAGACCGAGAAAATTGTTCATGGCATCCGGGTACGATGCAGATGACCTGACCAGGGTTGCCAGAGCCATGGGGATTGAAGTCGAACAAGTCCCGGCCAGGGATCTGGCTGCCATCACGCAGGAGGCAAGAGAAGGCTTTTCGGCCCATTTTTCAGGCAGAAGTATGCAGTGAGACCCAGAAGGGTCCAGAGGCACAGAGGCGATCAGTGCCGCAAACGCGCGTCCAGCTGGTCGACGACCTCCGCCCAGTCGGCATCATCACTGATGGCCTGGCGCAATAGCCTCGCCTGGGCCGGCGTCCAGAAGTCGGCGTCGGCCAGGGACAACGCCTCGGGAAGGGGGCGATGCCTGGCCACGAAGGCCGCGATGGCGTCATCGCTGTCGGGCAGACCAAGCTGACTGAACAGCGCGTTCATGCTGTGTACTGGCGGTTCCATACGTTCCATCCTCCCCTTGATCACCGTGGCTGGACCAGTGGCCCACACCCACAATCGCATCGCAGCACGGTAGGCTGGGTTAGCCGCTGCGCGGCGTAACCCAGCGTTCTCATCGCCGTCCAATGTCGTACCGATGTCGGTTCAGGCGCTCTCCGGGAAGCTTCGTGAGACAATTCCGAGGCCGCCCGACGCAGGTGACAACGCTGGGTTACGCCGCGCAGCGGCTAACCCAGCCTACCACCTTACCAGACCGGGGTGGCGTTGATGACAAAATCGGTACTGGCGGCCAGAGACGAGAAAGGGTCGCCTGCAGGCGACCCTTTCAGGTAATGCCATTAACCCGGCACGATTTATTGGCGGGTTAATAAAGTGATTCTGGTGCCGCAAAGAGGAATCGAACCTCCGACCTACTGATTACGAATCAGTGTGCCTGACAGAGCATGAAAAGCCTTGACCCTGTAACCTCTTGATTTTAATGGATCTACCCTGTCCTTGCATTTCATGGGCAATCATTCATAATCAGAGAAACGGTTGCAGAACGGTTGCAGGAATCAGCCCCATGCGGATCACAGCCCAGGCAGCAAAGGCCCTCAAGAGCGGTGAAACCTACTCAGAGAAGGTCGCCGGCCGCGGCGCTGGCACCCTGCTCCTGGTCGGCCGTGATGGTGGTGTCAGTGCGTACTATCGTTACACCGAGCCGGGCGGAAAGCGCCCCTGGATTGAGCTCGGACAAATCGGGCGTGATGTCTCGCTGGCAGATGCCCGCAGCCGCTGCCAAGAGCTCGCGGTTGTGCGCCAGGAGCACCCCCACCTCCAGGAGTGGCTTGCGCTGGAGCGCAGCCGGGCCGTCGCGGATCTGCAGGCTGAGGTCAGCCGCGCCAGCCTGGGGGAGCTGCTGGGCGATTACGTTGCCTCTCTCCATTCCCTGGGTCGCTCTTCTGCCGCGGAGGTTGAGCGCATGTTCCGCGTGGAGATCCAGGAGCGCCACCGCGCCCTATGGGCGATGAAAGCAAAGGACGTCACCCCGGCGCACGTCCTCGATCTGCTGCGGCCGCTGACCACCAGGGGCGCCAAGGTGTACCGCAATCGCTTGCGATCCTACCTCCACGCTGCCTTTGCCTTTGCGATGCGTTCCGAGTTCGACGAGACCCGGGAAAGCGGCAAGACCTTCAGCCTGGTGGCCAACCCGGTGACCCCGGTACCGCCTCTTGCCGGTGTCGAGCGTCCCGGGGAGCGGGCGCTTTCCGATCAGGAGCTGCTAGCGCTGTATGAGGGGATCCATCAGGTGCCGAGTGTTGGCCCCATCGTCGGCGCCTTCCTGCGGTTCATGGTGGCGACCGCTGGCCAGCGCCCCCTGCAGCTGCTGGCGGCTCGATGGGAGGATTACGAGCCCGAAACACGCACCGTCCGGATCATCGATCGCAAAGGCCGCGGTGGCCGCCCCCGGGTCCACCTGGTACCGCTCACGGATCGGGCCCTGGAGATACTGGAGACGGTGCGCCCGTTCACTTACGGATTTGCCTGGCCATTCAGCTCTTCAGGCCATGGGCCGCTCAACATATCGAGCCTGAAAGTGGCCATAACGCGACTTCGCAGCAACCCTGCCGGCGCCGGGCTCGAGCACTTCACGCCCCGCGATGTTCGGCGCACGGCCAAGCAGCTGATGACGCGCGCCGGCGTCCGCCGTGATCTGCGCAACCTGCTGCAGAATCACGGCCAGACCGGCGTTGACGCGTCCCACTACGACAACGACCCCACCGCCCACCTGGCCGAGAAGCGCCAGGCCATGATGGCCTACGAGGCTGCCCTGGCGAGCGTGCTGGAGGAAAGGAACAGCGGAGCCCGGATCATTACCATGGCCCGGGCACCGGCGTAAGGGCCACCGGCGGGGATAGGCCCCCCGCCGATGGCTGACCACAACCACCTGACTGGAGGTGAATCATGGCCAAATCCAATAGTAGCACCCAACCCAACGCCGACCGGGTTCGGGATCTCTTCTCCAAGATCGCATGCTTGGCCGGGTCGCTCGACGATCTATCCCAAGATGTCCTCAGTGACCTTTCAGGCGCAGGGATCTACAGCGAGAAGA
Organism: Gammaproteobacteria bacterium; assembly: GCA_050485745.1. Lineage (GTDB taxonomy): Bacteria > Pseudomonadota > Gammaproteobacteria > Pseudomonadales > CAMLJR01 > JBJHBY01. The sequence continues at coordinate 10,071 of JBJHBY010000038.1, read as the reverse complement.
TCACAGCAATGCGCAGCCTGGTGCTACAAGCCGGGGCTCTGGCGGACATGGGCGCCGAAGAAACGAATGGCATCCCTTGGCGCGAAGACACCGATGCGTGGCTGCTGAGCCGTTGAGTGAGACGTGCAGGAAGATGACCGTTACTGCCGCCCAGCCAAGGGGATATCTGGCCAGCGGCAATGATCCTCACCAGCGATCTAAAACCCTTTGAGAGAGATGAAATCATGCCCAATTCAGAAGCCAGAACTGCAGCAAACAACGACCGGACCCGCGAGCTCTTCGAGCAGATCGCAAGTCTGGCCGACAGTATCGAAGACCTCGCCAAGGATGTCGTCAGCGACCTGCCCGCAGTTTTCGAGTACACCGAGAAGCTGATTGCCATGCGCGCCCTGGCGCGGCAAGCCGGGGCCCTGGCGGACGCTGGCGCTGTCGACACTGGCGGATTTGCTTGCCGGGAAACCGCCACAGCCTGGCTGCTGGGCGACTGAGCGTAACGGGCGCCGGTAGTCCGCTGCCGGCGCCGCTGGAGGAGCACCGTGGAAAACTCTGACGAAAAAACTGACGAAACAATCTTCGCCGGCGGGAGGGAACCGCGATTCATACGCCTGGACACGGCCGAGGAATGGTTGCTGAAAATGTGCCAGCTTCTGAAAATCGATCTTCCGGGTGACCCGGCTGACCTCTTTAAGGGCTCACTCCCGGAAGTGGGGTTAGATCTGGATTCAGTTCATGGCCTTGCCACCAGCCAGGCAGTGGGCATGTGGGTGGACCTTGTCTGCCTTCGCGAAGATCTCGCGACCGGATCAGATCAAGAGAAGCTCATCAAGCACCGTGTAATGGAGCTGTCATTCGCAATCGCCAATGGCTATATCGCACTGGTCCAGGCTGCCGCAGCAAAAGCCTCGCTTGATGATCAGAAAAAAAACAAGCGGAAATCCAGGAAAAAAAAGACTACCTCGGAAGAGTATTTCCGGAAAGCCCTTGTCATGGGAGAGTGGGAACCGACTCTCCACTCAGGTGTGCCGCAAAGAGCTGGAAACCTATATAGCAAAGCTGTGCGTGCCGCCAAAGAGCAGACCAAAAAAGACATGCAGGCAGCGGTAGAAGCCGAAATGGCGAAAGGCCTCCTCTACACCGGTGCCACTATGGCGGTTGCAATTGCGAACGAAGGCAAGCGCGGATGGTCAGAAGCAAACGTGAAAAAATACACGACCAATCCTAATCCTCGGCCGAGGAAGAAATCCCCGAAGAAATAGTTTAGATAGTTTAGGGTAAACTGCCTGTACCGCAAACAAGAGTAGCCACATCATCGAACCTCCACACCAACCATGAGGTTCGCAGAATGTCACAGCAAGCAAGCAACCCTCCCAGCCTGATAGATGCCCAGGTAGTCAAGCAAAGGCTTGGCGGCATATCCGATTCAACCTTGTGGCGCCTGATGCGCTCCGGAGAGATCCCCGCACCTCGGAAAATAGGGGCTCGGAATTTCTGGCGCGAAAGTGAAATCTCGGCGTTTGTAGAGGGGGGGGTGCAGAAATGAAAAAGGCCACCCCCAAAGAAGGCAGCCATCAAGCAGAGCGCACAAATAATACCACACTGCGGCCATCCTGCAGGCCCGGGATCAACACTCGCGACACGAAAAAGCAGCGCCTCCTCCGGCGGCTTCTCGCGGGCCCCATTGATCGATTCGCGGCCGAAGGCATAGGCGATCACACCCTGAACTCGTCTATCTCGACCCTGCGCAATAGGCATGGCCTTCTGATCGAAGGCAAGCCCGTCAAGATCGGGACCAAGTGGGGCAAGTGCTGGGTGAAGGTGTACCGCCTGCCCCCCTCCGAGCATGCCAAAGCGCGCGCACTGCTGAAGCAACTCTCGGCCCGCCATCGAGCACACGAGAACGCGCAAAGCTGACGGGAGCGGTTCCCATGCCTACCCACAATCGCGCACGCGCGAAGGGTCGTGCTGAGCGCTCGCAGAGCTTCGCGGGGATTCCTCGCCGGGTGATGCGTCACCCCGATTTTCAGAGGTTATCCCCGCGAGCCGTGGCACTTCTGCTCTGGCTGGCGCACGACTACCGAGGGAGAAATAACGGCAATCTTTCCGCTGTCTGGTCGACCATGCGCGCCCGCGGGTGGCGCTCAAAGACCACGGTGCGGGAGGCCGTCAAAGAGCTCCTCGAGGCCGGCATGATCGTTCGAACGCGGGATCCAATATGGTTGAACCCTGGCTCCCAGTGTGCACTGTACGCCCTGACCTGGGCTCCAATCGATGAAACCGAAGTCGAGCTCGATATGCAGCCGACGGCGCTTCCGGTGCGGACCTTTCACCCCGAAGAACGCTTCGAAAATGTGTCGCTTCCTCTCCGGAAAGTTCAGGCCCAACAGCAAAACCACGGTGACAGAATCTGTCACCGTGTGGGACCAGATTCTGTCACCGGTAGGCAGAAAAATGGCCACGATCCGCCCTCCATGGGACCAGAATCTGGTCCCATGGAGCATTTTCACGGTGACAGATTCTGACCCCCTTTCTATATAACCATCCCGTTCGCTTTGGAGACGCAATCATGCAACAAGACACCACGCACAACCTCGCCCCCCTGCCGCTGATGGCGGCCACTACCCTGGCGCAGCCTGAAAAATACTTCATCGGTGTGGCCAATGGCTCGATGATGGTCGGCTACTGCCCGATCAACCAGGTGGCCGCGGTCTACCACTTCCACGCCAGCATGTGGAGCTGCTGGGGGCCGATGGATTTCGAGGCCTTCCTGGTGACGCTGAAGGGCCGCGGCCTGGACCCGGGCAATTCGCTGGCGGCTCAACGCTGGCGCGCAGTGTGCCGCCGCAAGGTTGCTGATGACACCGGCGGCAAAGACCCCGGGATTCACTGATGCGACCGGATACGTTAACGCAGCTCCAGCGCTGGCGAGTGGCCCAGGAGACGGGCCACCTGCCGCCGGACCTGGCCGCCTGGGTCGATGATGTGCTGGCGCGTGCTCTGGCGCCCCGCCGGCGAGAGCTGCGCGCCCGGTTTCTGCGCGCCGCATTCGAACGGCTGCCCCAGGACACGGTTTACGCCCGGGTCGAGATGATCAAACAGCTGGCGCACGTGCCTCACGAGGTCCCTGCCCCACCAGGCACACCGCTTGCCCTGGTACGTGAAGCGATTCGCCTGGACGGTCTGCCCTCATGGCGCCACTTGCTGCGAATGTTCGAGGCGTACGATTTGGGGTAGTGACAAACACCCCCTTGAATGTCACTACCCAACCCCCGGTATCTTGTCAGCACGGCAACCACGAGGCGCGAAAATGCAACGCGTTCTGCATGCGAAGATCGAAACCCGTGCACAGAGTACAGGCGCAAAGAAAACGTGGCCTATCGTGGTTTCAACTGAAACGCCTGTGCTGCGCGATGGATACAAGGAAATCCTGCGCCACACCCCCGAAGCCATCGACCTGAGCCGTGCACCGCTGCCCGTCATCGAGGTTCACGACCGAAGCCGTTTGAATATCGGCGTGGTGGAAAATCTTCGCATCGATCGTGGAAAGCTCCGCGGCGAGCTCCGGCTGGGTTCAAGTGCCCGCGCCCAGGAGCTGGCGGCCGACATTGACGACGAGATCATCACGGGCGTCTCGATCGGTTATTCGATCATCGATCAGGACACCGACGACGACACCCGCACCGTGACTGCAACCCGCTGGATGCCATTCGAAACCTCACTGGCACCGGTACCCGCGGACATCGCCGCGGGAATCAACAGAGGCCTGCCCAACATGACCGACACCGCCACCCCTGCTGTTCCGGCAGCCCAACCCGGAACCGGTGACCAGACCACCCCGGTGGCCGAGCGCCGCCGGGCTGCCGAAATCCTCAAGATTGCCAATCGCGCCGGCCTGGAGTCGACGCTGGCGGCTGACTGGATCGAGCAAGGCATCTCCATCGAGGCCGCCCGGGCGCGTGCCTTCGATGTGCTGGCGGACCGGGATATGCACCACTACCCGACCATGGCGACCGAAGATGCGAGGCATACGGAATTCCGCGATGCCGCCGTTGATGGCCTGCTGCTCCGCTATGGAATCGAAGTGGCCAAACCCCACCCAGCGGCCCATGATGTTGCCAGGATGTCGTTGAAGGAGGTTATGCGGACCACTCTGCGGCTGGCTGGTGCAAATCCTGACCGTATGGGCGATACCGAGTTGGTGCGTTCTGCAGTCGGCACTTCTGAATTCTACGACCTGCTTTCCAATGTGGCGAACAAGTCTTTGCGCGAAGGCATGACCGCCGAAGAAGCCGCATCCACGCATCGGCGCTGGGTTCGAGTAACCACTGCGCGAGACTTCAAGGACCAGACGCGGATTCTGCTCGGATCGGCCCCCAGGCTCGCACCGATCAATGAGCACGGCGAATACACGCATGGGTATACGGTGGATATGTCACGGAAGTTTCGAGTCGAGAAGCATGGGCGCATCATGTCCCTGAGTTTTGAAGCACTGATGAACGACGACCTTGGAGCATTCACGGCAATACCTCGGGCTTTCGGATTGTCCGCGTTGCGCGCTGAAGCCGAGAAAACCTATCTGCAGCTTCACGAGAACGATCTTGAGGGCCCCTTTGATCCGGGTTGGGGGACGAATCTTTTCAGCCAAACCAGTCACAACACTTTCCCGGCAGATCCTCAGGACGAACCGGCAGACTTGCTTACAGCGCTCAAGGCTGGGCGAATCATGCTGCGCCAGCGATATGCAACGAGTGGTGGAGGACCTCAAGGCTGGGGAATGCTGAACCTTCAGCCACGCTACTTGCTTGTGAGTCCCAATATCGAAACAGATGCGGAAGTATTGCTGGCTCGCGCAGCGAAGGCCACGCAGCACGGCTTCGACCACGGCGTTGCGAGTGCCTTCGCGCGGCTGGAGCTAATTGTGGATCCCATGATCCCGGAAGGAAACGCCTATCTGATAGCAGACAATAGCGTGATCGATACCTGCGAGCTCTCGATTCTCGATGGTCACCCCATTATTGAGAGCCGTATGGGATTTGAGACAGACAGACAAGACTGGCGTTGTCGGCATGTATTCGCGAGCGCCTACCTTGATCCCAGGTCGATTATTCGGTTGCGCACCTCAGGCTACAACACCGAACTGCCTGGTCAACTTATCAGTGCCTCTGGGTCGGCACTACTGTTCTGATCGAGGGCGTAGATGTCAACGATGTCACCACCGACAGCCCATCGCAGATGACTGCAAACATCACCGTGAAGCCTGAGACTCTGGGCGAAAAGCTGCGAATCTTCTCTCACGCGGTCTTTTACCATCGGGCGGTGATCGTCGCCAACCCCGGCCAGGGCATTAGCACCCTGTGGCGGCCAGGCCTTTTCGTGCGACCGCCTGCAGTGCCAATCGAAGTCGTTTCTGCTTTCGACGAAAGTGAACCGGAAATCGAGTGACCGCATGCCTATTGAGATGGGTCCTTCCCGGGCCCAATCCATCGAGGGTTCGCAGCCGCTCGATTCTTCGCTCTTTACGAGGCGGCCCTGGGATGTCCTTCCTTTGCTCGCGCACCGTGTTAGTGGCCGCAAACCCAAAAGACCCCGTAATGCATGGAGTGAAGCAGGGCTCAACAAGCGTGATTTGATACCTGGCAGCAGGCAAGCCAGGACACAGGCTCGGGAGAGAGCCGCGGCGGGCATAGCCCCCACCGCGGAGGGGCCAAAGGTGGTGGCTGGGCGTGCTCCCTGCATGCGCCATAGTGCCAGCCATCACCGGCGGCGCGGGCTCCTGAACGTCTTTGGCCGGAGGGCCTGAACATGTCCAGACGAGAGGTGACCTTCGGCGTCCGCATCCAGGGCAGCTCCGATGGTGCCGTGCAGGCCATGACGCTCACAGACCGTGAGCTGCAGAAGCTGCGCCGCAGTCTCGACGGTACACGCAAAGGGGCCCAGGACAACGACTCCGCGTTTCAGCGATGGGGTCGCAGCCTGCTCAGTGTGCAGGGCATCCTGGGCGCACTGGGCGTGGCTCTGTCCGTTCGCCAGCTCAGCCGCTGGGCTTCGGAAATCACCTCCACCGCCGATGAGCTCGGCAAGCTGGAGCTCCAGCTGGGACTGTCCACCGACCGGATTCAGGAGTACCGACTGGCGGCACAGCTGTCAGGCGTTGAAAGCGCTGCCCTCGATAACAACCTGGGCCGGCTCACCGAGCGAATCGGCCAGGCCCGCGAGGGCACCGGCCAGCTGGCGCAGGTGGCCCAGGAATTGGGCATTCGCCTGGGCAGCACGGAGGAGGCCTTCAAGGACATCGCCGACGCGATCCAGAACGCGGCCGACGCCAACGAGGCCGCCCGGATCGCCCAGGCCGCGTTCGGGCAAAGCGGCCGGGTGATGGTGCGCATGCTGCGCGACGGGTCCGATGGCCTCCGGGAAATGGGCGAGATCGCGCACCGCACTGGCCGGGTCATGAGCACGGAGTCCATCGTCGCCACCCAGGAATTCAACGACAACCTGGTTATTCTGCGTGGCACCTTCGCCGTTTGGGCCAATCAGATGCTGCACGATGTAATGCCGGCACTCGCTGATGTCACTGATGTTCTCAAGACGCAAGCCCTCGAGGTTGATGGCCTGGAGGAGTCCTTCTCTGCGCTTGATTTCACCGTCAGGGGGCTGGCCTCCGGGTTCATTGGCCTGCGGACTGTGGCCCGCGCCTCTGGCTCCGTTATCGAGAACCTGGGCGAGATCTCCGAGAAGGCCTCGGTCAAGTGGTGGGAGTGGGCGATATCTCCCGCCTGGGCTATTGGGCGCCTGGTGAAGAGCGCGGAAACTTCAAAGGATGACCTCACCGGCATACTGGACGACATCAACGAAGAGCTGTTGCGCGGTGGTGATCTCATAAACCAGTTCTGGGCAAAGACCGATCAGGGTGAGCGCGAAAGGCGGGCGGCCGCCGGTCAGCGAGATCGTGGAGGGAGCACCGGGGAGACCGCCACAGCGGCTGAGGATTTCACCAAGCAGATCGAACGTCAGATCGAGACCCTGCAGCGCCAGGCAGCCACCATCGCCATGACTTCCCGGGAGACCACTGCCTGGACGCTGACCCAGCAAGGTGCGACAGTAGAACAGCTGGCGGCCGCCGCGGCTGCCTATGATGTGATCGAGGCCTACCAGCAGCAGATCGAGACCGAGCGCGAACTGGCACGGATGGCCACCAGTGTCGAGGGGCTGCGCCGGGAGGCGCTGGAAGCTGAAGCCCGGGCCCTCGAGGACCTCCAGGGCAAATACGCAACCCTGCAGGCGGCGGTGGAGGCCGGCATCATGTCGCAGGAGGAGGCGGCCGAGATTTCCGCAGGCCTAGCCGAGCGCTGGGCCGAATCCATGGAGAGGGCCCGGGACGACACCGAGACCATGAGCGAGTTTGCCGTGCAGGCGGCCCGCAACATGCAGGACGCCTTCGCGGAGTTCCTGTTCAACCCGTTCGAGGACGGGCTATCGGGCATGCTGGATAGCTTCACCGACACCCTGAAGCGCATGGTGGCCCAGCTGCTGGCGGAACAGATGCTCATGCAGATGTTCGGCGGCCTGGCTGGATCCTCCAACCCTTTTCTGTCCGCCATGGGCTCAACCTTTGCCGGTGGCGGCCGGGCCGCCGGCGGCGCGGTCCATCCCGGCTCTCACTACCCCGTGGGCGAGCGAGGGCCGGAGATCTTCGTGCCGCACGTCCCCGGCCGGATCGTGCCCAACCATGCCCTGGGCGGCAATGTTCAGATCAACATCGTGAACAACAGCGGCGCCCAGATCAGCCAGCGTGAGCGCCGGGATGGCAACGGCGGGAAATCGATCGAGCTGATCATCGATGAGGCCATGGGTAAGCAGATCGCCCGGCCTGGCAGCAGCGCCCATCGCGCGATGCGCGGCACCTTCGCGCTCCAGCGCAGCCTGGTCCAGCGGTAGCGCTCGAGAAACGGTTGCAGAACGGTTGCAGGCTGAGCGCCGGAAAATAAAAAGGGGTTACGATTCTCTCGTAACCCCTTGTTTTTTATGGTGCCGCAAAGAGGAATCGAACCTCCGACCTACTGATTACGAATCAGTTGCTCTACCGACTGAGCTATTGCGGCACGGGGCGCTATTTGACCCTAAAACGCGGAATTTTCCAAGAGCCCCAGCGGGGCCAGTCCGGACACAGGCAATGAGCCCGGAGCCGCGCGCTCCCGGCAGCCGGTGAGGATGGGGCTGGAGCCTCCGGGCTCAGGCCTCGGGCGCCTGGCTGGCGTCGGCCCAGTCCATGCCAAGGCGACGCTTGTGGATGCGCCAGCCCTCGGCGGTGCGGGTCAGCTCGTCGTAGTAGCACGCACCGGCGTGGTAGACGTAGGTCGAGCCATCCGCGCGACGCCCCTGCAGGGGGTTGTAGCAGCGGGTCACTGCGCTGGCGCGGTCGCCGTCCTGGCAGATAACGAAGTTGCTGAGCAGGTGCTGCCAGCTGTCGAAGCGGCTCATCGCCTGCTCCAGCCAGGCGCGCAGTTCGGCGCGGTTGCCGCGGATGCCACCGGCCGCGCTGTAATCAAGATCCGCATCGGCGGTGAAGACCTGGTCGAGCAGATCATTGTTGAAGCTGTCCAGGGCATGGGCATAGCGCACCAGGGTGTCCTGGATAGCCTGGCGGTCGAGCAGGGCTTGCAGCGTATCGTGCATATGGATGATGTCCGTGGCAGCTGTTTGGTCGTATATTAGCCCAGCGATGAACATTCCCGGGTTAATGCGGCACATGGAGGTGCCGCCGCCGGGCGAAGCCCGGTCGCGAGCCCTTGAAAGACCAGCAATTTCACGCAATTGCGCGAGTATTTCAAGGGCGACAGTCAAATAGATCAGGACGACCTGTTTGACTGCCAGATTAATAGCAGGCAGTTTTTCAGGCTCGGAAAAACGGGTCAACCATAACAAGGGGCGGGCAACAGCCCGCGGTCTGTCCAGGCAGACCGGCCAGGATGCACCACCCGACAATCCATACATTTGCAACGGAGGAATACCATGGGACGACTGGATGGCAAGGTCGCGATCATTACCGGGGCCGCGCGCGGCATGGGCGAGGCCACGGCACGGCTGTTCGCGGCCGAGGGCGCCAAGGTGGTGCTGGGGGACGTGCTCGACGACGCCGGCAAGGCGGTGGCAGAGAGTATCGGCGCCAATGCCCGTTACGTGCATATGGATGTCTCCAACCCCGAGCACTGGCAGCAGGCCGTAGCTGCGGCGGAGGCCTTCGGTCCGCTCAACGTGCTGGTCAACAATGCCGCCATCCTGCTGGCCAAGTCCATCGCGGACACCACCGTAGAGGACTACATGAAGGTCATCCAGGTGAACCAGTTGGGTACCTTCCTCGGCATGCAGTCGGTGATCGAGCCGATGAAGCGCGCCGGCAAGGGTGCCATCGTCAATGTGTCGTCAATCGACGGCATGCAGGCCAAGAACAGCCTGGTGGCCTACGGTGCGTCAAAGTGGGCCGTGCGGGGCATGACCAAGAACGCGGCCATCGAGTTGGGGCCGTACAACATCCGCGTCAACTCGGTGCATCCGGGCGGCATCTGGACGGCGATGCACGGCGCCTCGGCCGGTACCGTGCCCAGTGAGCAGGACAATGCCAACTACCAATTCCAGGCGCTGCCACGCATCGGCCTGGCGGAGGAAGTGGCGAAGATGAACCTGTTCCTGGCCTCGGACGATGCCAGTTACTCCACCGGTTCGGAGTTTCTCGTGGAAGGTGGCTGGAATTGCGGCATGCGCATGCCGATGCTGCCGACATCCTGAGCCACCCTGCCCCGCTGGCGCTGCCTTCGCGGCGCCTGTGGGGCAGTCCCTCCGGTTCAGCGAATCAGAGCTTCTCACCCACCCCGACATAGTCGATACGCGGGTAGCTGATCCATTTGAATGTGTGCTCGTGCCCGCAGATCATGCAGCGGTGCGGGTGTTCCCCGGTCTGCCGGTCCATCTCGCCGACTTTCTGCATCATGCCGTGATTGCATTTGTCGCAGACGTAGTTCACCTCGATGGTCTGCACCGGGCGCTTGATCTCTGGCATGTACCACTCTCCTGCAG
>JBJHBY010000037.1:0-19192 GCA_050485745.1 Gammaproteobacteria bacterium | reverse complement strand
CGCCCGCAACTACAGTATTGCCTGGGCCTCGTTCCTGCTGGTGACACCGCTGATGATGCTCGGCCAGCCCGAGCCCTCTCCCACGGGACGGGACTTTGGTTACCAGATTGGCCTGCTCGTCCACATCATCCTGTTTGCCGTGGCCCTGGCCAGCCGCATCAACATGCTGACCCAGGAGCGACAGCGGGTCGAGGCGGAGAGTCGAGCCCTGGGGGCCGTGCTGGGGCGGATCAGTGCCGTTGTGCGCACGCCGCTGAACGCGATTCTCGGTGCCTCCTGGCTGCTGCGCGAAGGCGCCATCGGCCCGGAGCGGGAGCGCCGCCGCCGGGTCATCGATCACGCTGCGCAGCGCCTGCTGGCGGAGTCCGAGGACCTGATCGACACCGCCGCGCTGGAAGCCGGGCAACTGCAACTCGATGACGAGCCCTTTGACCTGCCCGCGTTGATCGAAGACGTCCTGGTTGCGCGACAGGCACAGTTGCCTGCCGGTCCCGGTGCGACGCAGCTGTCCGCGCGGGTGGATGAGAGGCTGCCGTGCCACGCCAGCGGCGATGTGACGCGCCTGCGGCGCCTGCTCGGGCAGCTGCTGGAGGAACTGTCGCAGTCGGGCAGCGCGGAGGTCCAGCTGCATGTCAGTTCCGGCCGTGGCGCCTGTTGTCGTTTTGCGTTCCTGCTGTCGCCGGGGGTGACACCGAACCCGGATGCCCCTGGGTTCGCCGGCATTGCACGATTGGCACGCCACGTTGGCGGTGGCCTGGGTCTGGAAGGCGCCTCCGCAGCCGGGGCCGCTCAGGTTATCGGAGCCGCGCTGTGGCTGGATTGGCCGTTGCGGCTTCAGGGCCAGCCCGAGACGCCGCCCGGGCCTGGCAACGCCGCCGTTACCGCTGAAGCGGACCTGCTGGCAGGACCGCCACCACGGGTACTGCTGTTGCTGCGCCAGCCACTTTACCGCGCCGCGGCGGCCGCCGTTCTGGAGCGTGCCGGATGCCTGGTCACGGCGGTGGCCTCCGCCGCGGAAGCACAACAACGGGTCGCTGAATCCCGCAACGGGGATGCTCGTTACGACTGGCTGGTGGGGGACGCGGAGTTGCCCGAGGGCGGCGCCCTCGCCCTGCTGAGGCAGCTGCGTGAGCGCTGGCCCACCCTGGCCCTGCGCGGCCTGGTGCTGGGAGCGGCCGGCACGCAGCCCGGCGACAGCGGTGACCTTTGCTGTGCGCCTCCACTGTTGCTGAATGCGCTACTGCGCCTGCTCGCGGCTGCGGAAGCCGGCATCGATGAGGTTGAGCCTGGGCCCCCGGCCTTCACTTGGGCGCGGGTGGCCGAGGCCGATGCCGACAACCGCCAAATCTGGGCGGCGCTGCTGCGTGGACAGGGCCTGCAGGTGCAGTTGCTGGATTCGGGGCGGGAGCTGCTGCATCAGTTGCGGCGCCGGCGTCGCCGCAGCGAGGTGGTGCCCGAGCTGCTGCTGGTCGATGGCCTGCTGTCCGACATTGACGCGCTGGACCTGGCGAGGGAACTGCGCGCTCACGAGGCACGCCACCCCTTGCCGCCGGCCTGCCTGGTGGCCCTTGTGACGACGCCGGGAATCACTGCCCGGCGAGCCTATCTGGAAGCCGGTTACGATGCGGTATGGATCAAGCCGGTGAGTCCGGCCGGCCTCGCTGTCGCGCTGGCCGCGCTGCGTGACAGCGGACCAGGCGCCGGCCGTGTGGCCGCGCCCTCAGCCGCGCCGTGACAACAGATCGATGGTGCGCTCGAGTTCGCTGAGGTCCGCGGTAGCCGGTACCAGAAACAGCTCCTCGCAGCCCGTGGCCTCGATGTCATCAATGGCCGCCATGACCGCGTCGGGGGTGTGCCGGGTCATACTCCGGGCGGTGTTGCGCGCCTCGCCCTCGCCGGCGATGCGCAGATAGTCAAAGACGTAATCCTGCAAACGCTGCTGTGCGTTGTCCGCCAGGGAGTACCAGAAGCCGCCGGCCTTGACCGGCGGGCGGTCGCGACCGGATTCCTCCCAGGCGCGATCGGCGCTGTCGAAGAAGTAGCGCATCACCTCCTGTTCACCGTTCATCGCGAAGCCGTACAGACCATCAGCCCAGCGCGATACCCGCTGGATGCTCTTCGGGCCCATGGAGCCTGCCAGGATCGGCGGCCCTCCGGCCTGCACCGGCGCCGGGCCCACCGGGTCGGCACCCTCGAAAGGCGCTTCGCCGGCCCAGATGCGGCGCATCTCGGCCACCTGGTCGTCCATGCGCTGGAAGCGCCTGGCGAAACTGGCGCCGACGGCGCGGTAATCATATTCGCGGCCGCCGACACCGACGGTAACGGTGACGCGCCCGCCAGACAGCACGTCCAGGGTGGCGAGCTCCTTCGCCGCCCACACCGCGTTGTGCATCGGCAGCACGTACAGGGAGGGCACGATGCGCACCCGTTCGGTGACTGCGGCGGCAGCGGCGAGCACATTGCGCATCTCCAGGGTCGGCCCGGTGATGCGCTCGCCACAGGAAAGACTGTGGAACGGCCCCTGGTCGACCAGGCGGCACCACTGCAGGATGGTGGCCCGGTCCAGTCCCGGCTTCATATAGGGCAGGCAGATGCTGATCTTCATGGTATGTGGTCCGCTCCTCGGGTTCGTGCGCCGGATTGTACCGGCTCTGCCCCGCCCCTCACACCGGCCAGAGGGTGAATTCCGCGACTGGCGCAGGGGTCTGAACCGCGCAGCCCGGCGGGGCTTATTTTTTTATACGCCATATATTATATTTGGGTTTTCAAGGTTCTTCTTCTTCGTTACGACCGTCGCGAACGCCGGGAATACCAGCGTTGTCGCGGCCTTTCCATGAGCTTCCATGAGGACATGCGCATGAACAATCCGGTCACCGGGATGCTGGGCATCGAATTCCCCCTGTTTGCCTTCAGCCACTGCCGCGACGTGGTCGTCGCGGTGAGCAAGGCCGGGGGTATCGGTGTGCTGGGGGCGATGAAGTTCACCCCCGAGGAACTCGAAGAAGAACTGCGCTGGATTGACGCCCACATCGACGGCAAGCCCTACGGCGTCGACCTGGTGATGCCCAGCAAGTACGTGCGCAAGCAGGATGACGCGGGGCACGCTGAGGAGTACGACCCGGAGCAGCTGTGGAAGCTGATTCCGGAAGGCCACACCCGTTTTGCCCACGAACTCTGTGATCGCCACGGGGTGCCGCCGCTGCCGGAAGACGTCGAAGAACCGGACACGGCGAGTCTGGGCTGGTCGGAGCGCGTTGCGCGCCTGCAGCTCGACATCGCCCTGCGCCACAGCCCGAAGATTATCGTCAACGCACTGGGCGTGCCGCCCGCGGATGTCATCGCCCGGGTGCACGAGCAGGGCATCAAGGTCGGCGCCCTGGCGGGCAAGAAGGAGCACGCGCTGAAGCAAAAGGCCGCCGGGGTCGACCTGATCGTGGCCAACGGCCACGAGGCGGCGGGCCATACCGGGGATATCACCACCATGGTGCTGGTGCCCCAGGTGGTCGCCGCGGTGGCGCCCTTGCCGGTACTGGCGGCGGGGGGCATTGGCAGCGGCCAGCAGATGGCGGCGGCGATGATGCTGGGTGCCGCCGGGGTGTGGACCGGTTCGGTGTGGCTGACCAGCAGTGAGTCCGAGCTCGACCCGCTGGTGCGGGAAAAGCTGCTGCGCGCTGGCGCCCACCAGACGGCGCGCACCCGCTGCATTACCGGCAAGCCGGCGCGGCACCTGATCACCCCCTACACCGCCGCCTGGGATGACCCGGAAACGCCGGATGCGCTACCCATGCCCCTGCAGACCATGGCCACCGCTACGGCCCTGCAACGCATCCAGCGCACCTACCACACCAACCCTGGTGCGCTGGACCTGATCACCACGCCCGCTGGTCAGGTCATTGGCCTGATCGACACCGAGCGCAGCGCGCGTGCCATCGTGCAGCAGTTTCGAGAGGAATTCGCCAGCGCCGCGGAGCGCTTCGAGCAGCTGCTGGGGTAGGCCGGGTTCCCGGCCCGCGGTCCACGCCTCGCCCACGAAGTGCGCGTAGGCTGGGTTAGCCGCGCAGCGGCGTAACCCAGCGTTCTCACCGCCATTGAGTCTCGCGCTGATGTAGGCTCCGGAGCCCCCTACCGCCATCCGGAGCCCCCCACCGCCATAGAATCTCGCGTTGATGCAGGTTCCGGAACGCCACGGTGCCATCGAATCTCGCACCGATGTGGGCTCCGGAGCACCCCCCGGGAGCTTCGCAGGAAACTCCCGGGACCGTCTGACATGGGTGGCGACGCTGGGTTACGCGGCTTTGCCGCTAACCCAGCCTACGCAAAGCGGGCGGCGACGAGTTCTTTCCAGGCCAGGATGTCGGTCTGTTCCGAATCGAACAGGGCAAAGCCGGCGAGATAGTCCTCGCCGTCGGGGCGATACCACTTCACCTCGCCGACCAGGAACAGTGGCTCGCGCCCGTCAGGGAACTCCGCACACAGGCGCAGGATGGTGCCGGGCAGAACCGGCTGGTCCAGGCGCACCTGCAGTCCGTTGGCCGAGATATCCATACTCGAGCAGATGCTGATATTGCCCGCCTCGGAGGTCTCGTAATCGGCGGCGCAAATCTCCACGAACACCGCGGCCTGCGCCATCATTCGCAACTCGACGCGGCGCTCGTCATCCTGAAGCTCAGCCATCTCCCTCCCTCCGCGACAGGCCGCGTTCGCGGCGCAAACCATCGACCACCCTGGCCAGAGTATCGTCGAACCCCGCCTGTGCTTCCAGCAGTACCGCGCTGCCCTCCGCCAATCGTGTGACCAGTTCCGCAGCGCCCAGCTCGGTGCGCTGGCGGCCCTCGCGGTCCACCAGGATCAGCTTGCCGCTGGAAGGCAGCTTCACCGCGAGTTTCATGCGTCGTTCTGCGCCGGTCTCGTCGTGCAGCAGCAGCCAGCTACCGATCGAGAGCGTGGAGACCTGCTGTCGCGCCTGGCGTTCGCGGGAAGCCGTATCCGCACCGAGACGCGCCTGCCGTGCCTGGCGGCTCTTCTGCTCCTGTTCACGCAGTGCCTGCTCTTCCGCCTCCCGGGCAGCCGCTTCCGCCAGGGCCCGGCGATCCACCTCTGCCTGCACCCGCGCCCGGGCCTGTGCTCGCGCCGCTTCCGCCGCCTCGCGCCGGGCGGCGTCCTGGCGTTGCCGCTCCCGCACCTGCTGCTCTTCCGCGGCCGACAGCGCGACCTGCTGCGCCAGGGCCTTTTCAATCACCACATCGACCACACCGGCGTCGGGCAGGGGCAGCAGCGTCTGCCCGCCGCGCTGGTAGGCGAAGCGTTCGAAGGACAGGGCCTCGGCGCGCACCCCAAGCCAGTTGGCGAACAGCAGCTGGCGAGCGTCCTCGAGCCGGCAGACCAGGCGCAGCCGCGGTTGCGGTGGGTCTGTACCGAGAAACCAGTCCCCGGGGCGCACGGACTCCAGGGCTGCGAGCAGGTGTCGGCTGAGATGGGTCTGGCTGCCGGACCACGGATCCTGGTTGCTGATCAGCGGTACTGGCTCGGAGGGCAGGGGCTGGTTCTTCAGGCTGGCCAGCAAGGCAACCTCCACCGCGGCAAACAGGGGCTCGGACAACAGGCCCGGGCCAGTGGCGTCGGCCGTCTGCCGCAGGCGGCCGCCGAGCTCTGCGGCGAGGTCGTAGAAACGGCCGCGATGCTCTTCCTCCAGGGCCTCGGGCTGCAGACACCAGATCAGCTCATCGGCAACCTGCAGCAGGGCCGCCCACTGTGCACTCGACTCACCCTGGCGCAACCAGATTTGTTGCAGAGCGGTGAACCAGGGGCCATGAAACAGTTCCGTCACGGCGGTGGGCAGACACCGGCCACCGAGGCGTTGATTCAGTTGGCGCGCGGCGCTGGTGCGGGCCCGCGCGGCACGCAGTGGTCCCTCCTCGGCCGCCTGCAGGCGCGGGTCCAGGCGCTGCCGCTGTTGCTCGCGCTGTTGCTGCAAACCGGCCAGGGTGGTTGCTGCTTGGGCCCACATCCCGGGGTCGGCACTGTCCTGGAGCGGCAGCAGCGCATCCCGCCACTGCCGCAGGGGCTGCTCACCGGCGCGGCCGAGCTCGGGGTGCCAGCCGGTGCACAGCGTCAGCCATTGGCGCAGTACATCGCGCACGGGGTGGTCGGGCTGCAGCAGCCAGCCAGTGTGCAGCAGGGCGCAGGCACCCAGTGCGGGACGCAGGTCCAGCAGTTGCCGCTGTAGTGGGGGTGGCAGGCAGGCTGCACCGGACAGCGCGCGACAAATCTGGTCCGCCAGGGCCAGGCGGCCGCGACAGCGTGGATCGTCGAGCGCGGCGCCAAGGCGCGCCTCGGCGACCTCGGCCAGACCCGCTTCATCCGGGACGGGCTGCGCCAGCAGGGCACTGATGACAGGCGCAGGGGCAATGGCGGGCGCCTGTGCAGGAGCCCAGAGGGTGTCCAGCGCGGCATCGTCAGCGGGGAGTGCCTGAGAGTCGGGAACATCTGACATGGTCGCAGTGTAGCAGCCCCACCCTCGCAGGCTTTGTTCCAAAGTGCCGCCGGGTTAGCGGCTCCGCCGCGTAACCCGGCCTTCTCAGCGATGATCAGAACGCGCCGATCACGGCCTTCACCAGCATCACCCAGAGCGCGATGCAGGATACCGCATAGGCACCGAAGCGATGGTTCACATTGTTATAGGTGCACTGAATCAGCGAATGCAGATAGCGAAAGCCGACGAACACCCAGGCCAGGGTTACGTCGAGGCCACTGCCCTGCCCGGTGAGCACCAGATAGACACACAGCACATAGAACAACACCGGCACTTCGAACAAATTCTTGAAGTTGTTCGAGGGGTTGCGCGCCGATGCCGGCAGCACCCGGTTGACGTCCTCGGGTGTGGCCAGGCTCTGCGGGTCGATCTTGGCGGAGCCTAAAAATTTGAAGCGGGTAACGAACATGACCAGCCAGACGACAAAGGCCAGAAACAGCAATGCCAGAACGGGCTGCAGCAGGGCGTGGGGCATGTTGGAATCCTCTTTGTGGTTATGCCTTGTTGTAGGAGGTCAGTTTACAGGAGGCCAGGATTTCCCAGGGCCTCACGGTGCCGGTCCCTGGTCAGCGGAGGTGGTCCGGCCGGGGGTCATTGTGCGCAATAAACATTGCGTTGGAAATCTCCCTGTCGCCAAATTTTGCGATGGGGCGGCAAAGTTGGTCACGGAATTGCAACACCTGTGATGGACCATGGCGATGCGGATGATGCCCGTGTACCCCACTGGGCACGACACACCGCCCCGGCCCTACCGGGCCATTCACGGAAGGCGCTGAATTCACGGAATTTAAGAGAGGTTACCCCCTATGCCAGCAGCCACAGGAAAAACCATCACCACCACCGGCGCGCCGCGGACGGCACCTGTCGCCGCCGTGGTCGCACGCCCCCGTATGGAGCGCGCTGCACCGAAAGCACTCACCGGTTGTGTCTCCGCCATCTCCACCTGCGGTCAGGCCTCCAGCGATTATCGCGCTGGCCTGAAAGCCTACGCGGAAGTCTACGAGGCCTACCAGGCGTACCTGACACCGGCGGATCCCCTGGCCGGCCACTGTTACGGCAGCGTGCCGGCGAGTGATGCTGAAAGCGCCGACTGGCTGATGGCGCCCCTGGAAGACGGCCCCCAGGTGACCGACGACGAGGTCGAGGGTTGCGGCTATCTCGGCTGGCTGCAGCACTGAAACGAGTTCCTCCCGATCCATGACCATCCTCCGTCATGGCTTGCCAGGCCCGGTACGCCGGGCCTTTTTTCGCGCGCTTTTGCCTCCCCGATTGATCGGAATCGTCATTGGCGCCGCGCGCGCGCAGCGCTAGAGTCAGCGGACCATCGCGACCGGAGCGTGCTCCATGGCTTCCCCTGCACCCGATGAGTCCCTGCTCAGGGCGGGCTTCCAGCTCGGCTACACCTACACCCGCAGCCCCGGGCCGCTGATTGGCCGTTTCCTGGCCGCGCTGCAGCAGCGGCGCCTGTTCGGCCGCCGCGCCGCCGATGGCACGGTGTTGTTTCCGCCCACGGAATACGACCCCCGCGACAGCGAGGCCACCACTGAATGGGTGGAGGTCGGTGATCGCGGCAGCCTGCAGCACTGGACCTGGATCGCACAGCCGCGCCCCCATCACCTGCTGCAGAGGCCCTTTGCCTTCGGCCTGATCCTGCTCGACGGTGCGGATACACCGTTCCTGCACCTGGTGGATGTGCCCGGCCCAGAGGCCCTGTCCCGGGGCATGCGCCTGCGGGTGCGCTGGGCGCATGAGTCGCGGGGAGCGATTACCGATATTGCCTGCTTCGAGCCCGACGGGGAGGCCCCGGCATGATCGACGATCTGGAACCGGTGGAGATGTTCGAGGCCCCCATCCACCTCGATTACGACTTTTACGCATCGCGGACCATCACGCCTTTCCTGCACGCCATCCGCGAGGGCCGCATCGTCGGTGGCCTGTCCCCGGCCACCGGCAAGGTGCTGATCCCGCCCCTGGGTGCGGACCCGGAGAGCGGCTGCCCGACCACGGAACTGGTCGAGCTGGCGGACACCGGCACCGTGCTCACCTTCACCACGGTGCACCTGCCGATCCCGGCGAGCAGCCTCAAGCCACCCTTCACCGTTGCCAACATCCTGCTGGACGGCGCCGACCAGGCCATCAGCCATCTGGTGGCCGACTGCGACCCGGCGGACGTCAGGATTGGCAGCCGCGTGCAGGCGGTCTGGCGCCCGCGTGAAGAATGGACCTACGGCCTGGAGAACATCTGCTGGTTTCGCCTGCTGGACGAACCCCTGGTGGACATTCCCGCACTGCGCGAACGCTGCCTGGCCAGGGCCGCGACACGGAGGGCTGGCTGATGCGCGACGTCGCCGTGATCGGTTACGCCCGGGCGCAGATGCCCTGCGCCCGTGACCTCAACGAGGTCGAGATCCTGATGCCGGTGCTGGGCCAGGCGCTGGCGGATGCCGGCCTGGCCCGCGAGGAGATCGACTTCATCTGTTCAGGCTCCTGCGACTACCTGGCCGGAGGGGCGTTCTCCTTCGTCATGGCGGTGGACTCCCTCGGCGCCACCCCCTGTGCCGTGGAATCCCACGTCGAGATGGACGCCGCCTGGGCCCTGTACGAGGCCTGGCTGAAGTTCCAGTGCGGCGAGATCGATACCGCCCTGATCTATGGCTTCGGCAAGTCCTCGCCCGGTGCGCTGCCGGAGATCCTCTCCCAGCAGCTCGACCCCTACTATCTGGCTCCCCTGTGGCCGGACAGCATCTCCCTGGCGGCCCTGCAGGCCGATGCCCTGCTTGCGTCCGGGCGCTACGGCGAGCGCGACCTGGCCGCGGTGGTGGCGGACAGCCGCGCCCGCGCCCTGGAGCTGGCGGATGCCCACCTCAAGGGCCGCTACAGTGTGGAACAACTGCTGGCGGAGCCGCCGCTGGCCTCGCCCCTGCGCCGCCATGATTGCTGCCCGATCAGCGACGGTGCCTCGGTGCTGATCCTTGCCAGCCGCGAGGTGGCGCAGCGTGTGTGCCCGCGCCCGGCCTGGATCCGCGGCATCGACCACCGCATGGAGCCGCACCAGCTGGGCCTGCGCGACCTCACCACCTCGGTGTCCACGGCGCTGGCTGGGCAGCGCGCCGGCGTGGCCAATGGCCCGGTGGATGTGGCCGAACTGTACGCCCCCTTCAGCCACCAGCAGCTGATCCTGCGCGATGCCCTGGGCCTCGACGCCGGCACCGTCATCAACCCCTCCGGGGGCGTGCTCGCCGGCCATGTGATGATGGCGGCCGGGCTGGACCGCTTCGGCGAGGTGTTCCGGCGCCTGCGCAGCGGCGAGGCCCGGCGCGGCGTCGCCCACGCCACCTCGGGCCCCTGCCTGCAACACAACCTGGTCGCGGTTCTGGAGGCCGAACATGGCTGAGCGCGTTGCCGTTGTCGGTGTCGGGCAGAGCGCCCGCTACCGCTCCAAACTGAAGGTGTCCATGGCCGGACTGGTGCGCGAGGCCGCCGAGGAGGCGCTGCGCGATGCCGACTGCCGCTGGGCCGACATCGACGCCCTGGTGATCGGCAAGGCACCGGACATGTTCGAGGGCGTGGTCATGCCCGAGATCTACCTGGCCGAGGCGCTGGGCGGGGTCGGCAAGCCGGTGATCCGGGTGCACACCGCGGGCAGCGTCGGCGGCTCCACCGCCATCGTCGCCGCCTCCCACATCAAGAGCGGCGTGTTCCGGCGCGTGCTCACCGTGGCCTTTGAAAAGCAGTCCGAGTCCAACGCCCAGTGGGCCCTGTCCCCCAGCCAGCCGTTCCGGCCACACTTCAACTCCGGCGCCGGCGGCATGTTCGCCCCGGTGATTCGCGATTACATGCACCGCAGCGGCGCGCCGGAACACACCGGCTGCGTGGTCGCGGTGAAGGACCGGCGCCACGCCCTGTGCAACCCGCGGGCACAGCTGCAGATCCCCGACATCAGCCTGGAGATGGTGCAGCAGTCCCCCATGCTGTGGGAGCCGACCCGTTTTCTGGAGAGCTGCCCCTCCTCCGACGGCGCCTGTGCCATGGTTCTGGCCTGCGATGAACTCGCGCGCAAGGCACCCAACCCCCCCGCCTGGGTGCAGGCCACGGCGATGCGCTCCGAGCCGGGTTTCTACCCCTGGCGCAACGAAGTCTACCCCGTGGCCAGTGAAACCTGTGCCCGCGACCTTTACAGCCAGGCCGGCATCCGCGACCCGCGCCGGGAGCTGGACTGCGCCGAGATCTACGTACCGTTTTCCTGGTTCGAGCCGATCTGGCTGGAGAGCCTGGGCTTCGCCCCGAAGGGCGAAGGCTGGAGGCTGACACTGGACGGCGCCACCAGCCTCGACGAGGGCGGCGACATCCCCTGGAACTGCTCCGGCGGGGTGCTCAGCTCCAACCCGATCGGCGCCTCCGGCATGATCCGCTTCGCCGAGGCCGCCCAGCAGGTGCGCGGCATGGCCGGCGGCCACCAGGTCGACGGCGCCCGCCGCGCCATGGGCCACGCCTATGGCGGCCACAGCCAGTTCTTCGCCATGTGGATCGTCGGTGCCGACAAGCCCTGAGTCGCCGCGCCCCCAACGCGGCGCCCTCTGCGGCACTTCTAGATGCGCGGTGGCTGTGGGTATGGTCGATGTGATGTGGTGATGTGGTGGAAAACGGCGCAGCCTTTTCCACCATCTAATCCCATAATCCACATGGTGCAACATCGATAATTCACAACCCGAAGCCTGAGCACCATCGTTACGGCTTGCCATGCTCAAGGAGGAGCATCCATGCCACGCTATATCCGCGCTTTTGTCCCCGGTGCAACTTACTTCTTTACCGTTAACCTGTTCGATCGGTGCAGCGACCTCCTGATTCGCAATATCGGCCTGCTACGGGATACGGTCAAAGCCACCAGGACTCGCTACCCCTTTCAGATCGATGCCTGGGTGGTGTTGCCTGACCATATGCACTGCCTGTGGACACTGCCTGATGGCGATGCGGACTTTTCCAGGCGCTGGAAGGTCATCAAATTCGGCTTTTCCAGGCGCCTGCCACGGACCGAGTCCCGTACCACCCAACAACGCACTCGCGGTGAACGCGGCATCTGGCAACGTCGCTATTGGGAGCATCTGATCCGCGATGATGCCGACTACCGGAACCACTTCGATTACATCCATTTCAATCCATTGAAACATGGTCACGTATCGCGCCTGGTCGATTGGCCCTGTTCGAGCTTCCACCGCGCCGTGCGTCTTGGCATCTATCCTCCGGATTGGTGCGGCGGGAGCGACGCGGCGTCGGGCCCGGAATGAGTGGTCAAATCAGGCCGGAAAATAGTCGAAAAAATCATAAGCGTAAGGAATGTCGGCTACGATGCCTGAAAAGTGTTCTGGATGCTGCTGTTATGGCGTGCATGCAAGTGCTCGGCCCGGCACTGTTCTACGCCATCGGTCTCGAGAATTCCGGTTCGAGCCGCCGTAGGAGATCACGACAAGAAGCAATCCGATAACAAGCAGGGCCAGGGCTGGGGGTTCCGACACGGGTGCCGGGGCTCCATTACCAGGAAAATCTCCGAAGCGAAGTTCATTGCCAGAAAAGTCGAGAATGGAGAAGTAGGCGTCGTCCCCGATTCCGGAGACTATAAGGCTGTCCATTGAAAATTCGTAATTGAACCCGAAGTGAATAGAGGGAGTGTCGAAGAAGTCGTTCAGATCGAACACTTCACCGAGAGGGTTGTAGTCAAAAATCAGCTCTATTCGGGTTTGTTCGTAAAAATATATGCCTCCGCCGACCGACAGGGGGCTGTACAGCGAATCCGTGACATCGAGCTTCAGTAATGTATCACCCCGGAGCTCCAGTTGGCCGGAAATCTCAGGCAGGCCTCCCAGCTCATCAGGGCCGAATGTCGTTCCGTGCAGAACAAGGTTTCCGTCTATCTCGCCAGCGCCTCTGAGCAAGGCACCAGGCCCGCTCACCTGGACATCTCCGATAATTTTGCCATTGATATTGGCGACGCCCCCACTGCTGACCTGGGTAAATCCGGCTTCCAGTAAGGCATCACCGTGGAGATTCAATAATGCTTCACTGGTTCCGCCAACAGAAACACTGCCGGCATGGACTGTGGAGCCGCTACCGATATTCAGGGTGGGGGCTTCTTCGGCTACACTTGAGTCCAGATACACTCCTCCTGTGGCTACCAGTGCACCCCCGTCCAGAACGTTGGCTGTTCCATCATATAAAAAGTATAAAGATTCAGTATTGTGCACACCTCCGTCCCGGACGGTAAGTACTCCATTGCTAAGAACCGTGAAGCGACTGCCGAGCAATGCCGAGCCTGGTGACCCACCACCGACAACATCGACGATCCCTGTGGAAGATACACCTCCAATATAAAGACCGTTGGAGATATGGGCCTCCGCAATTCCATTGCCTCCGGAGCTTGCGTTAATCTCCAGGGATCCATCAGTTGGCGAGCCTACATAAAGAGACCCGGAAATCTCAGGAAAATCTGTGCTGCTCAAATCACCGATCCAGACAATTTCCGCCTGTAGCGAGGATGCGAACGTGAACAGGAGCGCTGCGAAAAAGAAGAAACATCCGCGACCTTGGCCCGACTTGGAGGCCGCCCCAAAAAATCTTCCGGGTGCAACGGGCACTTCCTTCAAGGCATGTGATTGCAAGCTCATGGGGTAGACTCCATTCCTTAATCAAGAAATTCTATGGTTCGAAACTTCCTCGGACAATCCAAAACCGCTACCGATAGCCAGTAAGCGGATTCAGAAAGATGCCACCAATCAGCGCAGTGATGGGTGGCAACATTGATTTCACCCCGAAATAGAGTGTTCAATGGAACATTGTTCGTTGCCAAGCAAGCCGTGTTCCACTTCCCGGCCTCTCGTGCCCTGATTCCAGATTATTATTTTTAAATCAAAAGATTTAAAAAGTGCCGCTGACCTTGACGCCAGGATTTTATTTAGACCAATAAAGTAACTAGGGCCAGGTTTGTAAAATAGATCGACAGCGCGGTGTGGCCGTCGGTGTGAGTAGCGAGCGTTTCGTCGCCCAGGGGTTGCTGCTTTGGGGCGATGCGATGCTTGACTTGCACATGCCGCACGTTTCTACCGAAAATAATGCGGTGCTCCGAAGCGCCGTGCACGCAACGCTGGAAGCCGGGAGGGAAAGCCATGATGCTCCATGATGGGAGCCAGGATGCTGCGGGTATGGTTGGCAGCAGAGTCGCCGCGTGTTTCGTCGTGATCCTGCTGCTGGTGTCTCTGGTAGCGTGCGGTCGTTCCGCAGATAAGGTAGCGGCTGGCCCGACACCGGGTTCCTCGCGTGCGACATTGGTGACGGACAGTGACCAGACGGCCGCGCATCCTGACGATCCATTGCGAATGGCGTCGGGAGTCGCGACGGCGGACATCGTGCCCCGCCTCGCCCTGATCGCTACCGAAGAAGCCGTTCGTGCCCATCCACGTGAGCCGCGCTTCCACTTTCAGTATGGGCGTGCGCTCGCTGTTTCAGGCCGCGAGTCGGAGGCACTCGAAGCCTTTCAGCGGGCGGCGGATATGGGCTACCCAATGGCCTATTTCAAGCTCGGCCTTGCGCATGCGACCGGTGCGGGTGTCGCTATGGATGTCGTGAAGGCACGAGAGTGGTTTGACAAAGCCGAGGCAGGAGGAGTACGAATTGCCGCTTCGGCCCGGAATTACTATGTTTTCAATACTGAGGGTTTTTCCAACCCCCGGCTGTTCCAGCTGATTTATGACGGCAATCTGCGCGAGCTGCAGGTAGATAGGTCCGATCTGGCCGGGTATCTCGTCTCCTTCATGGAGCCATTTCGTGGCACTGAAGGTTGCGGGATCATGATCTCCCGGGGGAACTACAGCAAACTGGTTCAGATGGGTCAGGCGAACGTGGTCAGCATGATGTTTCGCGGCCTGGCTGACTCAAGATCACAGACCGCGCCCGGCGACTTTGAGGGTGCCGCTCAATCCGGGTTCCGGGCGGGACAGCAATTCGGGTCTGATCTGGGTGCGCTGGTTGATCGAGGCGAGGCCGATGCACAGCTGTTCTATGACCGCTTCGATTGCCGGTCGCCCGTGGCCGATCGATTTTTCGGGAACATCGACAGGCTGGCCAGTACCTTGTGAAAAAGGTGGTGATCACTAGCGGGATTCAACCACTATCAGGAGCGCGCCGGCCACGTTGCAGAGATGGCAAAGGCAAGATCGCTCCAGCGACGCTATGATGGCTGCGCCTCGGGAGGGCGTCGCAGTGCCCACCAGGCGAGGGCTGCTGCCGAAAAACCCACTACAAACGTGAGGCGCGACAGTATATCAGCCATATCGGGCCCGAACAGGAAGGTCAGCGCCAGTCCGGCCAGTCCTCCCAGAAGACCGTCCGTCAAAGGGCGCGGCCAACCGAATCGGTCAATCAGTCGAACAAGTCCGAGCCAGAAAATTGTGCCAACGAAGGCTGCAAAAGCAGCCATGAAAAATAGCCCGAGAACGATGAGCTCAAGATCAGTCGCATCAAGCTGATGGGTCCCATGAATCACCAGCGACTGCAGGGTTAGTAGGCTTCCGGTGACGAGGGTTGCGACCAGAAAAAATGCTGTCACTTTAAGCACGGAGATTCTCCTTCTGAAGTTGATCGGGTAGCGCCTGTACTATCAAGGTATATCGGAGATGTCTGTGATGGCCGCTGCGCTCTTCATTTCACGATTTTCTACAAGGCTCGTCGATTCGTAAGCAAGAATCAGGTCTTCAGAGACTCATTTTTAATCGGCATGCATCGACTCAAGACGGGCCTGTGCGCGTGCGTGGCCTTGATTCGCGGCTTTACGGTACCAGCGTGCGGACTCGGAATCACTCTGACCAACGCCGATGCCTCTCTCATACAAGAACCCAAGTATATACTGCGCGCCGACATGCCCTGATCCGGCAGCTTCCTGGTACCAGTGAGCCGCTTTGGTATGATCTTTCGAAACCCCGCTTCCTGATGAATACATCGAGCCGAGATTGACCATTGCCTGCAAGTGGCCTTGTGCGGCAGCTTTGCGATACCAACGAACGGCCTCGGCCTCGTCCAGAGGAACGCCTCGTCCCTGGCTGTAGCTGAAGCCGAGATTGTTCTGTGCACGCATGTCGCCCTGCTCTGCCGCCTTGAGGTACCAAAAAACGGCCTGAGTATCATCCTTGCCCACTCCTCGACCATTTGTGTACATTGACGCGAGGTTGGCTTGAGCATGGGCGTGTCCCTGTTCAGCAGATTTCCGAAACCAGCGCACAGCCTCTGAGTCACTTTGAGCGACTCCCTTGCCTTCCTTATAACGAACGCCAAGGTGGTTTTGGGCTCGTGCATGACCTTGTTCAGCTGCCTTGCGAAACCAATGCACCGAATCGCTGTCGTTCTGTAAAATACCCCTGCCTTCGCCGTAGCGTAAGCCAAGCATAAACTGCGAATCCACGTCTCCTTGTTCTGCGGCCTGGTGGTACCAACGAACGGCCTCGATGTCGTTTTGGGGAACGCCCTTTCCCTGGGCGTGCATTGATGCAAGCTGCTTTTGTGAGGCCAGATGACCTTGCTCCGCAGCCTTGCGGTACCAATCAGCCGCTTCTGCTTTATTCTTCGAAACGCCTACGCCTTTCTCATAGTGCAGTGCGAGATTGAACTGTGATCCCGCATGACCTTGTTCCGCAGCCGTTCGATACCAATGGGTAGCTTCAATGGAGTTCTGAGTAACACCGGTTCCTCGTGAGTGAATCGTACCGAGGGCGAACTGGGCATCTGCAAGTCCCTGGTCAGCAGATTTGCGGTACCAACGAGCTGCCTCGTAGTCACTTCGAGTCACGCCAATTCCAGCTCCATACCTTAGCCCCAGGTTAAACTGCGCAAGCGCATGACCTCGCTCTGCGGCCGCGTGAATCCAGCGAACGGCTTCGGCAACGTCCTTCTCGACACCTTGCCCACTGTTGTACCGGATCCCCAGGGTGTACTGCGCGCCCGCATGGCCATGGCTGGCGGCACCGTGCGTCAAGTGCATGCCCTTGACAGCATCCGGGCGGACTCCGTGGCCATTGAGGTACATCCAGCCGAGAAAATACTTCGCTTCGGGCAGCCCCTGAGCTACTGATAGCTGGAACCAGTTGATGGCTTCAATATTGCTCTGCGGAACCCCATTCCCATGGAAATACAGTCGACCCAGATTGTACTGGGCCAGGCTGTCACCAGCTTCAGCTGCCAGACGGTAATACTGCGCAGCTTGCGATAGATCATTGTCTACCCCAAGACCGTGTGCGTATAAGACCCCCAGAAGCGAATATGCCAGCAATGAATTCAGCCTAGCGGCCTCGAGGGCATGCGCATGGGCGTCTTCGTAGCGTTGGGTTACCAGAAGCGCACGTCCCAGTCGGAAGTGATTCGTTGCTGTCGGGCTGATGGAAACAGCCTGACTGCAGGCCTGAACGGCAGCGTCACCCTGGATGGCTTCGGTGCGTACACCCGTGTTCGCCATACCGGCTTCGTAGGGGCTGGCCGCGAGGTTCTTACAGCGCTCCTCCGGATCCTGAGCTGCGTGAACACCGGCGGCGATCAGAGCAGCCAGGAACAGAGCCTTCCTTTTTTGCCAGATCATCGCAGCTCCCCGGTTCGACAGGCGCAAGACGTTGGCCTTGCAGCCGGTTCTAATAATCGCTCACTGTACTAGCAGGTAGACGCCGTAGAGCAGTCCACCCAAGAATCCAATAACCAAGGCCAGTTTGATCAGCCCAATGGCGAGTTGAACAAGAAAGTCGACCAGGCTGATAATGAGCGTCGGAGCGATGTAGCCTGCGAATCCCAAAACAACGCAGGGCAGCAGTCGCCAGGCGCCGAGTTCCGGGTCCATGTTGTCGGCGAACCCCATGCCGGCCATGGCGCCAGCTGCAGCCAGCGCGAACAACAACCAGCGCGGTATCGCGTCGAGCAATTTCCGTGTGAACGGTAACGGCTGGTAACCGGGTGCCCGACGCTGTCCGGGTGGCACTGAATTACTCAGCGGATCCAGCGAACCGGGTCGCTTGACGTGACCGCCATCGATCATGCCCTGGTAGCCGACAGGTGAACCGGTGGGTGTACCACCGAGACCTTTTACATAGTCGTCCCAATCCTGGTCACGCATTTTCTCGCCCCATGTTTATTACAGCTGTAATAGCTTTGCCGATGAGGTCAGAGCTTCAGCGCGGAACATCCTCTGCCTGAGAGGTGAACGAAGGGTGCCCTGTCATCTCGCCAACCCGGCGGGCGCCTTCGTACACCTGGCGGAGAGTTTCAGCTGAACACGGATCTCGACCGCGCTGACTCTGCTGGTGGCTTGCGATACTGTTTTGCGTGATCGAAAGCCCCCTTTCGTAAAGGCTTTGGTAATAAGCCTTGGCAACTTCTTCGGAAGCAATACGTTCGCGCCAGGCGATACCGCGCGAGACGTCGTCGAAATCGAAACTGTGGAGAGTTGCGGCGAAGCCTTCAGCTATGGTGGCGTCCCGTTCGCCTGTGCAGGCTTTGATATGCACATCGTAAGTGACGAGCATGGTGACTGCCATGGAAAACTCTCGTGCTGTCAAGGCGCTGGCATGAAGGGGGAACAGAACAGCCACCGACAGAATGATGGGTGGCCACAGGGAGTTGCTTGTAGGTGTGGTTAGTCCCATTTTGGTGTCCCTTGTTGAAGTAAAGCGAATGCCGTCGTCCTTGTGAGCGATCAGAAATCCAGATCCAGCACCGGCTCTGCACGCTCCTGGGCGGCCCGGTTCTCTGCCGCGATAAGCGCCGCCGTGGCGGGGTTACCCAGCAGGGTGAGCCAGTACACGACGCGGCCGTTGTCATCGGTCGCCGCAGCGCTTGTCAGCCCCTCGCTGCACACGTAGGGCGCGAATTCCGGGTCACGGTCACGTACTTGGGCTTCAAGCTGGCCCACCATGCGCAGTGGTGCTGGCTGCTGGTGGATCAGCAGTGCTTGCCGGTCGTCCCTGAGATCCTGCCAGCGCAGGCGCAGGCTGTTGGCCTGACCGGCGATGTCACCCTCGACCACCGGCCAGTGGCAGCGATTGGCCAGAGCCGAGTTACGGGCGACTTGTTGATCTACGGTCAGCCCCTCCGGTATGGCTGGCTGTGCCCGGGGCGGCACCACCCAGCGCATTGATCCATCGCCGCGCGACTCGCCTTCGCCGTAGCGCTCGGACATCGATGCGAACAGCCGGCTGGCCATGGGTCCTTCATCGAGTGAGAATTCCACCATACGGGCGACGGCAGTCACGCGGCGATCATGGGTGGGTGGAGCGTGAAACAGAACGATCGCCTCTGACCAGTCCGTTGCGTGGATCAACACATAGTGCCTGAAGGGGGACCAGGGATAGGATTCATCCGCCTTGCCTTCGGCGACTTCGGCGTCGGCGATGCGAGCGACCATGGCCTGGATGGCGCCGTCGAGGTCATTCCCCAGCTGAATGCCCAGCACATCGAAAGTATTGGCGACTTCTGGCGGCTCAGGCTCCGGGGCTGCCGGAGCAGGTGCAACTGGTTCGGCAGCCGCGGCTTCTTCGGGAGGCTGTGCGGTGATGGGTAACACCGCTACTTCCCGGCCATCGAGCAGCAAGTGGATGTTGCGGGGTTTAATGCGCACCACATAATCGGCAGGGTCGTGAC
>JBJHBY010000036.1:0-19371 GCA_050485745.1 Gammaproteobacteria bacterium | reverse complement strand
GCCCTGTCCGGAAACCTGTGCCGTTGTGGCACCTACGGGCGTATCCGCCAGGCGGTGCGGCATGCGGCGAGCCAGATCCGTGAAAGTGCGGAAGGTGTGATGTATTACAGCGCGGAGGGGCAGGGCGATGCAGCTTGACCGCCGGCAATTCATCAAGGGCATGACACTCGCCGGGGGCGGTCTGGCCCTCGGTGTGCAACTCAGCGGCTGTGATGGCCCGGCCCTGCCCCATGCGCGGCAGGGGGACTTTCAGCCCAACGCCTTCCTGCAGATCAGCCCCGGGGACGGCATTGCTTTTTACCTGCACAAGGCCGAGATGGGGCAGGGTGTGCATACCGGCATGGCCACATTGCTGGCTGAGGAGCTGGATATCGATCCCGCAAGGCTGCAGATGCGCCACGCCGAGGTACATCCGGATTTCCGTGATCCGGAGTTCCGTTTGATGACGACTGGCGGCAGCACCTCGATCAAGAACAGCTACGACATGCTGCGCGAGGCGGGTGCGACTGCCCGTACCATGCTGGTCGCGGCGGCGGCGGCCGAGTGGAATGTGGATGCGGCCAGCCTGCGCACCGAGGACGGGGAAGTCATCGACCCTGCTTCCGGTCGCAGGGTGGCCTACACGGAGTTGGCCAACCGGGCGGCGACACTCTCGGTACCGCGCCGGGTGAAACTGAAGGATCCGGCGGAGTTCCGCTATATCGGTCGCTACGACCGCCGCCTCGACGCACCCGCGAAGGTGGCGGGCGAAGCCCTGTTCGGCATTGACCTGCCTGTGCCCGAGGGTGGCGCCGTGGCGGTACTGGTGCGCTGTCCTCACTTTGGTGGACGACCGCGCAACTATGAGGCGCGCGAAACCCTGGCCTCCCCCGGTGTGATCGAGGTGCTGGAATTGCCCCACGGCATTGCCGTGCTGGCCGACACCTACTGGCATGCGCGCAAGGCTTCCGAGCGCCTGCGCATTACCTGGGACAAGGGCCCCCTGGCCGGGCTCGACAGTGCCGCAATCCTGGCGGAGCAGCGCCGCCAGATGAGCGAAGGCAAGGCCGCCCGTATTACCCGTGACGGCAGTGACCCGGGAGATCGCGGCGAGCTGATCGAGGCCGAGTACTATGCACCGTATCTTGCCCACGCCGCCCTGGAACCACAGAACGCCATTGCCGACGTGCGTGAAGACCGCGTCGATATCTGGTGTGGCAACCAGGGCCCGGACAGCCTGCAGGACGCGGTCGCGCGGGAGCTGGGCCTGAAGCGGGAGCAGGTGCATATCCACAACGCGCTGCTGGGTGGTGGCTTCGGCCGCCGCATCATGCCGGACACCGCCGTGGAGGCCGCGCTGATCTCGCGTCAGGCGGGCCGACCGGTCAAGCTGGTGTGGAGCCGCGAGGACGACACCCGTCACGACTATTATCGGCCCAGCGCACTGGCCCGCCTGCGCGCCCGGGTCGAGGACGGCCGTATTATCGCCTGGGACAACCGCCTGGTCAGCCCCAGCCTGGCGCGCCCGCTGCTGTCACTGTTCATGAAATCGGCCATGCCCGCCTGGCTGCCTGGCGGGATTCCGGATCGTGTGGGTGGCTGGGTGGCCAACAAGGATCCATTTGCCTCCGAGGGAGCCAGCCATCTGCCTTACGACACCGGTTACCTGCATGTCGATTACATCGACTACGACCCCGGTATCCCCATCGGCTTCTGGCGCTCGGTCGGGCACTCCTACAACGGCTTTTTCGTAGAGGCTTTCATGGATGAGCTGGCCGCGGCGGCGGGGGAAGACCCCCTCAGCTTCCGCTTGCGCCACATGCCGGCGGATTCACGCGATCGCCGCGTGCTGGAAGCCGCGGCACAAAAGGCCGGTTGGGGTCAGGTGGCCGAGGGCCGCTTCCAGGGGCTGGCGGTGCACGAGTCCTTCGGCAGCTCCGTGGCGCAGGTGGTCGAGGTGTCCAGGAGCAATGGCCGTCTGCACGTGGAGCGCGTGGTCTGCGCGATCGAGTGTGGGCGTGTTGTGAACCCGGACATCGTGGTCATGCAGATGGAGAGCGGGGTGAATTTTGCGCTGTCCGCCGCCCTGTATGGAGAGATCACCATCGAGGACGGGTGCGTGATGGAAAGCAACTTCCACGATGAACCCCTGCTGCGCCTGCACGAAGCGCCAAGGGTTGAGGTGGTGTTGTTGCCCAGCGACGACCACCCCAGTGGCGTTGGCGAACCCGGGGTACCCCCGCTGGCGGCAGCGCTGGCCAATGCCATCCATGCCGCGACCGGGCAGCGCCAGCGCCAGCTGCCCTTGCGTCTCGACGCCTGAGGCGCCATCCTGACGGCGGCCATGCCCCGCCACGCCGGTTGTTCCCGGTGTGGCGGGGTTTCGTTTTCCTGAAGCCCCGGATGTGCAGATGAGCGAATTGCAGTACCCATTCGAGCAGATTCCCCAGCCGGGGCACACCCTGGAGGTGGCTCCCGGTGTGCTCTGGCTGCGTATGCCATTGCCGATGGCCCTTGACCACATCAACCTTTACCTGCTGGACGATGGTGATGGCTGGTGGATCATCGATACCGGTATCGGCGGCAAGACCACCCAGGGGCACTGGTTGCGTATCTTCGAGCACGAACTGGGGGGGCGGCCGGTCAAGGCGGTGCTGGCCACGCACATGCACCCGGATCACGTCGGCCAGGCCGGCTGGCTGTGCGAGCGCTGGCGGGTTCCGCTGTACATGACCTTTGGCGAGTACTACAGCGCCCGTGTATTCAGTGCAATGACCGCCGATGACATCGGCTGGACCACGGAGACCTACTTCCAGCAGGTGGGCATGGGCCCGGAGCATGTCGACGCCATGCGTCGCAACTGGCGCGGGTTCGGTTCGGTGGCGGAACGTCTGCCCGGGGCCTTCCGGCGTCTGGCGGAGGGCACCACGCTGGGTATTGGCGGCCATGAGTGGCGGGTGATGGTGGGGCGAGGGCACTCGCCTGAACATGCCTGCCTGTACAGTGAGTCCCTCGGGGTGTTGCTGTCCGGCGACCAGGTGATTCCTCGCATCAGCCCCAATGTGGGCGTCATGCCCACGGAGCCCGAGGCAGACCCGCTGGCGCTGTGGTTCGATTCGCTGCGGCGTTTCCGGTCGCTGCCGGAGGACACACTGGTACTGCCGGCTCACAACACGCCGTTTCGCGGCCTGCACCCGCGCCTCAATGCCCTGATCGCACATCACGAGGACCATCTGCTGGCCCTGGAACAGGCCTGCGCCGAGAGTCCCCGCTGTGCCCGCGACCTGCTGCCGGTGCTGTTTTCCCGCGAGCTGGATGCCTCCCAGCTGGGTATGGCGCTGGGGGAGTGCGTCGCCCATCTCAACCATTTGTATCTGGCCGGCCGCCTGCTGCGCGAGGTTCATGATGGCGTTCACCTGTACCGGACCCGGGATCCGCAACGACTGGTCGGCCTGCCCACGGCCCATCAGCGGGATGATGGGCCGGTCGCGGTATGACACGGTGGACCCGCGCAGTCTTCGTACGCTGCGGTGGCGCGGCACAGGCTGGATTTGCTCTCGCGCCACAGGCTACAATCTATAAGTTGTTAGTCTGACAAGAAGCCAGTCTGGCCCGTTGCCGCGCCGGCCTGCTATGGAGGGTTTCATGAGCAAGTGTCCGCATATCGATCTGGTTTCCCCCGAAACCTACCGGGGCGGTGCCCCCAGGGAAATGTATCGTTGGCTGCGTGCCAACAAGCCGGTGTACTGGCACGAGGACCCGGCGATGCCCGAGGGGTTCTGGGCCATCACCCGCCAGCAGGAGCTGGATTTCGTATCGAAGAACCCGCAGCTGTTCTCGTCGCGGGAAAAGACCTGTTTCTACCATGATTCCGACCCGGCGATCATGGATATGATGCGGCAGTTCCTGATCAACATGGACCCGCCGGATCACGTGAAATCACGGCGCATCATCCGCAACGCCTTCACGCCGAAAACCGTGGACTCCTACGAACAGCGCTTCCGTCAGGTTGCGCGCGAGATCGTCGACCGCATCATTGACCGTGGTGAGTGCGAATTCGTGGCCGATGTGGCGGCGGAGCTGCCGCTTATCGCGATTTGCGAACTGGTGGGGATTCCCACCGAGGATCGCCACCAGTTCTTCGAGTGGACCAACATCATGCTCGGCGCCGACGATCCCGAGTTGACCACCACCGAGGAAGAAGGCCAGATGGCCATGTTCCAGATGTTCGAATACGGCCGCAAGCTGGCTGCGCTGCATCGGGAATCACCCCGGGACAACATCGTGGGCATGCTGCTTGACGGTGAAGTCGCCGGTGAGCACCTTACCGAGGATGAGTTCTGTGTGTTCTTCCTGCTGCTGGTGGTGGCGGGTAACGAGACCACGCGGACGGTGACCAGCCAGGGCATGCGCCTGCTGATGGAGCACCCGGAGGAGTATCAGCGTCTGGTGGACGATCCATCCCTGGTCAGCCATGCCATCGAGGAAATGCTGCGCTACAACACGGCCGTGGTGTACTTCCGGCGCACTGCCATGAGCGACGTCGAGCTCGCCGGACAGCAGATTCGCAAGGGCGACAAGATCATGCTGTTCTATCAGTCCGCATCCGCCGATGAAGCCAACTTCCGCGACCCCGATATCTTTGATGTGACCCGCCCGCTGCGCGAGGATGTGCGCAATAACCACCGTGCCTTCGGTATCGGCGAGCATTTCTGTCTGGGTTCGCACCTGGCGCGACTGGAGCTGCAATGCATCTTCGACGAGATCGTGGCACGCATCCGCAACCCGCGTCTCAACGGGGAGATCAACTGGCTGCGCTCCAGCTTCATCAACGGTATCAAGGCCATGCCGATTCGTTTCGATCGCGCCTGAGCTCGATTTTAACCGCGGTCGTCGCGGGCGGGGCTGCTGCCGGGCAGTCCCGACCTGCGGTGTTCAGCCAGCCTGGCGGCTATGCGACATGAGCGGCCCGCGACCCTGATTGAGCAGGGCCAGGTATTCGAGGTAGTCTGCCATGCGCTCCCGCTCCAGGCAGGGGGTGCATACGTTCTCGGCAGCCGGTCCGATTTCGGGTGTCACCATTGCCGGGTTGCAGCAGCGGTCGCAGGTGCCGGGGCGGCGATCATCATCCATCGCGAAAAGCATGATGGGGCCTCTTTGGGTTGTTTTTGTCCAATGCCCTGCATCCTAGGAAAGCCCCGGGGCTGCTGCCTTGATCTGTATCAAGCGGGCAACTCTGGCCAGGCCTGCAGATCGCTGAGGGGGGCGGGAAGAGATGGACGCAGTGATGGATGGCGCGCAGCCCAATGTGCTGATCACCGGAGCTACGGGTGGTATCGGCCGGGCCACGGCCCTGGGTCTGATTGACCGGGGCTGCGCGGTCACGGTTCTTTGCCGCAACCCGGACAAAGGACTGACTCTACAGGAGGATGCCCGCCGTCGCCGCGAGGATGCCCGCCTGCACCTGCTGCAGTGCGATATGACCAGCCTGCCGGCGGTGCGCGAGGCGGCCGCGGCCTTTGCCGCTGAGCATTCGCGGCTGGACGTGCTGATCAACAACGCCGCGGTGATCAACACCCGGCGTCAGCTCAGTCGCGACGGCTTCGAGGAACAGTTTGCGGTCAACCACCTGGCGCCTTTTCTGCTGACGCGCCTGCTGCTGCCTCTGCTGCAGGCGGCGCCGGCGCCGCCCTCGCGCATCGTCAATGTCTCCTCCAATGCCCACCACTTTGTGCGTGGCATGCCCTTTGATGACCTGCAAAGTGAGCGGGGGTACCGCACATTCCGGGTCTACGGCCACAGCAAGCTGGCCAATCTGCTGTTCACTCGCGAGCTGGCACGTCGCCTTGCCGGTACTGGTGTGACGGTCAATGCCCTGCATCCAGGGGCGGTCAGCACTGGCCTGGGTACCCAGAACGGCTGGCTGGGCAGGGTTCTGCCGCCCCTGCTCAAACCCTTCATGAAAACCCCGGAGCAGGGTGCTGCCACCTCACTGCGGCTGGCGCTGGACCCCGATGTCGCGGGGATCAGCGGCGCCTATTTCATTGATGGCCGGCAGGTCGAAGCTCGCCCCTGGGCTCGTGACGATGCCGCAGCGGCTCGCCTCTGGCAGGTCAGCTCCGAGCTGGTGGGGCTGCCGGCGGACTGAACCGCTGGCCGCCCCATGGCCGCTTTCTACAATGCCCTGACACGATTTGCCATTGCCCAGGCAGGGTGTCGCGGTGGACAATCTGACGTTTCGATCCAGCCGATACCGGCCCTGTTCCGGATAGACCGCCGAGGAGTTTGCCATGGGAATGCCCAGCGATATCAAAGTCATCGACCTGATGATGACCATCCCGGGAGAGGACAACAGCCACTTCTATGAATTCATGAAGCCGCTGCTGATGGACAAGGAAAGCCGGGAGATGTTCAAGATGCCCGCGCAGTACATGTTCAAGGACATTCCCCAGGTCGGCGGCAAGGACGACTACGTCGCCTACACCGTCGAGCAGATGGACAAGCACAACATCGAGCGGGCCATGATCGGCATCGACGATCAGAACGAGAAGGCCAAGGAGGCGGTCAAGCGCTTCCCCGAGCGCTTTTTTACCTCCTATGAAGCCAACCCGAACAACGGCATGGAAGAGGTGCGCAAGATCGAGCGCCTGCACAAGGAATACGGCATCAAGGCGGTGACTGCATTTGCCTCCGGATTGTGCCCGCAGGTGCCCTACAACGAGAATAAATGGTATCCGATCTATGCCAAGCTGGTGGAGCTGGATCTGCCGTTCTGCCCCTGCATCGGGGTGCCCGGGCCGCGCCTGCCGATGGCGCCGCAGAAAGTCGAACTGCTGGACGAGATCTGCTGGTTTTTCCCCGAGCTGACGGTGGTGATGCGCCATGGCGCGGAGCCCTGGGAAAAGCTCGCCTGGAAGCTGATGCTCAAGTACCCCAACCTGTACTACATGACCAGCGCCTTCGCACCGAAGCACTATCCCGAAGAGATCGTCAACTTCGCCAACAGCCGCGGCGCCGACAAGATCCTGTATGCGGGTTACTTCCCGATGGGGCTGTCCCTGGACCGCATCTTCCGCGACATGCCCAACGTGCCGTTCAAGGATGAGGTCTGGCCGAAGTTCCTCGGTGGCAATGCCCGCCGGGTGTTCAAGCTCGACTGAAGCGCAGCGGCCACCTCCGGGTGGCCGCCTGCATTATGGCCGACCGCTTTTCATTCCAGGGGATCAAACATGGACTACACCAGCGTTGAAGAGGCAAAGGGCAGGGAAGGGCTGCGGCTGGTTCTGACCGCCGACAATCCCGGCCCCTGGGGCGAAGCCGCCAAGGCTCTGTTCAGGCTGCGTGGCGTGGCGTTCCTGCCGGTGCGCCAGCAGGCGGGCGGTGACAACAGCGCGCTGCGCGCCTGGACCGGCCAGGACAATGCCCCCATCGCCATGTACGGGGAAGAGGCGCCCCGCAGCCACTGGCTGGAGCTGATCTGCCTGGCACAGCGGCTCGGCAGCGGGCCATCGCTGGTACCGGACGACATGACCACGCGCATGCGCATGGTGGGGCTATTGCACGAGATCGCCGGGGAGGGTGGTCTGGGCTGGTACCGGCGCCTGCTGATCTTCCATCCGTTGATGCAGGATGCGGAGCTTGCCCCGCTGGTGCAGCGGCTTGCGGCACGCTATGGCTACAGTCCCGAGGAGGCGCGGAAAGCGGAGCTGCGCTGCGTGGAAATTCTCGCCGCCCTGAGTGGCGAATTACAGACGGCCCGGGGTCGCGGACAGCGTTACTTTCTCGGCGAACTCAGCGCCCTGGATCTTTACTGGGCGGCGTTCTCCAATATGCTGCAGCCGCTGTCACAGGCAGACTGCCCTATGAGTGATGCCACGCGCCGGGGCTACGCACACCTGAGCGCGCCGCTGGCTGCAGCCCTGGATCCACTGCTGCTCGAACACCGTGACCACCTGTGGCGGGATATCATTGGCCTGCCGATGGAGTTCTGACATGGGGATGCTCAAGCTCGGTCTGGGTTTACAGTGGGACGAATCCCGCCTGTCGATTCCGCTGGAGCGCATTCAACTGGCGGAGGAACTGGGTTTCGACAGTGTCTGGTGCGCCGAGGCCTATGGTTCGGACGCGATCACGCCCCTCGCCTTCATCGCGGCCCATACCCGGCGCATCCGCCTCGCCACCAGTATTGCCCAGGTGGCGGCACGGACACCAGCCTCCTGCGCGATGCAGTTCAATACCCTGGACAGCCTCGCGGGTGGCGGGCGCGCGATGATCGGCCTGGGCATGTCCGGGCCCCAGATCGTCGAGGGCTGGTACGGCATCCCCTGGGGCAGCCCCTACTGGCGTATGCGCGACTACGTCACCATCCTGCGCAAGGTGTTGCGCCGGGATGGGCCGGTAAGCCACGACGGCCGCGAGATCCAGCTGCCCACCCGGGCACCGGGCAGCCTCGGCTTCGGCAAACCGCTCAAATCAATCCTGCACACCAACCCCGATATCCCGATCCTGCTCGGCACCGGTGGCCAGGCCATGGTCACCCTGACCGCCGAAGTGGCCGATGGCTGGCTGCCGATGGGCTTCGTGCCCGGTAGCCTGGATCTTTACCGCCCCTGGCTGGAAGAAGGCTTCCGGCGAGCGGGAGGCGACAAGAGCCTGGATCAGTTCTATATCCACGCCGCCTGCCAGGTGGATCGCGACCATGATGTGAGCGCGGCACTGGCCCGGCTCAAGCCCTTCGTTGCTTTCTATGTGGGTGGCATGGGGCATCCCAAGCTCAATTTTCACAAGGAAATGATGATCCGCCGTGGCTACCCCGAGGCCGCCGCACGCATCCAGGAGCTGTTTCTGGCCGGGCAGCGCGACGAGGCAGTGGCCGCCGTGCCCGACGAGTATGTCGACGAAGGCGCCCTGGTTGGCCCTCCACAGCGCCTGCGGGAGCGTTTCCTGCGCTGGCGTGATGCCGGGGTGCAGGGCCTGACCCTGTACAACGCCGACGACGAGGCCGTGCGCCTGTTCGCCGGCTTCAACCGTGAACTGGGCTGAGGAGACCCCCCCATGGCCGACCAACCCTTGCTGCTGATCGACGAGCCCGCGGAGTGGGTACGGCGCATCACCCTGAATCGCCCGGAAAAACGCAACGCCATCAGCAACCGCCTGCGTACCGAGCTGTTCGCGGCCCTGGAAGCACATGACCGCGACGAGAATGTGCGTGTCACGATCATTCGCGGCGCCGGGCAGTGCTTTTCATCCGGTTATGATCTGGGCGATGACCTGTTCAGCAATCAGCCCTACTACAGCGCGGCGGGGGATGGCCACTGGTCGCGTCATGTCGCCGAGGGCTGGATGCGCCTGTGGGACCTGGCCAAGCCGGTCATCGCCCAGGTGCATGGTTACGCCATGGCGGGTGGCAGCGAGCTCGCCGCCGCCTGCGACCTGGTCTACGTGGCGGAGGATGCGCGTATCGGCTATCCCGTGGTGCGTATGCTGAGCCCGCCGGACATGCAGTTCCACCCCTGGATGATGGGGTTTCGCGGTGCCATGGAAATGATGCTTACCGGCGATGCCGTCGATGGTCGTGAGGCAGTGGCGCTGGGCCTGGCCAACCGCGCTTGGCCGGTGGAACAGCTCGATGATGCCGTGCTTGAGCGGGCCTGTGCCGTGGCCCGGATTCCCGCGGACCTGAACCAGATCAACAAGCGTTCGGTACATCGGGCAATGGAGGTGATGGGGGTGCGCACCGCCATCCGGGCCGGCTCCGAGTTGATGGCTCTGGCGGTGCATCAGCCGTCAGTGCAGGCGGTCATGAACCAGGCCCTGTCCAACCTCAAGGGCGTGTTCGACCGCCCGCCCGCGGGCCAGGGGGAGGATGAGGGCAAGAGTGGCTGAACGCGAGCCTTCGATACCCGGGGCCAGGCCTGCCGGTCGTGGCGAGTTGTACGGGCGACTCTATGCGCTGATCGCCAACGAGGAGGATGCCCGCTCCTGCAGCGATATCGACGAAGCCGCCTGTCGCGAGGTGCCGGGAAACTTCTTCCGCCTGTTGGTGAGCCTTCTGCTGACCAAGCTCGGCGACCTGCTGACCAGCCCCAAGACCGTTCTCGCCTGGCTGATGGGCGCGGTGGGCGCACCCGTGGCCATGGTCGCCTGGCTGGTACCCCTGCGGGAGTCCGGGTCCCTGATTCCACAGCTTGGCATCGCAGCGTTCATTCGCCGCCACGCCGTGCGCAAGGGGTTCTGGGTGCTTGGCAGCGTCATTCAGGGGGCCGCGGTGGCGGCGATGGGGCTGGCGGCCCTGTGGCTGCGGGGTTGGCAGGCCGGGGCCGCGATTCTCGCCCTGCTGGCGGTGTTCAGTCTGGCCCGTGGGCTGTCCTCGGTGGCGATCAAGGACGTGCTTGGAAAGACCATTCCGAAGCGGCGTCGTGGTCGTCTCACCGGCCTGGCTTCCAGCCTTTCCGGTGCCGCAGTCATCCTCGTGTCCGGACTGGCCCTGGCGGATCTCGATGAGAACGCGTCGGTATGGATCTATACCGCGCTGCTGGCCGGGGCAGGTTTGCTCTGGTGGCTGGCGGCGGCGATCTTTGTCACGGTCAGGGAGAGCCCCGGTGAGACCGGCGGTGGTGCCAACGCCTTGCGCGACGCCTGGCGCAGCCTTGCATTGCTGCGCGAGGATGTACCCTTCCGCAACTTTGTCATCAGTCGCGCGCTGATGCTTTGTTCCGCGCTCTCCGCCCCGTTCTATGTATTGCTGGCGCAGTCGGTCGATGCCGGACTGGCGACGCTTGGACTGTTCGTGTTCGCCAATGGCCTGGCCAGCCTGGTCAGCGCCGGCTTCTGGGGCGTGTTCGCCGATCACTCCAGCCGCATGGTGATGGTGGCGGGGGCCTCGGTGGCGGCGCTGCTCGGCTTGCTCGTTGCACCCGTGGCCTGGAGCAGCCTGGGCGAATCGCTGGGTGTGTGGCTCTACCCCTTGGCCTTCTTTCTGCTCAATGTGGCGCACAGCGGTGTACGCATCGGCCGCAAGACCTATCTCGTCGACATGGCCGAAGGCAACCGCCGTACCGACTACGTGGCCGTCAGCAACTCGGTGATTGGTGTGTTGTTGCTGCTGACAGGGGCCGTCAGTGCGCTCGCCGCGCTGGCCGGTGCCGCCGCGGCCATTGCGCTGCTGGCCTGCATGGGGCTGGCTGGTGCGATCACGGCCTGGCGTCTGCCCGAGGTCACCGGCAATCCATCCTGAGCCCCGGGGCGTATAATTGCCGGAGGGTGTGAGCGCATTTCCGCATCGCACCTGGTGGAGTGTCCGACACAAAGGGTCTGCCCGATGCACGCGTCCAGAAAAACTGTCTCCCCCGATACCACCGCCGCCGACATGCTGGCAGCCATCCGCGAACTGCAGCCGGTGCTGCGGGAACGTGCCCCGCGTGCCCGTGAGGAGCGCAGGGTGCCTGAGGAAACCATTGAGGATTTGCGCCGCACCGGCTTCTTCCTGGCGCTGCAACCGCGCCGTTACGGCGGTTTCGAGCTGGACCCGCAGGATTTTTTCCGCATGCAGCTGGCCATCGCCGAGGGCTGCATGTCCAGCGCCTGGGCCGGCGGTATCATCGCGGTACACAGCTTCCAGCTGGCACTGTTCGATGACCGTGCGCAGCAGGATGTCTGGGGAGAAGACATCCATACCCGGGTGTCTTCTTCGTATGCGCCTGTGGGCAAGGCCGAAGTGGTCGACGGCGGCTTTCGTCTCAGCGGGCGCTGGGGCTGGTCCAGCGGCTGCGACCACTGTACCTGGGCACTGCTCGGCGCCATCGTTCCCGGGGAGGGTTATCGTACCTTCCTGGTACCGCGCCAGGATTATCGGATTATCGATACCTGGCAATCGATGGGGCTGCAGGGCACTGGCTCCAACGACATTCTGGTTGAAGAGGCCTTTGTGCCGGACTATCGCACCCACAAGCAGAGCGATGGCTTCCTCGGCACCAATCCCGGGCTGGCGGTGAACGATGCACCTGTGTTCCGGATTCCGTGGGGTCAGATTTTCGTGCGCACGGTATCGACGCCGGCGATCGGCGCCGCCCGGGCGGCACTGGCGCTTTACCTGGAGGGGGCTCTGGGCAAATCCAGCTCGGATGTGACCAAGCTCGCTGGTGATACGGAAACCCAGACGCGCATTGCCGCGGCAGCCAACGCGATCGATGAGATGGAAACCATTCTGCTGCGCAATTTCGACGTGATGATGACCGCGGTGCGCAATGGCGGGGAGCTGAGCATCGAGGAGCGCGCGCGATTCCGCTATCAGGCCTCCCTGGTCATCGAAAAGTCGATGGGCGTCATCGATAGCCTGTTCTCCGTGGCGGGAGGACGTTCGGTCTTTCTCGGCTCGGAAATTCAGCAGCGCTTTCTTGACGTGCACACGGCGCGGGCGCATGTCGCCAATAATCCTACCGGCTTTGCGCGCAATTACGGCGCCATTCGCCTGGGCATGGACAACGCCGATTTCTTTATCTGATCAACTGAACTGAGCCTTTGATCAACCCGGTATTTGATGGATCTGGCCCCTCGCCTGGACGCCTGATCGAGGCGAGGGCGGCCTCAGGGACGCAGGGGCGGCACCTGCACCGGCGCCGGCGCCTGTTCCAGGCGGTGGCGCATCAGATCGATACCCGCGAGCAGGGCATTGCGCAGCTGCCTCGGGTCGATGAT
The DNA here is from genome assembly GCA_050485745.1 of Gammaproteobacteria bacterium. Taxonomy (GTDB): domain Bacteria; phylum Pseudomonadota; class Gammaproteobacteria; order Pseudomonadales; family CAMLJR01; genus JBJHBY01. The sequence continues at coordinate 6,696 of JBJHBY010000036.1, read as the reverse complement.
CTCATCGAAGGCCATGCTGTCACCGGTGCTCCAGGTGCCGGCTGCCTCGGCTTCCGCCAGTGCCCGTGCGCTGGCCTCGTCGAGTTTGGCGGCGGTATCACCGCCGCGGGCGGGGATACCGCCGAGGGTAATACCCGGCAGTGCCAGGGTCAGGGTTTGCTGGTCGAAGGGGTTCATCGCCATGATCGAACTGCCAAAGCCAAATGCCTTGCGCAGGGTCACGTGCAGTTTCGGTGATGCCAGTCGGCTTTGCGCGGCATACATCCGCGCCGCGGCACGCAGGGTGCCGTTCTGCTCTGCCTTGGAGCCGGACATGATGCCGGGGTTGTCGGCCAGGAACAGCGCCGGCAGGTGATAGCTGTTGGCCAGGTCGATGAAGTGGGTGGCCTTGTCGGCCGCCTCCCGGGTAATCGAGCCCGCCAGTACCGTGGGCTGGTTGGCCAGTACGGCAATGGCCTGCCCGCCCAGGCGCGCCAGGCCGACCACCATGGAGCGTCCGTAGAGAGGCTGGATCTCGAGAAAACTGCCCTGGTCCACCACGCGCTCGATGACTTTACGCACATCGTAGGGATGCTGACCATTGCGCGGGATGATGCTCAGGATGTCATCCAGTTCCCGTGGCCCGGTGTCGTCGCCGCTCACTGTCGAAAGTGGCCGCTGCCGGGCGTTACCCGGAAGATAACCGAGGTAGCGCCGCACCAGGGCACAGGCGGCGGCGGCATCCGGAACGATGTTGTGGGCGACACCGCTGATGCTGGCATGCATCTGTGCCCCGCCCAGTTGCTCCTTGCTGACCTGCTCCCCCAGCGCCGCGGCAACCAGGGGAGGGCCGGCGGAGAACAGGCTGGCATCCTCGGTCATGACCACGAAGTCCATCATCACGCCGCTCAGCGCTCCATGCCCGGCGGAAGAGCCGAACACCACGGCAACTGTGGGGACCACGCCCAGCAGCCTCGCAATGGCCTGCAGGTCGGTGGGCGCGTAGGGGTAGCGTTCACCCGGCGCATTGACCCGGGCGCCGGCGCCGTCGAGTAGCAGGATATAGGGCACTCCCTGCTGGCCGGCGAGTTCGGCGAGGCGCACCCGCTTGGCATTGGTGCCGTGCCCGATCGAGCCACCCTTGACCGTAAAGTCCTCGCAGGCCACGACCACCGGGCGGCCGTCGATGCGGGCGATGCCACCGACGAGGGCATCCGCGGGCAGAGGTGTGGGGCTGAGGGTGCCGACCAGGGTGCCCAGCTCCGTGAAGCTGCCGGGGTCGACCAGCAGATCGATCACCTCCCGGGCGTTGGCCTGGCCGGCATCGCGGCGCTTCGCCAGCTTCTCCGGGCCACCCATGGCCCGGCCTGCGTCGCTGCGCTGCCGCAACTCATCCAGCAGTGATTGCCATTCGTCGGGAATGGGGGACTTGCTCATCGGGGTGCGGGCTCCATGAAGACCGCATACAGCCTCTCTGCATGCGGTGCGATCGGCGTGGGACCTGGCCGTTTCAGGACTGGCGTGCCAGATATTCCTCGCGGATGGTCTTCTTGACGATCTTGCCCGTGGCATTGCGTGGCAGGGCTTCGTCGCGAATCCAGACGTAGGCCGGCACCTTGAAGCCCGCCAGGTGCTCGCCGACGAAGGCGCGGATGCCTTCGGCATCGGTGCTCTGGCCGGGACGCAGGGTCACGGCAACGGCCAGTTCCTCGCCCAGGGTGTCGTGGGGTACGCCAAAGGCCGCAGCTTCCTGTACCGCCGGGTGCCAGGACAAGACGCCTTCGACTTCGCCCGAGGAGATGTTCTCACCGCCGCGGATCACGATGTCCTTGGCACGGTCGACGATGAAGACAAAGCCCTCCTCGTCGAGATGGCCGATGTCTCCCGTGGCCAACCAGCCGTCGTGGAAGGTTTCGGCATTGGCATCTGGACGGTTCCAGTAACCCTGGATCACGGTGGGCCCGCGCACCCAGATCTCACCGGTCTCGCCCGGGGGCAGGTCGCGGCCGTTCTCGTCAACGGTCTTGAGTTCCATGATCGGCACCAGGTAGCCGGAAGCGCGTGGCTTGTAGCGGTAGGGCTCGCCGGTGAAGCTGGAGCAGATGGCGTTGGTCTCGGTCATGCCATAGCCCGCACCGGGGTAGGCCATGGGGATCTTTTCATAAACCAGCTTCGAGTAGCGCGGCGGACAGGCGGCACCGCCGCCGCCGACCGAGAACAGCGCGCTGGTGTCGTGGTTGTCGAATTCGGGATGATCGAGTACATCCATGACCATCGCCGGCGCACCGGAAAAGGAGGTGATGCGGTGCTTCTCGATCAGCTTCAGCGCCTGGGTCGGATCCCACTTGTACATCATCACGATCTTGCGCCCCCCGCGCAGGGACAGCAGAAACTGCGCATAACAGCCACTGACGTGGAACAGCGGCACCGCCAGCAGCGACGATGGCTCATTGCCGCTGGTGAGCATGTGTTCGATCGCCTTCTGGTTATTCATGGCCATGAGCATGGCGCCGAACTCGAAGCCATGGATTGCCTGCACGACGTTGCGCTGGGTGCTGAGCGCACCCTTGGGGCGGCCGGTGGTGCCGGAGGTGTACATGATCATCGCCGCGTCGTCCGGCGCCACATCGAAGGCGGGGAGAGTGGCTCCCTCGCTGCCCTCCAGGAGGCTCTCCAGGCTGATCGCCCCCTCGGGGAGCGCCGCACCGTTGCTGCGGGCGACGATTGCACGGACACCCAGGGTGCCGAGATCCGCCGCGATGTGATCGAGCCGGGGAGGATCGCAGAACACGATACGGGCACCGGAGTCGGTGAGGCCGTACTCGAGTTCATCACGCTTGCCCCAACTGTTGAGAGGAACTGCCACAGCACCCATGGAAACGATTGCAACGTAGGCTGTCATCCACTCCGGGTAATTGCGCATGGCAATGGCGACCCGATCGCCCTTGCCGACCCCGAATTCACTGGCCAGGCGCGCGCCGATGGCATCGACCTGAGCAAAGAAGCGGTTGAAGCTCCATTCCTCGCCTTCATAGACCAGAAAGACCTTGTCTCCGTGCTGGCGGCCGACCGCCAGCAGTTCACGCACATTGGCGGGCACATTGCGGAACTGGCGGCAGGGGTAGCCATTGATCTCGGCATCCTCCAGCTCGTAGGGGGCGCCGGGGGCGGTCAGCTGGGCGGTGCTTTCGGCGAGTTTTGCGGCAATCTCATGCATCGGCTTTCACCATCGGTGGGCAGGGCTGGACAACGACCCCCGCTTGCGGGATCACTCGAACGCCGCATTATAGGAACAGCCGGGGCGCAAAGAAACCTTCATTCCGCAAGGTGCCCTGCCGGAGGCAGTCAAGGATATTGAACCTGAGTGCAGGCGCGCCACGGCGGGCTTGGCCGCCGTGCATCCAGGGCTGTTAAGCTCCAGACTTCATCACGCCCCGGGGGGTTGCACCATGGCACTGTCAGTCCAGGAAATATCCGACCGCATCGAGATCAATGACCTGCTGATCGATTACTGTTCAGCGGTAGACAGCAAGGATATCGAAGCCTTCGATCGTATCTTCACCGCTGATGCGCTGATCGACTACACCGAGTTGGGTGGTATCCGCGGCAACCTTGGCGAGATCAAGGATTACCTGAAAAAGGTGTTGCCGTTCTTCAAGGCGGCACAGCACATGATTGCCAACAGTCGCGTCTGGCTGGATGGCGACACCGCGCGTGCACGCACCATGCTGCACAACCCGATGGAGATCCCGCTCAAGGACGGCACCCATCAGGTGGCGTTCTACGGACTATGGTATAACGATCGCCTGGTCCGCACCGCCGACGGCTGGCGCATCTGCGAACGCATTGAGGAGTACGGCTACGACTTCAACGTACCCCATGAATTCAAGCCACTGAAATGAATGCCGGCCCGGGTGGCCGTCATGCGGGAGATGTCATGCAGTTCACCCTGAGTATCGGCTTCTGTCCTGCCGAGCACTATCTGCCTCTGGCCCAGTATGCCGATGACTGCGGCTGGGATGCCGTCGCCGTGCCTGACGGGCTGTTCTGGTTCGAGCAGACTTCGGAGCCCTATCCCTATTCCGAAGACGGTTCACGCTTCTGGGCTGCGGACACGCCGTTCCTTGATCCCTTTGCCATCGTTTCAGCGATGGCCGCAGTGACGCGGCGTGTGCACTTCTATACCAACGTCCTCAAGCTGGCTGTGCGCGACCCGCTGCTGGTAGCGAAGCAGGCCAGCAGCGTGGCGGTAATCGCCGGTAATCGCTTTGGTCTCGGCTGCGGGCTCAGCCCCTGGCCGGAGGATTTTCAGGTGTTGCGCCAGGATTGGGACCAGCGCGGCCCACGCTCGGCGGAAATGATCGAGGTCATTCGCGGGATTACCGCTGGCGGGCTCTGGGAACACCATGGGCGCTTCTATGATTATCCGCGGTTGCAGATTGCGCCGGTTCCGGAGCAACCCATGCCCATCTACCTCGGTGGGTTGGCCGAGGCGGTGCTGAAGCGTGCCGCGCGCATCGCCGATGGCTATCTGGGCTGGGAGAGCGCGCGCTGCAGCCTGGACGATATTGCCGGCATGATTGCCCGCATGCAACGCTATCGCCAGGATTACGGTACGACCTCGCGTTCTTTTGAGTTCAAGATCATGCCCGGCTCCGCCGATGCCGACACCGTTGCCGGCCTGCGCGATCTCGGCGTGACCGATACCATTGTCCACCCCTGGATGCTGTACCCGGGGGATCCCATGGACCTGCAGCACCGCCTGGACTGCGTGCGCCGCTATGCCGACGATGTCATTACGCCCATGCGCGAGGGGCGACTGTAGTGCGGGTATTGACCTTCAACGCCAACGGCATTCGCTCCGCACAGCGCAAGGGTTTCTTCGAGTGGCTGCATCACCAGGATGCGGATGTGGTCTGCATCCAGGAGACCAAGGCCCAGGAGCACCAGCTTGACGATGCCCTGTTCTATCCCGATGGCTACCACACGTATTATTTTGACGCCGAGCGAAAGGGCTACAGTGGCACGGCGCTGTTTTGCCGGCGTGAACCGGACCGGGTGCAGCGCGGCCTTGGCTGGGAGCCTTGCGACAGTGAAGGGCGCTATATCCAGGCTGACTTTGGCGACCTCAGTATCGCGTCGTTGTATTTACCCTCCGGCAGCTCCAGTGACGAGGCCCAGGCCCGTAAAGTACTGTTCATGGAGCGCATCAAGCCGCATTTTGCCGGGCTCGCTGCGGATGGCCGCCGTCATATCATCTGCGCCGACTGGAATATCTGCCACCGCGAGATTGACCTGAAGAACTGGCGTGCGAACCAGAAGAACTCCGGCTTTCTGCCCGAGGAGAGGGCCTGGCTTCAGGGCTTGTTCGACGAACAGGGCTGGGTCGACGCCTTTCGTGTGGTCAATCAGGAGGCGGAGCAGTACACCTGGTGGTCGAACCGGGGGCAGGCCTGGGCGAAGAACGTGGGATGGCGCCTCGATTACCAGCTGGTCACACCGGATCTCGCAGCGCAGGTCCAGGGTGCGTCGATCTACCGGGAAGAGCGCTTCTCCGACCACGCGCCCCTGAGCATGGACTACGCGCTGCCTTTCTGACGGCGGGGCGCCGAAAGCCTTTTCCCAGGGTGGTGCCGGAGTGTTAAAGTGTCGCCTCCCGGGGAGGGGGGTCGAAAAGGTACCCACCACCGCGCAATCGACTTCATCAAGCAAAGGATGTATTCATGAGCCTGCTCATTTCGCAAGCCCATGCCCAGGCCGCCGGGCAGCAATCCGCAGGTGCCGCTGGCGCCCTGCAACTGGCCCTGCTGGTGGGGCTGTTTTTGATGTTCTATTTCATTGCCATCCGGCCGCAGCGCAAGCGCCAGAAAGAACATGCGGAGATGGTATCGAACCTGGCGAAAGGTGACGAAGTCGTGACCAGCAGCGGTATTCTTGGCAAGGTCATTCGCATCGAGGATGATTTCCTGGTGCTCAAGGTAGCCGACAACGTTGAACTCAAGTTCCAGAAGATGGCCATCCACGCGGTGTTGCCGAAGGGAACGCTGAAGTCGATCTGAGTCGCGCCCGGTGGCCCGCGTCGTGAACTATCCGCAGCGCCTGTCCCTGGCGCTGCTGCCCACCCCCCTGACGCTCCTGTCACGCCTGTCCGCCGGCCTGAAGGGCACCCGCATCTGGGTCAAGCGGGACGACCTCACCGGCTGTGCGGAATCCGGCAACAAGCTGCGCAAGCTGGAGTTCTGCCTGGCACAGGCACTGGCCGAGGGCGCCGACACCATCATTACCTGTGGTGGTGTGCAGTCGAATCACTGCCGTGCAACGGCGCTGAGCTGCGCCCGCCTGGGCCTCGCCTGCCACCTGGTCTTGCGCGGAGAGGCGGCGCAGCCGGGCGACGGCAACCTGCTGCTCGACCAATTGGCTGGCGCCAGTATCGAATACCATCCCGCTGCGAGCTATCAGGCCCGACTGCCCCAATTGCTGCAGGTGGCACAACAAAGACTGCAGGCGGCGGGGAGCAGACCCTTTGTGATTCCCACCGGGGCCAGTGACGATATCGGTGTCTGGGGCTATGTCGCCGCCAGTGAGGAGCTGGCCGCGGACTGTGAGACGGCCGGAATTCGCCCCGACCTGCTGGTGAGCGCCACGGGCTCCGGCGGTACCCAGGCCGGGCTGGTGGCAGGCAATGCCCTGTTCGATGTTGCCGGCGAGGTCTGGGGC
>JBJHBY010000035.1:17159-19561 GCA_050485745.1 Gammaproteobacteria bacterium | reverse complement strand
ACACTGGGGCACGCTGTACTCTATCCAGGCCTGCTGCAGGGGATGCGTCCCCCCCAGGGACTCGATGGTGGTGACCTCGCGGCCACTGGCGGCGGAAACCGGCAGGCTGCAACTGCGGACCGGTTGACCGTCCAGATGCACGGTGCAGGCGCCACAGAGCGCACGACCACAGCCGAACTTGGTGCCAGTGAGGCCCAGTTGTTCACGAATCACCCAGAGCAGAGGGGTATCCGGTTCGACACTGAGCGTGTGCCGCTCACCGTTGAGAGTCAGTTCCAGCATGGGGTTACCTCTTGGCGTGCGGGGGGCCGGTATGGCGGGCACAGGGCCTCTGCACCAACGAAACCGGCATTGCAGAAGTTTGTCAGAAAGCACTGGGGCTTTGAAGGGCGAAACCCGGGCATTTTCCGCCTGTCGCATGACAGATTGTTCATGTTACGGCAGCCCAGACACCAGGGTCTGATCACACGACCTGGGTTGTCGGCATTGTACCTCGCAGGACGAAACGACGATCGCCTTCAGCGTACCGGAAAGAAGCCGATAATGTGATGCAGGGCCCTGTGCAAGACTGCTCCGGCAGGGCATGCTTGCAGGGGCATGCCCGACTGACGGCCGGGACGTCATCGATATTGACCACGGATGTTCGTGTTGAAACGATTGCACCATTCGATCAGTGCCCGCCTCGGCCTGATCTGCCTGGCCACAAGCCTGGCCACACTTGGCCTGGCAGCGGCGGCGCACTATGGGCTCCCCCGGGGCTCGGCACTGCGCGTTCCCGCGCTACTGCTCACTGCCATCGCGGCGGGCGTGGCAGGTGCGCTGCTGGCGCGCTTCCTGAGCCGGCCGCTGCGAGCCATCGGCCACTCGGCATCGCGCATGGCCAACGGTGAGCGCGTACCCATCTTTCTCCCTGACCTGCCCTCGGGTGAAATCGCTGATGTCGTCACCCGTTTCAACCACATGCTCGACGTGATCGAACAGCGGCGGCTGCGTCTGGCCGAGAGCGAGGAGAAGTTCCGCCTGATCAGCGAGTCCTCCCGCATGGGGATCTTCCAGCTGGACCCACAGCGACGCTGCATCTATGCCAATGAAGCCATGACCCGGATCACCGGCCTCAGCCCGGAGGAGTTGCACGACCGCGAGTTCAGCAGCCTCGTTCACCCCGATGACAGGCGTCAGGTCCAGGAACAGTTGCAGCAATTGTTCACCCAGGGCAGCGAGGTACAGATCGAATGCAGCCTGTATCGCCCCGGGCGCCAGAATCGCTGGATCAGCGGGCATATCGCCCCGCTTCTGACCGATGACGAGCGACATCTCGGTTATCTGGGCAGCGTCGCCGACATCACCGAGCTGAAACGCGCCCACAACCAGCTCGAGCACATGGCGTTCTACGATACGCTCACCGGCCTTGCCAACCGGCGCCTGTTCCGCAACCGCCTCGAGCACTTGCTGTCGACCCTGTCGCGCAGTGGTCAGGGTGTTGCCCTGCTACTGCTCGACCTCGACCATTTCAAGGACGTCAACGATTCCCTCGGGCACGACTCCGGCGACACCCTGCTCAGTGTGGTGGCGGAACGCCTGAAGCAGTGTGTGCGTTACACCGATACCGTGGCGCGGCTGGGCGGTGATGAGTTCGCCGTTATCCTGCCCAATGTCGGAGATACGCTGGTCGTCTCCGGGATCGCGGAAAAAATTCTTGGCGCCCTTGAGCGCCCCGTTCTGCTCGATGCCACCGAACTCAACATCAGCACCAGCATCGGCATCGCTGTGGCGCCGGAGGACGGTGCCAGTGCGGAGGCGCTGATCAAGAACGCGGATCTCGCCCTGTACAGAGCCAAGGATCTCGGCCGCAACAACTTCACCTTCTTCACCCAGGAGATGAATACGGCCCTCGTCGACCACCTGCGCCTGGTTCAGGACCTGCGCCGGGCCACCGAAGACGAAACGTTGCACCTGGAATTCCAGCCCCAGGTACAGCTCGCCAGCGGCCAGCTGGTTGGCTTCGAGGCCCTCGCGCGCTGGCATCATCCACAGCGTGGCAATGTGCCACCAACACGTTTCATCCCCGTGGCTGAAGATACCGATCTGATCATTCCAATGGGGCGCTGGATCCTGCAAAGGGCCTGTGCCGAGTTGCAGCGCCTGTTGCGGCTGCGCCTGCTCAGTCCCCGGGCCCTGGTCACCGTCAACCTGTCAATCCGGCAACTGCGCGACGAACAATTACCCGCGTTCATTCGCAGCACCCTCGAGCAGGTGGAAACGGGAAGCAGATACGGGTTCGAGTATGATGTGAGAAACCCGTTCATCGGCGAGATTGCGGAGTCGTTCATCCTTGCGGACGTCTTCCATCGAGCAGCAATCGGGCAATCGCGCCCGCGGGAAGCCGTCGAATGGGGCCAAGC
>JBJHBY010000035.1:11450-17149 GCA_050485745.1 Gammaproteobacteria bacterium | reverse complement strand
ACCCTCGAGCGCTGTGAGCTGCATCCGTCGCAACTGGAGCTGGAAGTCACCGAAACCGTTCTGATGGAGGAGCTCGACGACAATATCGCCGCGCTTCGCGCCATCAAGGAGCTGGGCGTCTCCCTGTCCATTGACGATTTCGGCACGGGCTACTCCTCCCTTGGCTATCTGAAGCGACTGCCCATCAACGTCATCAAGGTCGACCGCTCCTTCGTTGCCGACATTCCGGATGACCGGGACGACATGGAAATCACCGCGGCGGTGATCGCCATGGCCCACAAGCTGCGCTACAAGGTCGTTGCGGAGGGCATCGAGACACGCGCGCAGTTCGATTTTCTGCGGATGTCCGGCTGCGATTTCGGCCAGGGCTATCTGATCAGCCCCCCGCTCAACAGTACGCAACTCGAGGACTTCTGCCGGCACTATCAGGCAGAACTGGAGACTCGACTGTCGCAGCCTGAAAATCGCAACATCACAGCGACGCAGGAACATGACGGGGATACCACAGCCCCCGGGCTGGACAGCCGTTCCGGCCCCTGATTACCATGCCAGCGCCATTCAGTGATGTTCCGGGAGTTCGTTCATGTCCGCTTTCCACTGGGGGCGCAGGGCCGCCGCACTGGCCATCGTCGCCCTCAGCATCGCGCTCTGGTCCATCGAGAGTGATGTCGTCGGGCTGATCCTGCGGCAGGATCAGGTTCTGTTCGGACGCTACTCTCGCCAGGATTTCGGCAAACTGCTATTACTGACTCCGCTGCTCTGGGCTCTTGCCCTGGCCTTCTGGTCACGGGAGCCACTGGCCCGCGCACTGGGCAACATGGCAATCGGCGTGATCGTCACCCTCAGCACCATCCTCCTTGTGGTCTATTTGAGCAGCTGGAGCAATCGCCCGCCCCGCTATGTCGAGATCGAGGTGGCAGACGATCCACGACTCGCCGGCCTGGACCTAGAAGGCATCGTGCGCCATCGTCCGCCGGGCGAGCGCCATGTTCTCAGTTTTACCGATCAACCCCCGCACCCGCGCTCCTACCCGGACGCGCCACCCGGATATGGCACCGTCGACATCGTCCTGAGCAGCGACGGGCTCGGCTTCCGCAATACCCGGTATCACGAGTCCTACGACCTGCTCGTGGTCGGGGATTCCTTTGCCGCCGGCTCCCATGTCTCCGACGAACAGGTCTGGACGGAACTGCTGGCGGAGAATCTGGGGCTGCGCGTCTACAACCTCGGCGTCTCCGGCAGTGGGCCGCGCACCTACCTCAACAATTTTGCCTATCTCGGTGTCGGCCTCGCGCCGCGCAGGGCCCTGTTCATGATTTACGAGGGCAACGACTTCAAGGACGATGTCGTGCCGGCGCCTGTGGAACGCCCGGTCGTGTGGGTGCTTGTGGTTACACTTGTCCGCGAGGCTTTCACCCGCTGGCGGGTCACTGCGGGGCTGCGCACGCTGTCGGAAACCGTCTTCGAGCCCGCGAACGCGGGCCGACCGGTGCCAGACTGGCACGAACAACTCGGCTTCATGCCTGTTGCTGTGCCAACGCCACTGGGGACCCACTACTACAGCTTTCGCCCACGCCGGCTGGCGTATCTGACCGAGACGGTTGAGGAGTTCGAAACCTCCGAAGCCTGGCGGGCCACCACCCGGGTCATCGACCGCATCCTGCGCCTCAGTGCCGAGCACGGCATCGAGCCGATGTTCGTCTATGCACCGAGCAAGCCCAATGTGGTGCTGCCACTGGTATGGGAGGAGATCCCGGCGCAGCAGTTGGCCAATTTCATGCGCTGGGGCCGCCGCTCAAAGCCAGAACCCGACACCTACAAGCAGCACATCGGAGAGACCCTGCCGAGCCAGGAACAGGTCTTCATGGACCACTGTCGCAAAGTGGATGTGGCCTGTCTCAGCCTGGTACCGGCGCTGCGCCAGGCCACAGCCAGTGGTATCCAGACTTACTTCACCTACGACCAGCACTGGAGCCCGTCGGGCAACCGTATCGTCGCGGAGACAATTGCAGACTGGTTGCGCGGGCATTCAGGCCCGGAACAGGGCTCAGAACAGGGTGTAGATGAAGGGCGCCACGGCGGAGCCCTGCCCGAGCACGATCAGCCCACCGAGTAACAGCATCACCAGGATCAGCGGTGCCAGCCAGAACTTGCGCCGCTTCTTCATGAATCCGGTGAGATCCTTGATCAATTCCCACATCAGTAGGGTTTCTCCACATGCTCGGGCGGTTGTGCCGGTTGATCGACGCGGTAGCTCTCCACCTCGGGTTGCAGTCGGCGCCGCAGGGGATCGCCGCGCAGCAGACGCATCAGCAGCCCAATCGGCAGGACCATCAGAAAAAACAGCAGGCCCAGAATCAGGCGGGTATTGATCCAGCCCGCGACAGCTCCGAAGGCCATCCAGAAGCGATACAGCGGATGCAGTGCCCGAGGCAACAGCAGCGCCAGGCCGACAATGGGTGCCGCAAGCATCCACGGCCACAGCGGCCAGGCGCGCCCCAGTAGCCAGGGGATCAGGCCGGCAAACAGCGCCAGCAGCAGTGCGCTGAAGATCAGGCCGAACTGCCGCAACTCCTGCGTCGCGGGAGTGTGTCTCTTCGACGGGTTGCCCATTGCCGCTCCTCAGTCCAGCTCGAATTCTTCACGCCAGTTCGTGGCGTCCGCAAATGGCGGCTGTTCGTCCTTGTACAACAGCGTATTTTCCAGCACCAGGCAATCCATTTCCGTGCGCATGAAACAGCGGTAGGCATCTTCGGGCGTACAGACAATCGGCTCGCCACGCACGTTGAATGAGGTATTGACCAGCACCGGGCAGCCGGTTTGTGCCTCGAAGGCATCCAGCAGCGCGTGGAAATCCGGATTGGTGTCGGCATCCACCGTCTGGATGCGGGCCGAGTAGTCGACGTGGGTTACCGCCGGCAGATCCGAGCGCGGTATGTTCAGACGCTCGATGCCAAACAGGGAAGCCTGCTCCGGCGTTGCCGGCAGGCGCCTGCGCTCGAGAACCGGGGCCACGATCAGCATATAGGGGCTGGGGCGGTCCTGTTCGAACCAGTCGCCGACCCGCTCCACCTTCACCGCCGGAGCAAAGGGGCGGAAGGACTCGCGGTATTTGATCTTCAGATTCATGACCGACTGCATGCGTGGTGAACGTGGATCACCGATGATTGAGCGCGCCCCCAGCGCCCGCGGACCAAACTCCATGCGACCGCGGAACCAGCCCACCACTTTGCCCTCAGCCAGCAGGCCCGCGACCGTCCGCATCATTGCCGCATCCTCGAGCACGTGATGGGGCAGACGGAATTCATCCAGGTAACGGGTGATGTCCTCGCCCCGAAAGCGCGGACCCAGGTAACTGCCACGCATACTGTCCCCGATGCGAGGTTGCCGTGGCTGGTCGAGATACTCGTGCCAGACGGACAGGGCCGCACCCAGCGCCCCGCCGGCATCCCCCGCGGCGGGCTGGATCCAGATGTCATCAAAAGGCCCCTCGCGCAACAGGCGACCATTGGCGACGCAATTGAGTGCAACACCGCCGGCCAGGCAAAGATGACGCACCCCGAGTTCACGTTGAACCGTTGCCGCCAGTCGCAGCACGACCTCCTCGGTCACCACCTGCACAGAGCGCGCAAGATCCATCTCACGCTGGGTGATCGGTGATTCCGGCCGTCGCGGTGGACCGCCAAACAGGCGGTCGAAGCGACGGTTGGTCATGGTCAGCCCGGTTGCGAAATTGAAGTAACGCATGTTCAGACGGAAACTGCCGTCGGGCTTGATGTCGAGCAGGTGATTGCGAATGACATCGACATAGGCCGGCTCACCATAAGGTGCCAGGCCCATCAGTTTGTACTCACCGGAGTTGACCTTGAATCCGGCGTAATACGTGAAGGCCGAGTACAGCAATCCCAGGGAATGGGGAAACTCGATCTGCCATTGCGGCAGCAGGCGCCGCCCCTCCCCCAGCCAGACGCTGCTGGTGGCCCACTCTCCGACGCCATCCAGGCAGAGCACCCCCGCGCGCTCGAAGGGGCCGGGAAAGAACGCGGAGGCGGCATGGGCCTGGTGGTGCTCGGTGAACAGCAGTGGCCGCAGGTCGCTGGTGCGCAAACCCGACAGCGCGGCCAATTCGCGCTGCAGTGTTGTTTTCAGATACAGCTTGTCCTTGAGCCACACCGGCATCGCCGCCAGAAACGAACGGAAGCCACGCGGGGCGCAGGCCAGGTAGGTTTCCAGCAGGCGCTCGAATTTGATCAGCGGCTTGTCATAGAACACCACGTGCTCGACATCCGCGAGCTCGATACCCGCTTCGTACAGACAATAGCGAATGGCCTGCTCCGGGAACGACGCATCATGCTTGCGGCGGGTGAAGCGCTCTTCCTGGGCCGCGGCGACCACCTGCCCGTCACACAAAAGGGCCGCGGCGCTGTCGTGGTAGTAGCCGGACAGGCCGAGAATGAATCTGCTCAACAAAACCCCCAAGCGAAACAGTGGCCCGGTACTTGCTCAAGGGCGCCAGTTTAACAGTCCGCAGGCGCTCCGGGGTGAACTCGGGGCCGCCGCGGGTTAGCATAGCGCGGTAGCCTGGAGCCAGACCCCTGATGACCCGAGCCCGCAGCCGCCCGCAAACCGAGCGCCGTATCCTCGACGCGATCAATACGCTGTTGGCCAGCGAGGGCTATGCAGCCCTCGGAGTGAACCGGGTGGCCAAGCAGGCCGGGGTCGATAAAGTGCTCATCTACCGCTATTTCGGCGGCCTGGAGGGGGCACTCAGGGCCTGGGCGACAACCGCGGAGTTCTGGCCGGACCCTGATGAGATCATCGGCATGAGCCGGGAGGACTTTTCCAGGCTCGATTATCTGCAACAGCGCAAGACCCTGACCATCAATACCCTGAGGGCCCTGCGCAGACGGCCACAGCTGCTCTCGATCATGGCCTGGGAGCGCGTTGCAGGCAACGAGCTGACCCGCATCATGGCGGACATACGCGTCCGCCAGAGCGAGGAACTGCACGCCCTGCTGAAGTCGCCACCGGGCGAAGGAGCCAGCATCGACAACGAGGTGGTGGACCTCGTCATCGGTGCGGCGGTCCACCACCTGGCCCTGATGGCAAGCACCGGCACCCCCGCCTATGGTGTCAATGCGGGCATCAGCTGGGAACGTATCGAGGCCTGTCTCGCTTTCATCCAGGACGGCATCGCCCTGGCGGAACTGCGCGTGGGCGATACCACCACGGCTCAGGGGTTGGCGCGCAGCCAGGCCAGCACATCATCGTGATGGCTCTTGGTCTTGACCTTGTCCATGATATGGCGCAGACGTCCATCCTTGCCGATGATGAAGGTCGTCCGCAGAATGCCCATTGACTCGCGCCCCATGAACTTCTTCAGCCCCCAGCAACCGTACTTCTCCGCGACAGCGTGATCCTCATCCGCGAGCAGGGTAAAGTTCAGGGATTCCTTGTCGATGAATTTCTGCAGCCTGGACACCGGGTCCGGGCTGACCCCCAGCACCACTACATCCAGCTCTTCAAGGGACTTGCGGTTGTCGCGCAGCCCACAGGCCTGCACCGTGCAGCCGGGTGTCATGGCCCGCGGGTAGAAATAGAGCACGACCTGCTTGCGATCGCGGAAGTCCTTCAGCGAGACCTTTTTGCCGGAGTGGTCCTGCAGGCTGAAGGCCGGGGCCAGATTACCAATCTTGGGA
>JBJHBY010000035.1:0-11440 GCA_050485745.1 Gammaproteobacteria bacterium | reverse complement strand
AGTCTCCTTGCCGGATACATGAGCGTGGGAATGGCGCTACCCGAGGCGTCCTGCAAACATACGTCGGGAATGGCGCATGGATCATGCCGGCATTGTATGAAGACCGTGCCGCCGGGGGCAACGGCGGTTGGATGCCTGCAGGGAAGGCGCTAGACTGACGCCATGGAGCCGGGCATCGTCTGCCCCGGCTCATGGCCGCACTGA
This sequence comes from Gammaproteobacteria bacterium, assembly GCA_050485745.1. GTDB lineage: Bacteria > Pseudomonadota > Gammaproteobacteria > Pseudomonadales > CAMLJR01 > JBJHBY01. The sequence continues at coordinate 11,236 of JBJHBY010000035.1, read as the reverse complement.
AGAGGGTTTGCAATGTTTCTCGAAGTCCGCAAGGGCCCACTGATCTACATGCAGCACATTGCCATGGACCCGCAATACCTGGCGCCGGTGACCAGCCACTTCCGCATCAATCTCGGTCTGATCGCGGAGATGTCGATGTACACGCTGAAGGAGAACAAGAGCAAGAAGCTGCTGGACGGACAGGACTTCGAGGTACCCGCGGGCAGTCAGGTCATCCACCTGGAAATGAGCTACACCCACTCCAGCCACCACAAGCGTCGCGCCAACGGCAAGGAATTTTCGGTGAACGAGCGCTACTTCTACAAACTGCTGTTCCTGCCCGGTGCGGAGAGCGAGTTCCTGCGCCTGAAGTCGATCCTCGACCGGCTGACCTTGCAGGATTAACAGAGTTGGTATCCGGAAATCAGCCCCGGACGCCTGCCCAGCCGGAAACCACGCCGGAGACCCGGACGCGATAGCGACCCTGGCGACGGTCCTCGAAGAAGTCCCGCAGCACATCGGTCATGACCGGAAAAGCCAGCTCCTCCCAGGGGATTTGCTCTTCCTCGAACAGGTCCACCGCCTCACTCTCGGCACCCGCGGCAAACTCGGGTGTCGGCATTTCGGCGCGATAGAACATGTAGACCTGGTTGATGTGGGGCAGGTTGATCAGGCGATAGAGCACCGGCTGCTCGATACGGGCCCGGGCTTCCTCCCAGGTTTCCCGACAGGCCCCTTCCAGGGTGGTCTCGCCGTTCTCCATGAAGCCCGCGGGCAAGGTCCAGAAACCCCGCCGCGGCTCAATGGCGCGACGGCAGAGCAGGATACGTTGCCCGAACACGGGAATCGCGCCGACGACGATGCGGGGGTTCTGGTAGTGAATACTGTTGCAGCTGTCGCAGACGTACCTTGGCCTGTCATCCCCCTCGGGAATGCGCCGGCTGACCGGCTGTCCACAACTGCTGCAGAACTTCATGCAGGCGGCCCGGCTTCAGCGCAGCTCGCCGTAGCGGCCGCTGTAAAACAGCAAGGGCTTGCCCGAGGGCAGCGTATCCATGGCCAGGACCTCACCGACGAGAATGAGGTGATCACCGCCCTCGTAACGTTGCCAGGTACGGCACTCAAAGCTGGTCAGAGCACCGCGCAGGACCGGGGCGCCGCTGCTGCCGATGCGATAGTGATCCGCTTCCAGTGTGTGCTCGCCCTTGCGGGCATACTGGTTGGACAGGGCCAGCTGGTCCTCGGCCAGGACGTTCACCGTCCAGTGGTTGGTGGCCTCGAAGGCGGCAAAGCACTCGGAATTGTTCTGCAGGCTCCACAGGACCAGGGGTGGATCCAGCGAAACCGAGGAAAACGAATTGACGGTCATGCCAAAGGGCTGCTGACCTTCGGGAGCGGCGGTGATCACACACACACCGGTGGCAAAACGACCGAGGGCATTGCGCAGTTCGCGGGGGTCCAGACTCATGGTGACCGGGATCCTTGTTCAATTGGAAATGGTATTGACTGTGACCAGTCAGTGCCGTCGTAGTGGCCTGGCGATGCGCTGGCAGGCCCGGACGCGACATTATTACACATCGTGGGCGTGCCTGCCCCATCCGGGCACACTCAGCCCCAGCGTCGCGCCGCCTGATCGTCACTGCAGCGAGCATCCACCCAGCGCGCGCCATCCGGGGTCCGCTCGCGCTTCCAGAACGGCGCGCGGGTCTTGAGGTAATCCATGATGAACTCGGCCGCGGCAAAGGCCTCACCGCGATGCCCGGCGGCAACCGCGACAAGGACAATCTGCTCGCCCGGCAGCAGCAGGCCGATGCGGTGAATCACCCGGACACCCTGCAGGGGCCAGCGTTGCCGGGCTTCGGCGATGATCGCCGCGATGGAGGACTCGGTCATACCCGGGTAGTGCTCGAGCTCCAGGGATTGAATACCCTCCTCTGCCTCGCCGCCACGCACCACGCCGACAAAGCTCACCAGCGCGCCGACCTCACCCGTGTTGCCTCGCAACGCGGCCAGCTCCAGGCCGGCATCGAAGTCCGCAGCCTGGACACACACTTCTTCTGCACAGACACCCATCGATCTAGCCTCCCGTGACCGGAGGAAAGAAGGCCACTTCGTCGCCATCGCTGAGCGGAGCCGATGCATCGACAACACTCTGGTTACGGGCGATGACCACGTTATCGGCCATCAATGTCTGCTCCCAGTCCGCTCCCTTGCTGACGATCAGTGCCTGGCGCAGGGCGGCTACATCCGGCAAATCCGGGCTCCAGGGCCAGTCCAGCGCGGCCACGCCGAGTTGCTCGCGCAGGCGTGCGAAGAACAGCACACGAATCATGCCGGAGTGCCCTCCGCCAGCCATTCTCCTGAGCGGCCGCCGCGTTTTTCCAGCAGGCGGATGCCCTCAATCACCATACCCCGGTCCACCGCCTTGCACATATCGTACAGGGTCAGCGCCGCCACGCTGACAGCAGTGAGCGCCTCCATCTCCACGCCGGTCTGGCCAGCCAGGCGGCAACGGGCACGAACCCGCACACCGTCGACCTCGACCTCGCAGTCCACCTTGACCGAAGTCAGCAGCAGGGGGTGACAGAGCGGGATCAGATCACTGCAACGTTTGGCTGCCTGGATTCCGGCAATACGTGCAATGGCCAGAACATCGCCCTTCTTGTGCCCACCGGCGGCAATCAGCGCCAGGGTCTCGGGACGCATGCGCACAAAGCCCTCCGCCAGTGCCTCGCGGTCACTGACGGCTTTCTCGGTGACATCCACCATGCGGGCTCGCCCGCTTTCATCCAGATGGGTCAGACCCGGCACAGCCACCTCCACGGCCAGGCATCCTCCAGCGCGCTGGAGGATGCCGGAGAAAACGCCTAGTCTGCGCTGGAAGGCGCGTGGGGTGCAAGCCCGACCGGGGGCCCGCTTCCGATCGAAGGCCTTGCAACAGTAGAGCCGGTCTCAACCGGGCGGCGCCGACGGGAGACGAACAGCGCGGCACCTTCGCTGCACTTCGCCTGATACTTCGCATCCACCGCCAGGCTGCTGACGTCGTGGGCGCTGCGACAACTCCGCAGATCCGGCTCGACGACGCCAATGGAGAGGTCGAGCAGGCTGAAGAAGCGGGCCGCCCCACTGCGGTTGCGCGACCAGATGCCGTTCCGGGCCAGGGCATCCGGGTCGTAGAAGGCCTGCACCCGCTCGGAGAACAGTGCCAGTGCCTCCTCACAGCGTTGCCGCCAGTCATCGCTGCGCAATACCATGACAAAGTCATCGCCGCCGATGTGGCCAATGAAGTCCCGCTCGGGGTCCGCCACCTGCAACAGCACTGCGGCGAGGCAACGGATCACGTCATCACCACGGCTGTAGCCATAGTAATCGTTGAATGCCTTGAAGTGGTTGATGTCACAGTAGGCCAGCCGGAATGCCCGGCCTGCAGCGAGGTTGTCTTCCAGAAGCTCATGCACCGGCACATTGCCCGGCAGCAGGGTCAGCGGGTTAGCATGCCGGGCATTGCGAATCTGCTGTTCCGTGATGCGTCGAAGCAGAGTCGCTGTCTTGCCGATGCCGAAATAACCTTCATCGCGGGTAATGATGAAGTCCTGGCTCAGCGGCTGATCTTCGTTATCGGTCAGCAGCCGGCTCACCGACTCCAGGGAGCGATCCTCGGCAACAATGACCGGGCGACGGTTCATGAAGTGGCGCACCGGCTTGCGGCCGTGCAGCTCGCGGGTATAGCGCGCTGTGTACAACTCGAGCACTTCCTGCCTCTCGGCCATTCCGACGGGTTGCCCGGATTCCACGACCGGCAGGCAGCTGAGCTGCCGATTGCGGCGAAACAGTTCGACGACGGTGTCGACCGGCGTATCCGGGCTGATGGGTGCCACAGTCAGGGCCATCTCCCCCACCGCCTGGCTGCGTCGCGCCCGGCTGCCTCCGGGCAACTCCAGACGCGACAGACGATCCAGCACCATCCCCGCACTCGCTGGCGTGGACTCCGGTCGTCCGAAGTAATAGCCCTGGCCATAGCGGATGCCCATCGCCTGCACCACCGCCAGCTCATCCGCGGTTTCGATACCCTCGGCAACCACCCGGCAATCCAGTTCCTGGGCGATTTCCTGGATGGAGCGCACGAACTCCCGTTTGACCGGATCCTCGTGGATATGGTCGATGAAGTGACGGTCGATCTTGACGTAATCCGGGCGCAGCTCCGACCAGACGCGCAGGCCGGCATAGCCGGAACCCAGGTCATCGATGGCGATCTCGAACCCCAGATCCCGGAAGTGCCGGGTTGCGTTGCGCATCACATCGTAATCTTCGAGCGGATACTGCTCCGACAACTCGATGACAATGCGCTCCGGGGGCAAACCCAGGCGCGCGAGGATGGCGTGGGTCATACCATCCCGATAGCCCCGTTCCACCAGGCTCATCGGGCTGACGTTCAGGAACAGCTTTCCGGCGCAGCCAAAACCTGCGTAGTTGCGACAGCTCACCTCCCGACAGGCGTACTCCAGCTCTGCCATCATGCCGTGTCGGGCTGCTGTCTGGAACAGGTTCAGCGGGCTGTGCAGGCGGCTGTTCGCCGGCCCCCGGATCAGGGCCTCGTAACCGAACAGCGCCGCCTGGTGCAGATCGACGATGGGTTGATAGACGGGGTGCAGTTGCTCCCCGGCAATAATCTCACTCAGTTCCCGCGGCTCACCGATTGGCGACATGACAGCCGTCTGCATCAATTTCGATCCCAGCCGCAACCGCGGCACAAATGATCGACAGACTAAGCGTATGAGATGACAGTCCCGTGACGTCCCCGTGAACGGACGTCGAGAGCGACAGGTTCGGCACAGTGGCCGAGGATCAGTCGCTCCTGCCAACGACCGCGCCGCTGCCAAGCAGCATCTGCAACTCCTCACTGCTGAACCCTGCCTCGCGCAGCACGCTTTCACTGTGCTCGCCCAGCAGCGCCGGTGGTCCCTGCAGGGTCGCGGCCGTGCGGCTGAAACGCGGCGCCGGGGCCGGTTGCCAGACGTCGTCCGCCTCAACAAAGGTACCCCGGGCACGGTGATGGGGGTGTTCCCGGACCTCCGCCAGGGACAGTACCGGTGCGAAGCAGGCATCGCTGCCCTCGAAGATCTCGCACCATTCATCACGGCTGCGAGCTCGAATGACCTCGCTCAAGCGCTGCTTGAATTGTGGCCAGTGCGTCGCATCGAACTGCTGCGGCAGGCTGTCGTCAGCGGCCAGGCCCAGCTTGTCGAGCAGCTCGGCATAGAACTGGGGTTCGATGGCCCCAATGGCCACGTAGCGTGCATCGGCGGTCTCATAGACCTCGTAGAAGTGTGCCGCCGAATCGAGCATATTGGTGCCGCGCTCATCGCGCCAGAAGCCCGACTGGAAGGCGGCAAAGATGCTGGTCATCAGGGTCGCCGAGCCGTCGACCATCGCCGCGTCGACAACCTGTCCGCGACCGGAGCGGGAGCACTCCAGCAGCGCGCTGACCACACCGAAGGCCAGCAGCAGGCCACCGCCACCGAAATCACCCACCAGATTGAGCGGAATGGCGGGCTTCTCCCCTGCCCGCCCGATCGGATGCAGGGCACCGGCCAGAGCGATGTAGTTGATATCGTGCCCGGCACGCTGCGCCAGCGGGCCGTCCTGGCCCCAACCGGTCATGCGACCGTAAACCAGGCGGGGATTGCGCTCCAGGCACACCTCCGGCCCCAGACCCAGTTTCTCCATCACCCCGGGCCGGAAGCCCTCGACCAGGGCATCGGCACCCTCCAGCAGGCGCAGCACCACATCCACACCCCCGGGCTTTTTCAGATCGACACAAATGCAGCGCTTGCCGCGGTTGAGCAAATCGAGGCGGACCTGGCCACCGCCGCCGAACAGGCCACCACCGGGGCGTTCGATGCGAATCACCTCGGCCCCCATGTCAGCCAGCAGCATGGCACCGAAGGGTGCAGGGCCGATGCCTGCGATTTCAATCACCTTGAAGCCCGCCAGTGGTCCCATGGTTCTGTCTCCCGCCGTCAGTGAATAATGCATGGCGCTCGCGCGCAGGGCCGTCATTATTTCCAATGCCGGAGGCGCTGTCGATGCATCGAAGCAAGCCCGACCATGGCGATTTGTTAATGTCGGTGGCAATAAGATTCTGCTAGTGTCCCAGGCAGATTGAAGAGCAACGCCGCCAAGACGATAGCGTACAGAGGAAGCCGATGCCCGAAATAAATCGACAGTGGCTGCTGAAGCGACGTCCGCAGGGCATGGTCAGTGCAGAGGACTTCGAATACCGGGAGGCTCCACGCCCGGAGCCCGGCCCCGGAGAGGTTCTGGTCAGGGTGCTCTACCTGAGCTTCGACCCCGCCATGCGCGGCTGGATGGATGATGCGCCCAGCTACCTGCCCCCGGTTGCACTGGGCGAACCGATGCGCGCCACAGGTGTGGGCGAGATCCTGGTGTCCCGCGACCCCGCCATTGCCGAGGGCAGCCTGGTGCAGGGCATGTTCGGCTGGCAGGAATATGCGGTGGCGGGCCCGCAGAGTGTATTCCCCCCCCAGGTATTGCCCGAGGGCACTCCACCGACCTGGCCACTTTCGATCTTTGGTGGCACCAGCCTCACCGCGTACTTCGGCCTGCTCGACGTTGGCCGGCCCAGCGCCGGCGAGACGGTGGTCGTCTCCGGTGCCGCCGGAGCCACCGGCTGTATTGTGGCGCAGATCGCCCGCCTGAAAGGCTGCCGCGTGATCGGTATCGCCGGCGGCGCGGAGAAGTGTACCTGGCTGCGCGACAGCTGCCGGCTCGATGCGGTAATCGATTACCGCAGCGAGAATGTCCCCGAGGCACTGGGTCGGCATTGCCCCCAGGGGATTGATGTGTTCTTCGACAATGTCGGTGGCAGTATCCTCGAGGCTGGCATCGAGCACATCGCTGAGCGCGGCCGCATCGTACTCTGCGGCCAGATCGCCGGCTACAATGCCGACACCCCGCAGCCCGGGCCGCGCAACATGATGCACCTCGTCACCCGGCGGGTGCGCATGGAAGGCTTCATCATGCTGGACTATGTCGACCGCATTCCCGAAGCGGTGGCGGCACTGACAGACTGGGTCATGGCCGGTGAACTGCAGTGGCGCGAGGATGTGCAGCAGGGCTTCGAAAACATTCCGGCCACCTTCCTGCGCCTGTTCGATGGTCGCAACCAGGGCAAGCAGTTGCTGCAGCTGGCTGATCAGTCGACCAGGTAATACTCCAGGGTAGACACGACACGCACCCGCTTGATGTGGGGTGTGTTGCTGTCGCGATCGCTGATCGAGAACACGCCCTGACTGGCTTGCCGGATCTTGCCCAGGCGACTGCCGGAGTCTTCCGCGAATTTTTGCGCAACCTCCCGCGCCTCACGGGTTGCGTCCTCGATCATGCCTGGCTTGAGAGCGTTCAGGCCAGTAAACAGGAACTCGGTGCGAGCCTGATAATCATCACCGGACAGGGCGATGCCCTTGCGCCCCAACTCCCCCACGGCGGTACGCAGATTGCGCACCCGCTCGACATCACTGCTGTAGACCGTCACTACGCCGGAACCCGTATAGCGCTGCGCGCGGCCACTGGGGTCATAGAAGCCCTGGGCCTGGCGATCGGTCACTGCCGGGGCCGAGACCGACAGTTCGTCCTCACCGAAGCCCCCCTCGCGCAGAAAGGCCAGTACCTCCTCGCTGCTGCGCTCCAGCCGCCGGTAGAGAGCGGACAGATCATTGTCAACATCGTTGAAGCGCAGCGGCCAGATAGCCAGGTCGGCGGGCACCTCTCGCTCCGCCAGGCCCTTCACGGTCACCGTGCGCTCCAGCGCGCGCATCTCCAGCAGGGCGCGCCCCCCGATCACGCTCGCTGCAACCAGACCCAGTACCAGCGACAGGCCAAGTACCAGCGCCTCGAACTTCCGACCCTGCACGCTACCCATGTCCGCAGCCTCGTCTACCCGCAATACCCTCATGCTAGCATGGGGGTATTTCCAGCCGATACGGGGTGTTCCATGCAATATCTGCACAGCATGATCCGGGTCAGCGACCTGGAGCAGTCACTGGATTTCTTTTGCAACAAACTGGGCCTGCAGGAAATCCGGCGTTACGACAACGAAAAGGGCCGCTTCACCCTGGTCTTCCTCGCGGCTCCGGAAGACGCCGAACGCGCCCGCACTGAGCAGTCCCCGATGCTGGAACTGACCTGGAACTGGGATCCGGAAGACTATACAGGCGGTCGCAACTTTGGCCATCTGGCGTTCCGGGTTGATGACATCTACGCGCTTTGCGAACACCTGCAGCGCCAGGGAGTCACCATTAACCGCCCGCCCCGGGACGGCCATATGGCCTTCGTGCGATCACCGGATGGCATCTCCATCGAACTGCTGCAGAAGGGTGATGCACTGCCACCAGCGGAGCCGTGGCAATCGATGCCCAACAGCGGCACCTGGTGAGAATGGCAGGCTGGAAAGAAACAAAAATGGAAAAGGCCGAACCCGGGCAGTATCCAGGGGGAAGCGGGCCACCTGCCCGGCGACAGGGCGCCGGAGCAAGTGGCCAGGTGGTCAACGGAAGCTGTCGTTGATGTTCTGCAGGATCTTCTGGCCGGGACACAGGTCCCCGGCTTCGAGAGAGCGTAAGGGCTTGGACACGGTGCCCAGGGTCTCGTGCAGGTCCTGGGTATCCTCGTCGATGTAGATCAGTCCGGTGAGGATCTTGCCCTCCGCCTTGTAGGCCTGGATCAGTTCCAGGGCGGAACGGCGACTGCGTACGTCCAGGTTCTCGTCCAGCTTGTGCAGGTGCACCACCGAGCCATCGTGCAGAGTGACTTCCTGCGAGGTGCCCGGATCGTACTCCGTGGTAATTTCCCGGCGCATCGGCACGAAATCCACCTTGCCAGTCGCCTCCATGTGCTCGCGCGCGTACTCGTAGGACTTGGTGGAACCCGGGTTGTTGTTGAAGGTCACGCAGGGCGAGATGATGTCGATCAGGGCAAAACCCTGGTGGGCAATCGCCGCCTTCAGCATCGGGATCAACTGCTGCTTGTCACCGGAAAAGCTGCGCGCCACGAAGCTGGCGCCCAGCTGCAGGGCAACCGCGGCCAGATCAATCGACTCGAAGGGGTTGGGGTCGCCTTTCTTGCTCCTGGAGCCGACATCGGCGGTGGCGGAGTCCTGGCCCTTGGTCAGACCATAGCAGCCGTTATTCTCAACGATATACACCATGTTGAGGTTGCGCCGCACCGCGTGGACAAACTGGCCCATGCCGATCGATGCCGTATCGCCATCACCCGAAACACCGATATAGATCAGGTCGCGGTTTGCGAGGTTGGCACCCGTGGCCACCGAGGGCATGCGTCCATGCACGGAGTTGAAGCCGTGGGACTGCCCCAGGAAATAGGTCGGCGTCTTCGAGGAGCAGCCAATGCCGGACATCTTGGCGACCCGGTGGGGCTCGATCGACATCTCGAAACAGGCCTGCACGATGGCGGCACTGATCGAGTCATGGCCACAGCCGGCACACAGGGTCGAGAGGGAGCCCTCGTAGTGCTTCTTGGTGTACCCCAGCTCATTGACGGGCAGGCCGGGGTGACGAAAATTGGGACGAACGTAAGTCATTGAACTCTCACTCCGGTTACTTGCCAGCCTTGCGCATGGGGGTCACCTTGGCCACCTTGACGTGGTCGCTCACCTTGTCGCGAATGTAGCGCGCGGTGATCGGCATGCCGTCGTAGTTGAGCAGCTTGACCAGCTTGCGCGGATTGATCTCGCACTCGTTGATCAGCATGCTGCGCAGTTGCGCATCGCGGTTCTGCTCCACCACAAACACGGTGTCGTGGGCCTCGATGAAGTCCTCGACCGCCTTGCTGAAGGGGAAGCCGCGCACGCGCAGGCTATTCACGCTGAGACCGTCTTCCTGCAGATAATCAAGGGCCTCGTCGGCCGCTGCCGCCGTGGTGCCGTAGAAGATCATGCCCACGCTGCTGGACGCGTCACGATCATTGCGCACCGGCGCGGGCACCAGCGTTTTCGCCGTCTCCCACTTGAGCATCAGGCGCTCCATGTTGCGCACGTAGGCAGCGCCGTCCTCGGTGTAGACGGCGTATTCGTCACGGGACGTGCCCCGGGTAAAGAACGAGCCCTTGGTCGGATGGGTGCCGGGGTAGGTGCGGTAGCAGACGCCGTCACCATCGACGTCCAGGTAGCGGCCAAAGCGCTCGCTCATCGCTTCCAGCTGCTCTGCGTTCAGCACCTTGCCGCGGTCGTAGTTGCGCCCATCCTCCCAGTGCATCGGCGGCGACATATTGTCATTCATGCCCAGATCGAGATCCGTCACCAGAATGACGGGCGTCTGCAGGCGCTCGGCCAGATCGAAGGACTGGGCAGTCATCTCGAAGCACTCTGCCGGCGTCGAGGGCAGCAACAGCACGTGGCGGGTATCGCCGTGGGAGGCGTAGGCGCAGGCCATGAGATCCGACTGCTGGGTTCGCGTCGGCATGCCGGTGGACGGACCGGTACGCTGCACGTCGATCAGCACGGTGGGAATTTCCGCGAAGTATCCCAGGCCAAGGAACTCACCCATCAGCGAGATCCCCGGGCCGCTGGTGGCGGTAAACGCACGGGCGCCGTTCCAGCACGCCCCCATCACCATACCGATGGCCGCAAGTTCGTCCTCGGCCTGGACAATGGCAAAGTTCTGCTTGCCGCTTGCGGCATCGATGCGCAGGCGCCGGGCGTAGGTCTCGTAGGCGTCGACCACGGAAGTCGAGGGGGTGATCGGGTACCAGGCGGCGACGGTCGCACCACCGTAGATCGCACCGAGGCCGCAGGCCGTGTTGCCGTCGACGAGGATGGCATCGCCGACCATGTCGCGACGTTCCACGCGAATGCCCAGAGGGCAATCGAAATGCTTCTTGGCATACTGGAAGCCCAGCTCAAGCGCGTGCACGTTGGGCGCGATAAGCTTGTCCTTGCCCTTGAACTGATCGCTGATCAGCCCGGTCAGCACATCGAACTCGATATCCAGCAGTGCAGTAAGAGCACCGATGTAAATCACGTTCTTGAACAGCTGGCGCTGGCGTGGGTCACTGTACTCCTGGCGACAGATCTCCGTCAGCGGAACGCCGATGAAATGGATGTCACGGCGCATCAGGCGCAAGTCCATCGGCTTGGTGTTGTCGTACAGGAAGTAACCGCCCTGCTCCACTTCCTGAATATCGCGGGCCATGCTCTGCGGGTTGACGCAGACCATGATAT
>JBJHBY010000034.1:11700-19829 GCA_050485745.1 Gammaproteobacteria bacterium | reverse complement strand
GGAACACCTCTGCGGCGTCGATCCCCCTCGCCCTGGCCGAGGCCGAGCTCGAGCCGTCCTCGCGCGTCCTGCTCACCGCCTCCTCCGTCCTGCCGCGGCGACAGCAGCTGGCGACCAGCGGCTTCGTCTCGGCCCATGTCAAACCCACCTCCGCCAGTCAATTGCAGTTGATTCTCACTCGCGCCCTGCAGGAACAGCAGGACACACCGGAGGAGCACAGCCCCGGAACCGCACTGCGCGGCCTCTGCGTGCTGCTGGCGGAAGACAACCCGGTCAACCGCCGGGTACTGCTGGCCATGCTGGAGACACTGGGTGTTGCCGTCGATACCGCTACCAATGGGCTGGAGGCGGCCACGGCCGCGACCACCGACCACGAACGCTACGATCTGGTGCTGATGGATTGCGAGATGCCTGAGCTGGACGGCTATGCCGCGACCTTGCGCATCCGCGCCCACGAGCGCAGCCGCGGCTTGCCGGCGCTGCCGATCGTGGCCCTGACCGCCCATGCGCTGCCGGAGCACCGCGAGCGCAGCCAGGCCGCTGGCATGGATGCCCACCTGAGCAAGCCGGTCAGCCTCGAGCGGCTGGCCACCCTGCTGGAACGTCTCGGCAGGCGGTCAATGGACTGAGTCCGGCAACTGGATATTTAGACAGCCTTTCGTTATAGTTGACGGCCTGTTCCAGCACCCGGTCGCCCCCATGGTCAGCCACTTTTTCGCCTATATCAGCAAGCTGCGCTGGATCCAGCGCTGGGGGCTGAAGCGCAACACCATCCAGGAAAACGTCATGGAGCACAGCTGGGAGGTGGCCACCCTCGCGCACGTCCTGGCCCTGGTCCGCAACCGTCATTTCGGCGGTGACGTCGACGCCTGCGCGGTGGCCACCGCCGCCCTCTACCACGACTGTTCGGAAGTCATCACCGGGGACCTGCCCTCGCCAGTGAAGTACCACTCCCGGGCCATCCGCCAGGCCTACCAATCCATCGAGCGCAGCGCCGAGCGTGACCTGGTGGCACTGTTGCCGGAATCACTGCGCGAGGATTTTCGTCCTCTCGTGGTGCAGGATGAGCTGCCGGAGGAGCACCACACCCTGATCAAGGCCGCAGACACCATCGCCGCCTGGCTCAAGTGCCAGGCCGAGCTGCAGGCCGGCAATGGCGAGTTCGCCAAGGCCGCGGAGCAGATTCGCCAGCGCCTGAGTGAATCCCGCCTTCCCGAGGTCGACTATTTCATGCGCACTTTTGCTCCCGCCTATACCCTGACCCTGGACGAACTGCTGGTGGCTCCGGCCGCCGGCAGCAACAGTGGCGAGGCCCATTGATCATGGACCACAGCGGGCAGGGCGGCAGCACGCAGGACACTCTCTATGCGCAGGCACTGGACCACATCGCGGCCTTCCGCTTCGATGCCCAGGTCGCGCAGGTCTTTCCCGATATGATCCGGCGCTCGGTGCCCGGTTACGGCACCATCATCGCCATGACCGGGGTGCTGGCCGGACGCCATGCACAGGACGGCAGCCGCCTGTACGACCTCGGCTGCTCCCTGGGCGCCAGCACCCTGGCCATGGCCAGCCACCTGCAGGGCCGTGAGTGCCGGATCATCGCCGTCGACAATGCTCCCGCGATGCTGGAACAGGCGCGCGCCAGCCTGGCCAGGCTCGATGATGCTGCCACTACCCGGCCCGGCGGCCCCGGCATCGACTGGGTCCTGTCCGATCTGCGCGACGTCGATATCACCGACGCTTCAGTGGTGGTGCTCAACTTTACCCTGCAGTTCGTACCGGTCACCGGGCGCGAGGCGGTACTGGCGCGCATCTGCGCCGGCATGCGTCCGGGGGGGATCCTGGTCCTCTCGGAGAAGATCCGCTTCGAGGATCCGCACCTGGAGCAGCTCAACACCGAGCTGCATCACCAGTTCAAGCGCGACAACGGCTACAGCGACCTGGAGATCAGCCAGAAGCGCAGCGCCCTGGAAAATGTGCTCGTCCCGGAAACCCTGGCGGATCACCGCCAGCGCCTGACCCGCGTCGGCTTCAGCCGCGCCGATGTCTGGTTCCAGTGCTTCAATTTCGCCTCGCTGGTGGCCCTGCGATGAGCGATTACGCGTCGCTCTGCGCACAGCTGCGCGAGGCCGGCCTGGAACACTGGGCCGATCTCCTTCCCGGGCAGATCGCCGCGGGGTTGTCGGAGCAGCGCTACGGCGACCTGCCGCGCTGGCGAGCGGCACTTGCGGCACTGCCTCCACTGGCGGTCAGCGCGGTCGAACTGGACCGCGCCGCCGTGCGTGTCCGCGGCGACTGCGACCCGACGCAGCGCGCCGCACTGAAGCAGGCGCTGCTGGACCTGCATCCCTGGCGCAAGGGCCCCTTCGAACTGTTTGGCCTGCACATCGATACCGAATGGCGCTCGGACTGGAAGTGGGAGCGGCTGCGTGAGCACATCAGCCCCCTTGCGGGACGGCGCGTCCTTGATGTCGGCTGCGGCAGTGGCTACCACTGCTGGCGCATGCGTGGCGCCGGAGCGGACCTGGTCCTGGGCATCGACCCCAGCCCGTTGTTCGTGATGCAGTACCAGGCGCTGGCCCGCTATATCCAGGACCCCCGCGTCTGGGTTCTGCCTCTGGCGATGGAGCAGCTGCCACCCGGTCTGGCCTGGTTCGACACGGTGTTCTCGATGGGGGTGCTGTACCACCGCCGTTCCCCCATGGATCACCTCATCGAATTACGCGAGGCCCTGCGCCCCGGTGGCGAACTGGTGCTGGAAACCCTGGTCATCGACGGCGCCCGGGACCAGGTGCTGGTGCCCGAGGGCCGCTATGCCCGCATGGGCAACGTCTGGTTCATTCCCAGCGTCGCCGGCCTGGTGGCCTGGCTGCGCAAGGTGGGGCTGCAGCAGGTGCAGGTGGTCAACGTCACCACGACTACTACCGAGGAACAACGCAGCACCGAGTGGATGACGTTCCACTCCCTGGAGCGCTTCCTCGATGCCGCCAACCCCGGGCTGACCGTGGAGGGCTATCCGGCACCACAGCGCGCCATCGTCACCGCGAGGCGCTCCGACTGAGATGCGCTGGTGGCCGTTCTCACGCAGGCGGGACGACGCTCTGCCCGAGGCGGACCGGGCAACCCTTCTCGATGCCCTGCCCGGGCTGGCCTGGCTGGACGATGCCCAGCGACACACCCTGCTGCGTATCGCCGCACAGTTGCTGGCCGACAAGGACTGGCAGGCCGCCGGGGGGCTGACCCTGGAGCCTTCCATGGCCTGGCGCATCGCCGCCCTGGCTGCCCTGCCCCTGCTCGGGCTGGATACCGGCTGGTACCGGGGTTTCTACAGCTTTGTGGTTTATCCGGACGATTTTCTGGTCGAGCGCGATGAAGAGGACGAATTCGGGATAGTGCACCGGGTGCACCGGCCGCTGTCCGGCGAGACAGCGCAGCAAGGCGCCGTGATCCTGGCCTGGACCGCGGTGCAGGAGTCCGGCCTCGGTGAAGGTTTCAATGTGGTGGTGCACGAGCTGGCGCACAAGCTCGACATGCTGGGCGGCGAGGCCAGCGGCTGCCCGGCGCTCGGCAATCCGGCCTGGGCGCAGGACTGGCAGCGGGATTTCGCAGCACTGATGGCTGCCCTGCTGGCGGCGGAGGCCCGGGGTGACGATCTCCCCATCGACCCCTACGCCGCCAGTGACCCGGTGGAGTGCTTCGCGGTCTGCAGTGAATATTTCTTCGATGCGCCGGCTTATCTGGCGGAGGTGGCGCCGGAGATCTACCGGCACCTGGCCCGCTTCTACCGCCTCGACCCCGCTCGCCTGTACCCTGAGCCACTCTCGCCAAAGGCCACGTCGTAAACCGCGTCGAAGTGCCCGGCAAAATGCACTGTCAGGCCGTCCCTGATGTAATCGGGCAGCTCGTCGTAGTCGCGCTGATTGGCCTCGGGCAACACCAGCTCGCGGATGCCGCTGCGCCGCGCCGCGATGACCTTCTCGCGAATACCGCCGACCGGCAACACCTCGCCAGTCAGGGTCAGTTCACCGGTCATGGCCAGGGGCCTTTTCAGCGCGCGGTTGCGCGCCAGTGACACCAGTGCAGTGGCCATGGTGATGCCGGCACTGGGCCCATCCTTCGGCGTCGCCCCCTCGGGCACGTGCAGATGCACATGGGATTCGTCGAAAAATTTCGGGTCGGCGCCAAACTCCCGCAGGTGACTCATCACATAGCCATAGGCGATGTCAGCGGATTCCTTCATCACATCGCCCAGCTGCCCGGTCAGACGAAAGCCCCGGTTGAGGGTATGGATGCGCGAGCACTCCACGGCCAGCGTCGCACCACCCATGGCGGTCCACGCCAGGCCCGTGACCACACCCACGCCACGCCGGGCCGTCTCGCGCCGGAACACGGGCTTGCCAAGCAGGTCTTCGACCTCGGCTTTGCCGATGCGCAGACGCAGGTCGTCATCCTCCAGCAGCCGGACCGCGGACTTGCGCACGATGCGTCCGAGCTGCTTTTCCAGATTGCGCACCCCGGCTTCCCGGGCATAGCCCTCGATCACCGCGCGGATTGCTGCGTCGCTGATTTTGAGTCGCTTCGACGGCACACCGGAACGCTGCAGCAGGCGCGGCCACAGGTGATTGCGGGCAATCGCCAGCTTTTCTTCGGTGATGTAGCCACCCAGCCGGATTACCTCCATGCGGTCGAGCAGCGGGCCGGGAATCGTATCGAGCTGGTTGGCGGTGCAGACAAACAGCACCTTGGACAGATCCAGGCGCAGGTCCAGGTAGTGGTCCAGGAAGTCCACGTTCTGCTCCGGGTCGAGCACCTCAAGCAGCGCCGAGGCCGGGTCGCCCTGATAGGAGGCACCGATCTTGTCGATCTCGTCGAGCATGATTACCGGGTTGGCCACCTCGACATCCTTAAGGGCCTGCACCAGCTTGCCGGGCATGGCGCCGATGTACGTGCGACGGTGCCCCTTGATCTCGGCCTCGTCACGCATGCCGCCAAGGCTGAAGCGATAGAACTTGCGCCCCAGCGCCTCGGCAATGGAATGCCCGATCGAGGTCTTGCCCACACCAGGTGGGCCGACCAGCAGGATGATGGAGCCGGACACCTCGCCCTTGAACTTCGCCACGGCGAGGAACTCGATGATGCGCTGCTTCACGTCATCAAGCCCGTCGTGATGACTGTCCAGCACCTGCCGCGCACGCTTGAGATCGAGTAGATCCTCCGAATGATTCCCCCAGGGCATGCTGGTGGCCCAGTCCAGGTAATTGCGCGTCACCGCGTACTCAGGAGAGCCGGTCTCGAGAATTGACAGCTTGGCCAGTTCCTCGTCGATTTTATGGGACGCGGCCTCGGGCAACTGCTTGCCCTTCAGCCGTTCGCGAAAGGTTTCGACATCCGCGGTGCGGTCATCCTTGGCGATACCCAGCTCTTTCTGGATCACCTTCAGTTGCTCGCGCAGGAAGAACTCGCGCTGCCGCTCGCTGATAGTCTCGTTGACCTGCTCGCTGATACGACTTTGCATCTCCGCCACTTCGCGTTCCTTGCGCAGCAGCAGCAGCACTTTTTCCATCCGCCGCAGCAGCGGCAGGGTGTCGAGAATTTCCTGCAGCTGCTCACCCCTGGCCGTGGTGATAGCCGCGCCAAAATCCGTCAGCAAGGACGGCTCGTTGGGACTGAAACGAGACAGGTACTGCTTCAGCTCTTCGCTGTACAGGGGGTTGAGGGGCAACAGTTCCTTGATGGCATTGATCAAGGCCATGGCATAGGCGCGCACTTCGTCGTTGTCGCGCTCGCCGGCGTTGTCCGGGTAATCGACCTCGACCAGGTAAGGGGGTTTGCGGCTCAGCCAGCGGCGGATGCGAAAGCGCTTCAGCCCCTGGACCACCACCTGCACGTGCTTGCCATCGGAGTTGGCCTGGTGCATGCGCACCGCCGTACCGATGCGCGGCAGCTGCTCCGGGTCCACCGACTCGGGGTCCTGCTCATCACAGTAGACCAGCCCCAGCACCGGTCGCTCGCCGCGGGAGGCCCGGGTCAGGGTTTCCTCCCAGGGGCCGAGCTCCAGCACAATGGGCTGGATCTGGGCCGGAAAGAACGGGCGCTTGGGGACGGGAATCAGGTACAGGGCACCGGGAAGAACCGCGTCGGGAACGACCAGCTCACGACCTTCCCGATCGCCACCGGGCTGATCCGCACCGGCATTGCCCTCCCCACGCTCCACTGCGTCGGCGCCCAGAAATTCCGCATCGAGTGATTCATCGTCGTGCATCGCAATCGCGCCCTGTCTTCACCGCTGAAGTGAACCATGTGGGGGCCGTGACGCAGAATTCAAGCTCCGCGAAAGCGACACTCAGCCGGCGCTGGCACCCTCTGGGCGCTGACCTCCGCAGAGGATGTCCGTGACCAGTTCGGTGTCCATGTACTCCTTGAGCCGCAGAAGGCGGTCGCCACGGAACTCCAGCAGAAAATGGTAATGGTTGTTGTAGGTGCGGCCGGAGACATGGCGCCCCAGGGATTCCGCCTCAACGGCCACGCGATCGCCCTCGGCGGTCATCGCATGCACGGTGAAGCGGATACCTTCCGGAAAGGCATCGAAAATCGCCGTAGCGCCCTGGCGGATGGTCTGCGTGTCCATGGTTCCGGAGATCAGGGTTCTCCCGGAGGTCCAGCAGGTCCCCTCGGGGTCGTACATCGCCATCAGTGCCTCGACGTCGCCGCTGCCCAGAATGTCGAAAAAACGCCTCGCCAGCACCTTGAGTTGCTCAGTACGCTCCATGACCGCCTCGCCTGTTCGTCTTGGGTGAGACGACGTTTTAGCAGAAGCGGGGCGCCGATGCATCCCGCTCGCAGAGGCTCGCCAGGGCGTCGTCACCGGCGTCCCGGTACTCGTAGCGGATCAGGACCGACAGGGAATCACCCCGCTCGTCACGCAAATTGGACAGGCCACGATAGGTGCGCAGGCGCCGCTGTTCATCGTAGGCCAGATCGATCGGGTCCGAGAGCCAGCGGAACAGGCGGCTTGCCGCCTCTACCCGGAAGCAGACCCAGCCGTCCTCCAGTTCCAGCTGGCAGTCAGCCTGCGGCAGGCTGCGGGCTGCCAGGCCCAGGGTGCGCAGGCTGCCCGCCACCGCAAAATCGAAACGCAGGGATTCACCCGACGTGAGCTCGGACCAGTGGCTGCGCACGAAGGGTTCAAAGCCGGAGCTGATCACCAGGGGCTCGCCGGGCTCGACGCGACGCTCACGTTCATCCCGAAACAGATAGAGCCGGTCACCGTCCCAGCGTGCACCCTCGCGCCGCCCACTGCGATGGTCGATCTGATCATGGGCGGGTTCGCTGGATGCGCGCTCGTAGCGCAAGCGGTTTTCCGCGATCAGCTCGCCATCGGGATCAAAAAACTGCACCAGGTGTTCCTGACCGCGCCAGCGGTGACGCTCAAGATAGAGAAAGCGCTCCCCGGACACATCATAGGCCCGTCCCACCACTTCCAGATCATCCCGTTCAGCGTTCGCGCCCAGGGTGAGGCACAGCAGCAGCCAGAGCCACTTCTTCATGATGTCGAAACCTCTCCTCGATTCACCGCCCAGGCCATGATCTGGACCAGCAGGGGTGTCAGTACGGCCCAGACAGCCGCCAACAGAAGCAGTGCCGGCAGGGTGGATAATCCGAACCCGGCGGCACCCAGATACACTCCGGCGAGATAACTGGAGGGCCCACCCAGAGCGCCCAGCAGCGTCGCCAGCCAGAGCCGCCCCCGCAGCCAGCGCAGAGCATGGTTGAAGGTCGTCAGGAACAGCAGCCAGAGCAGTCCCAGCCACAGGGGAACCCCCAGGGCCACGCCGTCAACAACAAACGCACCACTGAACACGAACACCCCGGCGGCGTGCAGTGCACTGTCGACACTCACACCGAGGGCGGTGCCGAGGGCAATGCCCTGCCACTCCCGCGCGCCACGCGCCAGCCAGTACCAGTGACCGAGCAACAGCGGTGGCACCACGAACAGGGCAATGCCGCTTCCCCCGATGACACAGGCCAGCCACCCCGCCTCGAAAAGCAGCACGTTGAGCAGCAGCGGCGGGCACCGCAACGTCCGCACGGAACAGGCCTCAAGCCTGGCCGGGACGCCAACCCGGGCG
>JBJHBY010000034.1:347-11690 GCA_050485745.1 Gammaproteobacteria bacterium | reverse complement strand
AGAATCTGCTGGGTGCCAATGCTGCGCTCCAGGAACCCACCTTCGCAGTAGCTCAGGTAGAAATGCCACATGCGAATGAAGACCTCATCGAAGCCCTGCTCCCGCACCTGATCCAGCCGCGCCATGAAGCGCTCACGCCAGGCGGCGAGGGTGCGCGCATAGTGCAGCGTAATGTCCTCGATACCGACGATGGTGAGATCGGTATCGCGAGCCAGATGTCCGGCGATCACGGACGTCGAGGGCAACGACCCTCCCGGGAAGATATAGCGCTGGATGAAGTCCACCGAACGCCGCGCCGCGTCATAGCGCTGATCGGCGATGGTGATGGCCTGGACCAGGGCGAGACCCTCCGGCTTGAGCAGCCGGGAGAACTGGCGGAAATAGGCACTGTAGTAGCGATGCCCCACCGCCTCAATCATCTCCACGGAGACCAGCTTGTCGAACCGACCCTCGAGATCGCGGTAATCCCGCAGGAGCACCGTGACGCGGTCCTCGAGTCCCGCCTCGCGAACGCGTTCCACGGCGAAATCGTGCTGTTCCCGGGAGATCGTCGTGGTGGTGACACGGCAACCGTAACGCTGCGCGGCATGCAGGGCCAGCCCTCCCCAACCTGTACCGATTTCGAGCAGGTGATCTCCGGGCGAAAGCTGCAGCTTCTGGCAGATCAGGTCCAGTTTGTAGAGGGACGCACCCTCCAGGCTGGACTGCTCCGACGGGAACACCGCAGAGGAGTACATCATGGTCGGGTCGAGAAACAGCCGGAAGAAGTCATTGCCCAGGTCATAATGGGCGGCAATGTTGTCGCGCGCTCCGCGGCGGGTGTTGGCGCGCAACCCGTGCCAGGCACGAAGCGCCAGGTGGGTGGCCGCCATGATCAACCGTCGCGGGGACAACATGCGGCCATCGAGATCATCCATCAACTCCAGGTTGGCCACGAAGATGCGGATAACACGGGTCAGATCCGGTGAGCTCCAGCTGCCGCGCATGAAGGCCTCACCGGCACCGACAGTACCGCGCAGCAAGACATCACGGTAAGCAGAAGCATCGTGCACCACCAGATGGGCGACAAGCTCTTCCGCCGCGTCGGTATTGCCAAACACATGCCGCTGCCCACCCTCGTCGACCAGCAACCGGCCCCGTGCCAGGCGCGACAGCTGCCGCATCACCAGTTGTCGTATCCAGCGATCGGACACACCTGATGCCGGCTGCAACGGCCGCTCAAGCGTCGCCAACTGTTCACTCGTTCTCTCCATAGGGACCTCTGTCACTCTTGCTCCGGGCGAAGACCACCGGGGTGATCGAAGACTGGGGCTCCCTTGAGCCACAGACGCATCGCCTGCCAATAGATGCCCAGCGCCACACTGGCCGTCATCCACGGGTAACGCACCAGCAGGGACAGCAGCGCAGTGCTGTTCAGCGCACGACGCTCCAACCTCAGGGTGGCGTCGGTCACACTGCGATCGTCCTGCACATTTTCCATGTGCACCGCCAGATGCTCGCCGGGCACGTTGCCTCGCCAGCGATACCGCATCTGCAGCGGATGAAAGGGCGAGACATGAAACACCTTGTCAAACTCGTGTCGCATCAACCGCTCAGCCCCGGGAATCAGGTAACGGTGGCGCTCACCCCAGGGTGTGTTGGTCACTTCCACCAGCACGCAATCGAGGGATTGGCCATCCCTGCCGAAACAGTAATAGTGCGTCACCGGATTGATGCAGTAGCCAAAATAGCGCAGGTTGGTGAGCATACGTATGGGTCCATCCGGAGGATCACCCCGCAGCTCGGCGACGGCCTGGCGCACACTGGCATCCAGTGGCTGCTCGGGATCACCCAGGTAATCCCTGCGCCGAAACCAGGCCAGAGCCGGGCGTCGTGCGGACCACAGGGGCGTACCGTCGAACACCGCGGGCAGCTCGGCGAGATCCAGATACAGCATGAACACGCGATAGCGGAATGCATGCACCACGGGCATAAACCGCCGGTGGCGCACGCTGCCGCAGTAGATCGCGCTATGCGGGCTCACCAGTCGACCCCCAGCCCATGGGCCACCTCGACGGCACTGCGCACGCCGTCCTCGTGGAAACCGTTATGCCAGTAAGCGCCACAGAACCAGGTCCGGCGCACACCGCTGATCTCGGTGCGCCGTTGTTGCGCCAGCATGCCCCGGGGCGTGAATACCGGGTGTGCGTAGCGGTAGCGACCAATGACACGCTGCGGGTCAATGGCCGCAGTGTGGTTCAGGGTGACGCAGAAGATCTCCGGTGCTTCGAGACGCTGCAACATGTTCATGTTGTAAGTCAGGACCGCCCGCGTCGCATCGCCGCTGGCGAGGTGGTAATTCCAGCTGGCCCAGGCACGGCGCCGGCGCGGCAGCAACGAGGCATCGGTGTGCAGCACCACGTCATTGTCCTGGTATGGCAGGGCACCAAGAATCTCGCGCTCCTCGGGGCTGGCATCGGCCAGCATGGCCAGGGCCTGATCACTGTGGGCCGCGATCACCACCTGCTCGAAATGTTCCTCCTCCGCCCCCTCACAGCGAATCGCTACTGATTCCGGCAAGCGCCGTACGGCGCGCACCGGCGCCGCCAGGCGAATGCGCTCGCGAAAGGGGGCCGACATCGGTTCGATGTAGCTGCGCGAACCACCCTGGATCACCCGCCACTGCGGCCGCTCATCGATGCTGAGCAGGCCGTGGTTGCGAAAGAAACGCACGAAAAAGTGCACAGGAAAGGCCGCCATGGCCGCCAGCCCGGAAGACCAGATCGCGGCGCCCATAGGTACCAGGTAGCGCTCGCGAAAGGCCTGACCATACCCGCGACTCGAGAGGTACTCTCCCAGGGTCATGGATGCATCGATACGGCCGGCGTCGAGGTCCGCCGCCGCCTCCCGGTTGAAGCGCAGGATGTCGCGCAGCATGCCCCAGAAGGCCGGGCTGAACAGGTTGTGGCGCTGGGCGAAAAGACCATTGAGATTGCTTCCACAGTATTCGAAGCCGGTTTCGGCGCATTTCACCGAGAAGCCCATGTCGGTCTCCTGACTGGCCACTCCGAGCTCGGACATCAGGCGAATGAAATTCGGATAGGTCCAGTCGTTGAACACGATAAAACCCGTATCCACCGCCCAGGTGCGTCCCCCCAGGGGAACGTCGATGGTGGCGGTGTGTCCGCCAAGGCGTGGCCCGGATTCGATCAGGGTCACCTGATGGCGCTTGCTCAGCAGCCAGGCCGCACTGAGACCGGCAATACCGGAGCCGATGACAGCAATCTTCATTCAGGCTTCCTCACCATGAATTGTCCAAGACGGGCCCAGAGGCGGGCGGGTAACCGGTTCAGCAGGGCCAGAGGCCAGGCCAGGCGACGCGGGAAGACGATATGCGCACGCCGCCGCTCGATGCCGCGCAGGATCACCCCCGCCGCGTCTTCCGCCTCCATCAGGAAGGGCATGTCGAAATCGTTGCGGTCGGTCAGTGGCGTACGCACGAAACCGGGGCTGACCACGCTGACATCGATACCCTCGACGTGGAGGTCGACACGCAGGCTGTCGAGGAAGTAGCGCAGTGCCGCCTTGGATGCGCCGTAGGCCTCGGCCCGGGGCATCGGCACAAAGGTGCTCAGCGAGCTGATCCCCACCAAATGGGCGGGACGCGGCGCATGGCGCAGCAAGGGCAGAACCAGGGCCAGGCTGTTGACCATGCCCCCGAAGTTCGTATCCATGACACGGCGCGCCAGTGCCGGATCGAAATTGCGCACATCGACGTACTCGCAGGTACCCGCATTGAGAATGGCCACGTCAATGTGCGCAGTGATCTTCGCCAGGCGCTGTGTGGTGGCGGGCAACTGCCCGGCATCGGTGATATCCCAGGGCAGAGGCAGAATGCGCCCTGGCTGCAACCGGGCGAGTTCCTCCAGCGCCTCCACACTGCGCGCGCAGACGATCACCCGGTTGTCCCTCTCGGCCAGGGCAAGAGCCAGAGAGCGACCGATACCCGACGAGGCCCCGGTGATCAGCACCGTTCTGTCACGCAATGACACCTTCATGGGATGCTCCAGACCATCGCCACTCTTCACCCGGACTGCAAGCGGCGCTTGAACCAGCGCACCGCGGTACCGAGCACCGGAACGTGCTCGTACAGCAGCGCACCCGCGTCGTAATAGTCCCGATGCCAGCAGATGCGCACAGCGGCTGCACTGCTCTCGCGCCAGCGCAGGTGGCTGATACCGGGCACCTCGATGCCCGCCCCGGCGCGCAGGCGCGGATGACGAAAATGCAGTATCCAGGGCACGCAGGCAGCGTCCTCCTCCACCAGGGGAGTATCGAAGACAAAGCGCACTTCGCGGGCATTGCTGTAGGTCGCGGCCAGGTAGCGCTTCAGCGCAGGCAGCCCGGTCACCTGATGAAAGGGGTCGATGAATACCACGGCCGGGTCATACACCGTGTCGAGCACATCGAGCCCGGTTTCAGGGAGGTTCTGGTAGGCATCCAGAAAGCGCTGCAGGCGATCCGTCATGCCGCGGCTCCCGCTTCGCGAAATGCATCCAGGGCACGCTGCCGCGCCACCGCCAGATCCAGCATCGGCGGCGGATAACCACGCTGCAGGAGCTCGGGAGCACCGGGTTGCAACAACACTTTGGGAGGAAGGCCTTGCAGCTCGGGCAAAAAACGTGTCACGAACGCGCCGTCCGGATCAAAGCGCTGCGCCTGCCGCACCGGGCTGAGCAGGCGGAAGTAAGGCGCGGCATCGGTTCCCGTGGAAGCGCTCCACTGCCAGCCGCCATTGTTCGCGGCGAGATCGCCATCAATCAGATGCTGCATGAAGTACTTTTCTCCCAGGCGCCAGTCCAGCAGCAGATATTTGCAAAGAAACATGGCCGTGACCATGCGCAGCCGGTTGTGCATCCAGCCGGTCTGCAGGAGTTGGCGCATGGCGGCATCCACCAGCGGAAAGCCCGTCTCCCCGACGCACCAGCGCCGCAATGCTTCCGGGTCCTTGCGCCAGCGCAGCTTCGCAGCCTGGGGCCGAAACGGCAGGTTCATGCTGACCCGCGGGAATGCCGCCAGCACGTGCAGATAAAACTCGCGCCAGATCAGTTCGTTGATCCACGTCTCCGCGCCGCGGCTGCCACCACTCCACTCTCCACCATTGGCGGCCAATGCCGCCTCCAGGCAACGCCGCACCGAGATCACACCCAACGCCAGGTAGGGTGACAGGCGACTGGTGCCGGGCTCCGCGGGAATATCCCTGTGCTCGTGATAACCAGCCAGTCCATCGCTGATGAATGCCTGCAAGCGTGCCTGCGCAGCATCCTCACCGGCGGGCCAGAGCGCGGGGTCCACCACTGAAGCCGGATAGGGGCAGGCCGGCAGCGCCGTCACCGCCAGGGGCGCGTCGTTGCGGGGCGGTGCGGGCAGGCACGACAGGGGCTCACCCGCAACCAGGCTCAGCCAGCGGCGCCGGAATGGCGAGTAAACCCGAAAAGAATCCCCCTGCGCCGTGAGCACACTCCCCGGGGGCAGCAGGGTGGCGTCATCAAAACAGCGCCAGCTGATGCCCGCGGCGGACAGTTCGCGGGCGACGGCGTCGTCACGGGCCAGTTCGTCCACCCCGTACTCGCGATGTGCCAGCACCGAGCCCGCGCCACAGGCCCGCGCGGCCGCCACCACGGCGGCGGGAACATCTGCGCCATCCGGCAAAATCTCTACCTGCAGGGCGATACCGCGCGCCGCCAGCTCTGCGGACAGCGCCGCCAGGTTCCGCCACAGGAAATCGACCTTCACCGGCGCCCAGTCGTGCCCCTGCCACTGCCCGGGCAGGGCCAGAAACAGGGCGTGCACCGGGGCACTCGACGATACCGCATGCGCCAGTGCAGTGTGATCATCCACCCGCAGATCGCTGCGGAACCAGACCAGCGAGCTCATCAGAGACGACTCCTCAGGCCCAGCGCGGCAGGATACGGTTGCATGAACACCTGGCGGGCAATGTAGGGGTCGGGGTGCCGACGGAAATGATGCTGCAGCAGAGTCAGCGGCACCACCAGCGGGATGATGCCCTTGCGATACTGCTCGATCAGTGCCACCAGCTCAGCCTTGTCGGCGCTGCCGAGATGGCGCTTGAGGTAGCCCTGCACGTGCATCAGCGCATTGGCGTGACGGCCACGGCTTGCGGGCCGGACCAGGGCCTGCATGATCAGGCGAATGGTGTCCGCGGCCAGTGCCTCCAGCGATGTCTTGCCGGCCTGCGCCAGCAGGCGCCCCAGCTGACGATAGCTTTCCACATCATGGCTCATGACCAGATACTTGTGGCGGGAATAGAAATCGATCAAGCCCTTGCGTGTCAGCCCCTCGGCCTGGAGCCGCTTCCAGGCGTGCAAGGTAAAGACCCGCACGACGAAGCTCTCCCGCAAGGCTTCATCGTTGAGGCGACCATCTTCCTCGACGGGCAGCAGAGGGCTGGCCTCCATGATGGCACGCGCAAACACGCCGGTAGCATCGACACCCAGGACCGCGCCGGACTCACTGTAGCGCTTGACCCGTTCCATACCACAGCTGGGAGAGCCCTTGACCAGCACATAGCCACACAGGGCATCCAGATCGATACCCCGCGCCCAGGCGGAGAGTTCATCGGTAACGTCCCGCTTGCCGGTCGCGCTATCGACGGCCCGCGGTGCCTCTGGCCCACCCACCAGGCGGATCGGCTCCCTCGGCACGCCCAGACCAATGCCAACCTCGGGGCAGAACGGCCTGAATTCGAAATAATCGGAGAGCTGGCGCAATGGCCCCGGGGCACGCTTGCTCGACCCGTTGAAGCGCACCGCCTGCCCCGCAAGACAGGCACCCATTCCCACCGCGATACGCTGCTGCAAATCCTGCGTCACGACCTGTACACCCCGGAGACAAAACCTTGACAAGCATACGCCACTGGTCGTGCACCGGATCACGTCAGTCGAGGCAGGATTCACCGATCTGCGGCGAGCAGTGCCCCGGCAACGGCATCGCCACTGGACCACGCCGCCTCGATACCTCCTCCCGGCAACCAGTCGCCGGCCAGCCAGAGGCGCTCCGAAGCCGCATACAGCCGCCCGCAGCCGCGCACCACCCGGGCATAGCGCCAGCGATGGACCGCCAGTACCTGTGCATCACCCATCGCCAGGACACAGGCCTCCTCCGCCCGCAAGGCCAGACACTCCCCGACCTGCTCAGGCTCACGCTCAAGCCAGTCGGCGCTGAGGGCCGCGTCGGCCTCGACCAGGAACAGCTCACGCCCCTGGTGCAAGGGATCCGGCCCCTGGGCATACAGGCCTTCGAGGCCCTGGAGCGCCAGCGCGGCTTTGCCCGGCGCCACGGTGCGCGGCAACGACACCACAGCCACCCAGGCGGGTGAAAACCGCGCCTGCTCCGCAAGATCAGCCAGTTGTGGCCAGTGCTGCCTCGACAGTATCAGCGCCTGGGGCGCAGGGGCGGTCAACACGACCTGTTCAAACCCCCCGAGGAACCGCTCCTGATCGTCGAACAGATTCACACCGGCGGCCGCGGGGGTCATGCGCGCAACCCGCGCCGAGGTCACCAGCCGCGACCCCTGCAGGCATGCTCGCGTCAGCGCCGAAAGCCGTCCATTGGGCAGCAGCACTGGGGACTGCGTATCGCCATCCATGCCATGGCGCAGCAGACCGGCCTGCAGCCAATCGCCGCAGGCCGCGCGGAAGTCCGCGGACGCGTTCTGCGGTATCACCTGAGCTCCGATATTGACGCTGACTTCACCGATGCGGCGACTGGCCAACCGCCCACCGCTGCCGCGGGCCTTGTCGAATACCGTGACCTCCCGCCCCCCGGCGGCCAGTGCCCGGGCACAGGCACTGCCCGACATTCCTGCTCCCACGACTGCAATGGCCATGCATTTCCCCCCGCCTGCCGACCCCGGTCTACGCGCTTGCTGCTGCCGGCGGATCAACCCGGGGCCCCATCCGATTTGATCTATACTGCGAGACGGCACCATCACATTCTCCGGACTGCCCAATGAGCGACCAGCGCAAGGATCAGGCAGCGAACAGCCGACGCGGGCAACTGACCCAGCAGCTGCGTGACCAGGCCATGATCTGGTGCCAGCAACACCTTGCCACCGCCCTGGACGCCCTGGAGCAGGAGTTGTTCAGGCTGGCGGACATCGCCGGCGACAATCTCAATCAAAGCCGCTACTGGCAGGCGCGCAACGCCCTGATCCGCCAGCGCGATCGCGTCGAACAGGGCTTCGCCAGCGAGCTCGATCGCGCCTGGCAGGCCTTTCTTGTGGACCAGCCGGTCTCGGGCGATGCCGCCCCGGCAGCAGACCCGGCACCAGACGATGAAGCGGAGGCCCTGGCTCTGGTAGAGGAAGACCACCTGGAGCGCTCCATCGCCATCGACAGCCTCAGTCGTCGCAGCAGCGCCGCCCACTCGGAGGCTCTCTATGCCCTGCAGCAGCGCCTGGCCATTCTCGCCGGTGGGCGCAAGATCAGCGAGTCCGGCAACCCGTTGGCACCCGCCGTCCACGCCCGTGCACTGGACCGTGCACTGCGCAGTTTTCCGGCAGACAACCGCGCCCATTTGCTGTCACTGAAATTCTGCGACAGCGCCTACATGAGCCATCTGGGCTCACTCTACCGCCAACTCAATCAGCAACTGCGCGAGGCGGGTATCCTGCCCAACCTGCGCCACGACCTGCGCAAATCCGGCGACGCCGCCGTAGACAAGACCGACACCGGAGCACCAGGCAGCAACAGCGACGGCGACACCCGGAGCGCAGCGCGACAGCGCGAATTGCTGGCGCTGATTCGCCACCTGCGGGGAAACCTGCCCGGAGCGCCAGTGGCACCGGCGGCCAGCCTGATCCCCATCCTCGCCAGCCTGCAGCGGGAGAGCGCCGGACAACTGGCCGCCACCCCTGCGGCGGCAAGCCCGACACCCGAAACCGCTCCCTCCGCGGCACAGACGCTGACGTCGATATCCGGGGCTGGGCAAGGGGGACTGGGCAACCACGAGGTCATCGAGCTGGTGGGCTTTCTGTTCGACTATATGCTCGCCGACGAGCAGCTCCCGGACGCAGTGAAGGCGTTGTTGTCCTATCTGCACACGCCCTTTCTCAAACTTGCGCTGCTCGACCAGAGCCTGGTGGAAAACCCCGGCCATCCCGCGCGCAATCTGTTCAACAGCATGGTCGCCGCGGGCGAGCAATGGGTCGAGCCCGAGGGCAAGCAACGCAGCGAAGTCTTCCGCAAGATGAAGTCCCTGGTGCAGCGCGTGCTCGACGAGTTCAGCGAGGACGCCCGCCTGTTCGCAGAACTGGACAGCGACTTCAACCAGTTCCTGCACCAACACGGCCACCGCGTGCAACTGGCAGAGCAACGCGCGCGGGAAGCTGCCGAAGGGGAACAACGACTTCGCAATGCCCGTTTGCAAGCCGAGCAGTTCATCGCCCGCCGCACCCGCGACCGGGTACTGCCCCCTCCACTGCGCACCTTGCTGTTCGAGCCCTGGAGCAGCTACCTCACCTTCGTCATCCTGCGCCATGGCACCGACAGTGACGAATGGCGCAGGGCCGGAGGCAGTGTCGACGAGATCCTCTGGTACGCCAGCCCCGCGGCTGCAGCAGCCGATCAGGCCCCTCGCGCCCGGGCCCTGCTCGACGAACTGCGCAACGGCCTGCAGGCGGTGGGCTTCGACACACGCAGCGGCGAAGCCCTGCTCGCCGCCCTGCCCGGTTGTCGCCTGACGCAGCCGGTGGCCGGGCCCACTGAACCCGATTCACCCGAGCAACCCGTGCCGGCCGCCACCGCACCCGCATCACGCGCCGCGGCCAAACCACCCGGTCGCGACCCCGAGCACAAGGCCCTGCTGGCGCTGGCTTTCGGCACCTGGTTCCTGTTCGGTGCCCATGGACCGCGGCGCCAGCAGCAACGTCTCAAGCTGGCCTGGTCGAATACACGCACGGGGCATTTCATGTTCGTCAACGCCCTGGGCCAACAGGCCGCGGTGCATGATGTTCACGCCCTGGCAAGGGCCATCAATAACGGCGAGGCGCGTGTGCTGGGGCAGCTGGAACAGAAACCCTTCTTCGAACGCGCCCTGGAACGCGTCGCCGAGCAACTCGGACGCAACCAGCGCGCACAGGGAACCTGAGGAGTGTATGGAGACACGGCGCAGACAGCCCCGCAAAACCCTCGACCAGACGATCATCGCCGTCGATACCATCAATGGCGGCGAGTTCGGGGAACTGGTCAACCTGTCCCTGGAGGGGATGATGCTGATGACAGGGCGCAGTGTCCCGGTCCAGTCCATTTTCCAGCTCGCCCTGCGCCTGCCCGAGCCACTGCTGGGCAATGACCACATCGATGTCGGTGTCGACTGCCTGTGGTGTCGGCAGGCCGAGCAGTACAGTCGCTACTGGGCGGGCTTCCAGATCATCGATGCCTCGGACCAGGCCCTGGCGCAGCTGCAGGCGCTGATGGCACATTTCGCCAGGGACTGAACCTTCGCGCGAATTGACCCGGCAATGCACCATGACCCGGCACAGGGCTGCGGTTATAATGCGCTGCCCGGCGAGCTCTACGCCAGGCACCGTTCATCACCCGGGAGACGCCACTTTGCAACTCGAAAACGCATCCCCCGCGCAGCTGCGGGAATGGGCATCCGAACTCGAAGACCAGTACCGGCACTTTCAGGCCCTGGGCCTGAAGCTCGACCTCACCCGCGGCAAACCGGGCGCCGAGCAGCTGGCCCTGTCGGACGCTCTCGACGGTATTCTCCAGGGCAATTACCGCGACGGCGATGGCACGGATGTGCGCAACTATGGCGGCCTCGATGGCATCGCCTCGGCCCGCGCCCTGTTCGCGCCACTGATCGGCGTGCGCGAGGACGAAATCATGGTGGCGGGCAATTCCAGCCTGACGCTGATGTACCAGGCTGTGCAGTTCGCCCTGCACAACGGCGTGGCCGGCCCGGACAGCGCCTGGAGCAAGGCCGGCGGTGAAGTCATCTTCCTGGCGCCGGTTCCCGGATACGACCGCCACTTTGCCGTGTGCGAGCACCTCGGTATCAAGCTGCAGCCCGTGACCATGACCGATGAAGGGCCGGACATGGACGCCGTCGAGGCCGCCGTGGCCGCCAACCCGATGATCAAGGGCATCTGGTGCGTGCCGCGCTTCTCCAACCCCAGTGGCATCGTCTACAGCGACACGGTGCTGGAGCGCCTGGCGCAACTGGGCAAACGCGCCGGACCGCACTTCCGCATTTTCTTCGACAACGCCTATGCGGTTCACGCTCTGGACGAGGCTGCGCCGCAACTGGCCAACCTGATGGAGCTGTGTCGCGCAG
>JBJHBY010000034.1:0-337 GCA_050485745.1 Gammaproteobacteria bacterium | reverse complement strand
CGCGGACAGCGTGTACATTTTTGGCTCCACCTCAAAGATCACTTTCGCCGGCGCTGGCGTGGCCTTTATCGGCGCAAGCAAGGCCAACCTGGCGGAGTTCCGCAAGCACCTGGGCTTCAGCCAGATCGGGCCGGACAAGGTCAACCAGCTGCGCCACGTGCGCTTCCTGAAGGACCGGGCCGGTATCGAGGCACTGATGCGCCGGCACGCGGCACTGCTCAGGCCCCGCTTCGAGGCGGTGCTGTCGGCGCTGCGCGGCGAACTGGAAGGCCTCGGCCGCTGGACCGAGCCGCGGGGTGGCTATTTTGTTTCGTTCGACACCTTGCCCGGACTGGCC
>JBJHBY010000033.1:18314-19846 GCA_050485745.1 Gammaproteobacteria bacterium | reverse complement strand
GGCGCACACTGGACGTCGTTGCAACGCTCGTCAAGGAGAGCAACCCTTGACCTTCGCGTTGCGCCTCGCCAGTGTCCGCCAGAGGCTCCGCTGAGCCATTGCCGAATTGTTCAGAGGTGCCCTAGAATTCCGGAATGGACCGCCGCCCGCCCTGCCCGACGGTGCATCCGTGGTGGCTGGGGCTCCACGCCCTGCCCACCCTGATGCTGACCCTCGTCCTGCTCCTCACCGGCGTGGGCCTGGGGGGCTGTGCCGACCCCCGGGACAGCCTCGGCCGCATTCAGGACGAGGGTATGCTGCGCGTGGTAACGCGCAACGGGCCCACCACGTTCTACAATCTGCACGACGAACCCAACGGCTTTGAGTATGAACTGGCGCGGCGTTTCGCCGACTTTCTGGGCGTGGACCTGCGCGTGGACGCCGACCACAGCCTCGAGGGCATCCTCTCCAGCCTGTTTCGCGGCAACGCCCATGTGGCCGCTGCCGGCCTGACCATCACCCCGGAGCGACAGCAGCGGCTGGAGTTCGGCCCCGCCTACATGGACATTGAGCAGTACGTCCTGTATCGCGGCGGCCGGCCGCGGCCGCGCAGCCCCGCCGATCTGCTCGACAATGGCAGCCGCCTGCACGTTCTCGCCGGCAGCAGCCACGCCGAATACCTGCGCGCCCTGCAGATCGAGTACCCCGAGCTGCAATGGGTGGAATCCGCCGACCTGGAAACCATCGACCTGCTGGAAATGCTCACCGATGGCGAGATCGACTACACCATCATCGACTCGAATGAGTACATCGCCAACCGCGGCTTCTACCCGTACCTGCAGATTGGCTTCAGCATTGGCCAGCCGAGCTCACTGGGCTGGGCCGTGGCGCGCAATACCGACAACCAGCGCCTGCTCGAGGCGATGGAGGTGTTCTTCCGGCAATTGCGCGACAGCGGCGAGCTGGGCCAGCTGGTGGAGCGCTTCTACAGCCACAGTGAAGACAACACCCCCATCGACTCACGCACCTTCAACCTGAACCTGGCGCGGCGCCTGCCCACCTACCAGCCCCTGATCGAACAGATCGCCGAGGAATTCGATCTCGACTGGCACCTGCTCGCGGCCATCGCCTACCAGGAATCCCACTGGAACCCGCGAGCGCGCTCCCCCACCGGGGTGCGCGGCATCATGATGCTGACGCTGCCCACGGCACAGGAGATGGGGGTGACCAACCGCCTCGATGCGGAACAGAGCCTGCGCGGCGGGGCGCGCTACTTCCGCCTTGTTCATCGCCGTATTCCGGCCCAGGTGCAGGAGCCGGATCGCACCTGGTTCGCTCTGGCCGCCTACAATGTCGGTCTCGGGCACCTCGAGGACGCGCGCATCATCACCCAGCGCCAGGGTGGAGACCCGAACAAGTGGGCGGACGTGAAGGAGCGCCTTCCATTGCTGTCGAAGCGCGCCTACTACCAGCACACCCGCTTTGGCTACGCCCGTGGCAGCGAGCCTGTGGTGTACGTACAGAACATACGACACTACTACAGCCTGCTGGCC
>JBJHBY010000033.1:0-18304 GCA_050485745.1 Gammaproteobacteria bacterium | reverse complement strand
CGACCTGGCCAGGGAACGCACGCCCCCACCGCAGAGCATGGATCAGTATCTGCCGGAAAACATCCGCACCGCTCTGGACGCACTCTGAATCAGCGCCGGCTGCGGAAAAAGTCACGCAACAACTCACCCGCCTCGATCGCAAGCACATCCTCTTCCCAGGCGATGCGATGGTTCAGCCAGGGGGCGTCACACAATTGCTGCGCGCTGATCACCGCTCCGGCCCGGCGCTCCCTGGCGCCGAACACCAGATGCTCCACCCGGGCATGAACCATGGCCCCGACACACATGCTGCAGGGCTCGATGGTCACGTACAGCGTCGTCCCCGGCAGCCGGTAGTTGCCGGCCGCGGCCGCTGCCTCGCGCAGGGCGACGATCTCCGCATGCGCCGTGGGATCGTGGCGGGAAATCGGCTGGTTGAATCCCTCCCCCAACACCTCGCCATCACGCACCAGCACGGCACCCACTGGCACCTCGCCCGCCTCGGCGGCGGCCTCGGCCAGGGCCAGGGCGCGGCGCATCCAGTGCAGGTGTTCGCTGTCATTGTTTTGCTGCTGCATATTCAGGCTAAACTTGTTTGCACCGAGACCCTGGCGGAATGCCCGGGCGGCGCGCTCAGAGGATACATCACCTCGTCGCTCCACGGCGATTCCAGTGGCATGATGCACCTGCCCGCCGCACTGTGCTGGCCCTGGCCCTCGCCCCAAGCCACAGCGCAGTAAAACAACGACAACAACCAGACGGCCAGGGAGATCCTGCATGAGCACAGCCACCACCGCCGACGGACTGATCGCGCCGGTGCCAGAGAGCATCGCGACCATCGAGCCGGCATTGCCTTACGCGCGCAACGCTCTGCCCTTCCGCTTTGAAGGAAATGGCAGGGAATATTTCCGCATCTGGATCGTCAATATCCTGCTCAGCATCGTCACGCTTGGCGTCTATTCCGCATGGGCGAAAGTACGCAATCAACGCTATTTCTACGGCAATACCTACCTCGACAACCACAGCTTCGAGTACCGGGCCAGCCCGCTGGCCATCCTGCGGGGCCGGTTGATCGCCGTCGTATTCCTGCTGGCCTATGTGCTCGGCGGTCATTTCGTGCCCTGGCTGCCGCTGCTGCTGATGCTGGTTTTCATCCTCGCTTTCCCGGAGCTGATCTGCCGCTCGATGGCCTTTCGCCACTACAACAGCGCCTACCGCAACATCCGCTTCGGCTTTGACGGCCGCTACGGCGAGGCCTTTACCGCCTTCGTGCTGTGGCCCCTGCTGGGGGTGCTCACCCTGGGACTGCTCTACCCCTTTGCGATCTGGCGGCAACGCAACTTCTATGTCATCCACAGCCGCTACGGGCGCAGTTATTTCATTCCCGAGTTCGGCCCCGGGGCGTTCTACCGGATCTACCTGCTCGGCGGCGGGCTGATCCTGCTCGGTGTCATCCTCGCGTCGATTGCCGCGGGCCTCGCCACGAACGTGTTCGGCGAAATCGCGCAGTTGGTCGGCCTGCCGTTCATGCTGATCGCGATCCTGCTGGGTTCGAGCTACATCAGCGCAGAAACCCACAATGTGGTATTCGGACAGGCGCTGCTGCAAAAGCACGGCTTCCTCAGCACCCAGACCGGGCACCGGCTGGCCTGGATCCGCCTCGGCAACGCCTTGCTCATCGTCCTGACCCTGGGCCTGGGTATTCCCTGGGCGAAGGTCCGCCTGGCGCGTTACCGCGCAGAGTGCCTGCAGCTGCGCGTGGACGGCTCGCTGGACAACTTTGTGTCCGAGGAAGCCCGGCAGCGCAGCGCCATTGGCGAGGAGGTCGGCGAGGCCTTCGGTCTGGATATCGGCCTGTGACCACCGATACCGCCGGAACCATCAAAGGCTGGCTCAGCGACGGCCAGCGCTCTTCCAGCCAGGAAGCCTGGCTGGAGGTCTGTGGCAGTGACGTGCGACTGCACTGTAACGATCAGCAAACCTGCTATCCGCTGGCAGCGGTGGCCGTCTCGTCACGCCTTGGCAACACACCACGTATTCTCAGCCTGCCGGACGGCAGCCGCTTCGAGACGCGTGACAACGACGCCATCGATCACTTGCTGGCCGAACACCATCGGGAGCGCAGTGCAAGCTGGCTGCACCGCATGGAAAGCCACCTGAAGTATGTCCTCACCGGCGTGCTGGTGGTGGCTCTGTTCGGCTGGCTGATGGTCGCCCACGGCCTGCCCGCGGCGGCGGACCACATCGCCCGACAGCTGCCGGTACCCGTGGCCCGGCATATCGGCGAACAGGCTCTGGAGGCCCTGAACCCGCACCTGCAGGCAAGCACCCTGCCAGAGGCCCGCCGACAACAGTTGCGAGTGTTGTTCGATAGCGTGGTTGCGGATGCCGACTCACGCCACGCCTACGAACTGGTGTTTCGCCGTGGTGGCCGCCTCGGTGCCAATGCCCTGGCCCTGCCCTCCGGCACCATCATCGTCACCGACGAACTGGTGCAACTGGCGCAGCATGATGAGGAGTTGGTGGCCATACTGGCGCACGAAGTCGGCCATGTCGAACATCGCCACGGCTTGCGTCAGGTCCTGCAGGTGTCCGCCCTCGGCCTGATCGTCACCTATACCACGGGGGACGTGTCCACACTGGTGGCTGCACTGCCGGTCATCCTGCTGCAGATGGGTTACTCGCGAGCCTTCGAACTGGAGGCAGACCGCTATGCGGCGGACCACCTGCGGCGCAACGGCATCCCCGTGTCCCGCCTCACCGACCTGTTACAGCGCCTGGATGCAGATCAGATGGACGAGGGCCAGCGCCACCGCAGCCTGGGTCGCTACATCTCCACCCATCCACTGACGAGCGAGCGTATCGAGGCACTGACCGGAGATCACTCCGGAACCCACATCGGCACGAAATGAGATAACGGTGAGAGCGCTGGATTACGCGGCGCAGCCGCTAACCCAGCCTACAATCCTTCCAGGGCCTGGCGGGCCAGGGGGTCGAGGGATGCAGAGACTTCCGGGTCGGCCAGGGCGGCGCACAACTTGTCCCGCATCGATGGCGCCCAGAATTTCCGGATGTGCACCAGCACCTGCTGCGCGCGCTGCCGCTCGTCCACACCGTCGATGTTGGCGGCGATCTGGTTGGCCATTTTCACCAGATGCAGGGTCTGCTCCGTGGGCATCAGCTTACTCCGTGAGTAGACGTTGCGGGTGGACGTACACCGTATGACGGCCCGGGCGAGCGAAGCCGATCAGGGTCAGGCCGCAGGCCTGTGCCAGCTCCACGGCCAGGGTGGTGGGTGCGGACACCGAAGCCAGCAACTCAATGCCCGCCATCGCCGTTTTCGCCACCAGCTCATAGCTGGCGCGGCTCGATACCAGGGCGAAGCCCGCAGCCGGTGTAAAACCCTCCCGGGCGAGGGCGCCGATCAGCTTGTCGAGGGCATTGTGACGGCCCACGTCATCGCGCTGCATCAGGATCCGACCCGAGGACGCATCACACCACAGGGCCTTGTGAATGGCACCAGTCTCCGCCTGGCTGGACTGATCGTGATCCAGGGCCGCGATCGCCTGGCGCAAGGCCGGCAGCGCAAGCCGGGCTCCGCGGGGCAGTGACGGCAACGGGCGCAGGGCCTGTTCCAGGGACTCCGCCCCGCACAGGCCACAGCCGCTGCGACCGGTGAGGTTGCGTCGCCGTGTCTTCAGTTGCTCGAAACAGCGCGAGCTGATGCGCATCTGCAGCTCCGTGCCCTCTGGCGCAGGCACCACCGCCACCTCGTACAGCTGATCCGCCGCGCCGATGATACCCTCGGTGAGGCTGAAACCGAGGGCAAAGTCCTCCAGATCCACCGGTGTGACCATCATCACCACATGGGCGATACCGTTATAGACCATCGCCACCGGATGCTCGACCACCACCGCGTCATCGGCATCAACCCGCTCGCCATCGTGCCAGCGCTGCACGGGCAAACGCCGGCTGCGGCCGTCAGTCGGGGCGGGCGGCATCGAGCAGAGCCTGCTGACGACGGCTGAAGTCGCGTTGCCGCGACTGCCACTGCGAGGGCGATGTCACCCTGGCCACCTGCACCGCGGTGACCTTGTACTCCGGACAGTTGGTGGCCCAGTCGGAGTTGTCAGTCGTCACCACATTCGCGCCGGAGAACGGATGGTGGAAGGTGGTGTAGACCACCCCCGGCGCCAGCCGCAGGGACAAGCGGGCACGCAGCACGGTATCGCCGGCACGACTCTGCACACCCACCCAATCGCCCTCGACAATGCCGCGCTCCTCGGCGTCATGGGGATGGATTTCCAGCACGTCCTCCGGGTGCCAGCGCTGGTTTTCCGTGCGTCGCGTCTGCGCGCCGACATTGTACTGCGACAGAATCCGCCCGGTGGTCAGAAGCAGCGGAAAACGGCGATTGGCACGCTCCCCGGTCTCGACGTAGCGGGTGATGGCGAACAGCCCCTTGCCGCGCGTAAAAGCCGTTTCATGCATGACCGGGGTGCCGTCGGGATGCTCATCATTGCAGGGCCACTGCAGGCTGCCCGCCACATCCAGCCGCTCGTAGCTGACACCGCTGAAGCTCGGTGTCAGGCCGGCGATTTCCGCCATGATCTGCGCCGGATGGGTGTAGTCCATCGGGTAGCCGAGGGCATTGGCCAGTGCCTGGGTTACCTCCCAGTCAGCCATGCCCGCCAGCGGGGGCATGGCCTTGCGCACGCGGGAGATGCGGCGCTCGGCATTGGTGAACGTACCGTCCTTTTCCAGAAAAGACGCGCCGGGCAGGAACACATGGGCGAACTGCGCGGTCTCGTTGAGAAACAGGTCCTGCACGATCAGGCATTCCAGGTTGCGCAGGGCGGCCTGTACATGGGTCGTGTTGGGGTCGGACTGGGCGATGTCCTCACCCTGGCAGTACAGGCCGCGGAAATCCCCGTCCAGAGCCGCATCGAACATATTGGGAATACGCAGCCCCGGGTCGGGTTGCAGGCTCACGCCCCAGGATTGCTCAAACAGGGCACGGGTCGCTGTGTCGGACACGTGACGATAGCCGGGCAGCTCATGGGGGAAGGAGCCCATATCGCAGGATCCCTGCACGTTGTTCTGCCCGCGCAACGGGTTCACACCCACACCTTCACGGCCGAGGTTGCCGGTGGCCATGGCCAGGTTGGCGATGCCCATGACCATGGTCGAGCCCTGGCTGTGTTCGGTCACGCCCAGGCCATAGTAGATCGCGGCGTTGCCCGCGGTGGCGTAGAGCCGCGCCGCGGCACGCAGGGTATCGGCCGGAATACCGGTAATTGCCGCGGTGGCCTCGGGCGACTGCTCCTCGCGCAAGATGAAATCGCGCCAGCGGGCATAGGCCTCCGGCTCGCAACGCGCATCGATGAAGGCCTGCTGCTGCAGCCCTTCGCTGAGCACCACATGGGCCATGGCATTGATGAAGGCCACGTTGGTGCCGGGACGCAATTGCAGGTGATGTTCGGCGCGAATATGGGGCGACTTCACCAGATCGATGCGGCGCGGATCCGCCACAATCAGCTGCGCACCCTGGCGCAGGCGCCGCTTCAGACGCGAGGCGAACACCGGATGCGCATCCGTGGGATTGGCGCCGATCACCAGCACCACGTCGGCCTGCTCGACCGAGCGGAAGTCCTGGGTACCGGCGGACTCCCCCAGGGTGGTCTTCAGACCGTAACCCGTGGGCGAATGACAGACCCGCGCACAGGTGTCGATATTGTTGTTGCCGAAGGCCGCCCGCACCAGCTTCTGTACCAGGTATGTTTCCTCGTTGGTGCAGCGCGAGGAACTGATGGCGCCGATGCTGCCCGGGCCATATTTGAGCTGGATCTCGCGCAGACGCCGCGCGGCGAAGCCAATGGCTTCGTTCCAGTCCACCACACGCCAGGGTTGGTCGATGCTGTCGCGGATCATCGGCCGGGTGATGCGATCCCCGTGGGTGGCGTAACCAAAGGCGAAGCGGCCCTTGACGCAGGCATGGCCCTCATTGGCCTTGCCGTCCTTCCACGGCGTCATGCGCACCACCTGGTTGCCGCGCATCTCCGCGCGGAAGCCACAGCCCACGCCACAGTAGGCGCAGGTGGTGACCAGGCTGTGCTCGGGAATACCGTGTTCGACGATGCTGTTTTCCACCAGGGTGGCGGTGGGACAGGCATCGACACAGGCGCCGCAGGACACACATTCGGAGTCCATGAACGGCTGTTCCTGCCCGGCACTCACCACCGAGTCGAAGCCGCGACCCGCAATGCTGAGGGCAAAGGTACCCTGTACATCGCTGCAGGCGCGCACGCAGCGTGAACAGACGATGCACTTGGACGGGTCGTAGGTGAAATAGGGGTTGGATGTGTCCTTTTCCGCCTGCAGGTGTCCGGCGCCATCAAAGCCATAGCGCACCGCGCGCAGGCCCACCTCGCCGGCCGCATCCTGCAGTTCGCAGTCGCCGTTGGTGGGGCAGGTCAGGCAGTCCAGCGGGTGGTCGGAGATGTACAACTCCATGACGTTGCGGCGCAGCCGCGCCAGCTCGCCGCTCTGGGTGTTAACCACCATGCCCTCCGCCACCGGGGTGGTACAGGAGGCGGGATAGCCCTTGCGCCCCTCGATGGCCACCAGGCACAGGCGGCAGGAGCCAAAGGCGTCGAGGCGATCCGTGGCGCAGAGCTTCGGGATACCAATGCCGGCCTCCGCCGCGGCACGCAGCACCGAGGTGCCGGCGCGGGTGCTGATGCTGACGCCGTCGATCACCAGATTGACCACCGCACCACTGTCCGGGCGCGGGGTGCCATAATCAACCTGGCGCCGATAGCGCTGCGGGCGGGACTGCTCCGGGTCCGGCGAACAGTATTCGATCATCGTGTCTACCTCCTCGCCGCGATCAGTGGCTGCGGGCGATCACC
Source organism: Gammaproteobacteria bacterium (assembly GCA_050485745.1). Taxonomy (GTDB): domain Bacteria; phylum Pseudomonadota; class Gammaproteobacteria; order Pseudomonadales; family CAMLJR01; genus JBJHBY01. The sequence goes on along the minus strand of JBJHBY010000033.1, from coordinate 11,414 downwards.
GCCGCGCCGCCCTCCTGTGCGCCTGTGTTGCCGGGGCTGCCATCCCGGGAAGCAGAGCCACTGGGTCCAAAATCTTCGGGAAAATAGCGCAGTGCACTGCGCACCGGCATCGGCGTCAGCCCGCCCATCGCGCACAGGGAGGCATCGGCCATGGTGTCACACAGATCCTGCAGCAGCGTCAGGTGCTCAGCGGGCCGCTCACCGGCGCGGATGCGATCGATGACCTCCACCCCACGCACTGCGCCGATACGACAGGGGGTGCACTTGCCGCAGGATTCGTGGGCACAGAAGGCCATGGCAAAACGCGCCTGCGCGGCCATGTCCACGCTGTCGTCGAAGGCCACCACGCCACCGTGACCGAGCATGGCACCAACGGCAGCAAAGGCCTCGTAGTCCAGGGGCGTATCCCAAAGGGACGGCGGCAGATAGCTGCCCAGCGGGCCGCCGATCTGGATGGCACGCAGCGGGCGCCCGCTGAGGCTGCCGCCCGCCCAGGTGTCCAGCACCGCCTGCAGACTGATGCCGAAGGGAATCTCGACCAGCCCCCCCTGGCGCAGGTTGCCCGCCAGCTGCAGGGTCAGGGTGCCGCGGGAGCGGCCGCTGCCAAGCCCCCCGTAGACCCCGGCCCCCTCGGCCAGCACACTGCTTGCCGCCGCCAGGGTCAGCACGTTGTTGACCACGGTCGGTTTGCCAAACAGCCCCTGTAGCGCCGGCAGTGGCGGCTTTGCCCTAACCAGGCCGCGGCGCCCCTCGAGGCTCTCCAGCAGCGCGGTCTCCTCGCCGCAGATGTAGGCGCCGGCGCCGAGGCGCAGCTCGATATCGAAGCGGCGGCCACGACCGCACACATCCGCTCCCAGATAACCTGCCTCGCGGGCCAGCACCAGGGCGCGCCCGAACACATCGCGGGCACGGGGGTATTCGGAGCGCAGGTAGACGTACCCCTGCTCCGCACCCACCGCCAGGCCGGCGATCAACATGCCCTCGATCAGCTGGAACGGGTCCGCCTCCAGCAGCAGGCGATCAGCGAAGGTACCGGAATCCCCTTCGTCGGCATTGCAGACGATGTACTTCTCCGCACCCGGTGCGTCCAGCACCGTCTGCCATTTGATACCGGCGGGAAAGGCCGCACCACCGCGGCCGCGCAGGCCGGACTCGGTCACCGCGTCGACAATCGCCTGCGGGCTCATGGTCAGGGCGTGGTCGAGGCCGGCAAAGCCGCCGTGGGTACGGTAATCGTCGAGGCTGAGCGGATCGATCACGCCGGCGCGGGCGAAGGTGATGCGCCGCTGCCGCGCCAGCCAGGGCAGCGCCTCGACCGGACCCAGTGCCAGGGGGTGGGCACAGTCGGGCCGCAGCGCCAGGCCGGCCTCAAACAGGGCGGGGATATCCTCGGGCGCCACTGGCCCGAAGCCATGGCGCACGCCGTCGTACTCGACCTCCAGCAGCGGTTCCAGCCAGAACGCGCCACGGGAACCATTGCGCACCAGCTGCAGCTCGATCCCGCGGCGCGCGGCCTCGGCACAGAGCGCGGCCGCAACCTCATCCGCACCCAGGGCGCAGGCGGTGGTATCCGCGGGAACGTACATCCTGAGACTCATGCGCCGCCCTCCCCGCCGCTGCCGCCGGCGATGCCGAGCCCCGCCAGCAGGGCATCGAGGCGCGCCGGGGTCACCCTGGCATGCACACGTTCGCCCACCGCCAGGGAAGGGCCGCAGGCACAGTTGCCCAGACAGTAGACCGCATCCAGGGTGACGCTGCCATCGGCCCGGGTCTCGCCCATATCGAGGCCCAGCACGCGCCGCGCGTGATCCTCCAGCGCCGCCGCGCCCACCGCCTGGCAGGCCTCGGCACGACAGATGCGCAGTTGGTGGCGCCCCACCGGCTGCTGGCGAAAGTCGTCGTAAAAACTGATCACCCCGTGCACATCGGCGCGGGACAGGTTGAGCCCCTCGGCGATCAGCGGCACCGCCACCGCAGGCACGCAGCCCAGCGCCGACTGCAGCGCTTGCAGCACGGGCAGCAAGGCACCGGGCACCCCTGCGTGCTCATGGAGCGCACGCCGCACCGCCTGCTCCACTGTCATGCCCTGCTGTTCCACTCCGTCAGCCCTCCACCCGCGCCAGCGCATTCCATACGGCGCTACCAGTCTACGCCCGCAGTCTACGCCCGCAACACGCGGAGTTCGAGGCGGTAAGCATGCCGACAAATAGTAAAGCATAACGGACCATCCTCACCAGCATGCCCGTGCCGCCTTGTTCAGGACTGGTTCGCCATCGAATACCGGCCAATGGCACCCACGCCCTTCGCATCGGTCTGATTGCACTTATAATGCCGGCTGCATTGGCAAACGAAGAGCGGCAAGCGGCCACGGGGCCGCGCCACCACCCACATCGACCACGGGAACCGCGCAGTGACGACAGACACCTGGGATCTGACCACCGACATCCTGATCATCGGCTCCGGCGCAGGCGCGCTCACCGCGGCGCTGCGCGCCCGCGACAATGGCGCGGACGTCATGGTGATCGAGAAGACCGAACTGCTCGGCGGCACTTCGGCCATGTCCGGTGGCGTGCTGTGGCTGCCCAACAGCCCGCTGATCGGCGCCGCCGGCGGCCAGGACTCCGCCGAGGAAGGCAAGCGCTACATGAAAAGCGTGATCAACGAGCCCGAGCTGGAGCCCTCCATCGACGCCTTTGTCGACGCCATCCCCGCCATGGTCGACTACCTGCATCAGCGCACCCATCTGCGCCTGGATGTGCTGGCCCACTTCCCGGACATGTACCCGGACAACCCGGACTTCAAGATGCACCGCTGCCACGAGGCGCGGGCATTCCACGGCCGCGAGCTTGGCGACGACCTGATGCGCCTGCGCCCACAACACCCGCAGACCCAGCTCTACGGCCTGATCGGCTGGACCGCCAGCGAGTCACTGGTCCTCCAGGCCCGGGGCAAGGGCTGGCTGTGGGTGGCCTTCAGCATGGTGGCGCGCTACATGCTGGACATCCCCTGGCGCTTCAAATCCCGCCGCGACCGCCGCCAGGTCCTCGGCGGCGCCCTGGTCGCCAGCCTGCTGCGCTCGGCGCGGGAGCGTGGCGTCGAGCTGCGCACCCACACCGCCGCCGAGGAGTTGCTGGTGGAAGACGGCCGCGTGGTCGGCGTGCAGGCACGCAGCAACGGCCAGCCCCTGCGCATCCGCGCACGCAGGGCGGTGATCGTCGCCTCCGGGGGATTCGACAAGAACCAGACCATGCGCCAGCGCTACCTGCCCTCCCCCACCGACGCGGCCTGGACCGCCGGCTCCCCGGGCAACACCGGGGAGATGATCGAGGCCGGTGAGAAGCTCGGCGCCCGCCTGGGCTTCATGGACGAGGGCTGGTGGGGCCCGACCGTGACCATCCCCGGTGAGCCGCAGTCGCGCATGCTGGTGATCGAGAAGAACCTGCCCGGTGCCATCATGGTAAACAAGGCCGGGCGCCGCTTTGTCAACGAAAGCTCCTCCTACACCAAGGTGATCCGCGGCATGTTCGCCGCCAACAAGCCCGGCGCCGAATCCGTGCCCGCGTACATGATCTTCGACAAGGTGTACCGCTCGCGCTACCCCATGGGCCCGATGCTGCCGAGCACCTTCCAGCCCGACTGGATGCTGCCGAAGAACGTGAAGCTGGAGATCAAGAAGGCCAATACCATCCGCGAGCTGGCAACCCAACTGGGCGTGGACCCGGAGGGCCTCGAGCAGGAGGTGAATAAATTCAATGGCTTCGCCCGCGCTGGCCGCGACGAGGATTTCAAGCGCGGCGACCAGGAATACGACCGTTATTACGGCGACGTCAACGTCAAGCCCAACCCCTGCCTGGGCCCGATCGACAAGCCGCCTTTCTACGGCGTCAAAGTCTACCCCGGCGAGCTCGGCACCAAGGGGGGCCTGTGGGTCAATCCCTCGGCTCAGGTCATGACGGAGGCTGGCGAGCCCATCCCCGGGCTGTACGCCATCGGCAACTGCTCGGCATCGGTCATGGGCCGCACCTACCCGGCGTCGGGCTCCACCCTGGCCCCGGCCATGGTGTTCGGCTTTATCGCCGCGGACCACATCACCGGAACCCGTCCCGCTGCTGTTCAGCCGGCAGCACTGAAACGCGCGGGATGACAGGCAACTGAACGGACCCGCCACCCGGGTCCGCCACCAGGTCCACCACAACAGGGAGGGTATCCACCATGACTGTCCAGGCCGCGATGAACCTGATGCAGGCCGAATGCATCAAGCGCAATGGCGCCTATGTCGCCTATTCCCAGAGCCTCGAGCCCACCAGCACCCTGATGAAGACGCTGCCCTACACGTCGAAGGGCATCTGCCAGGCCCTGTCGGCGAAGTGGATCGCAGAACACGCCAACGACGGCAGTCTGTGGAACTGGTTATTCGACACCGGCTCCACCACCGTGAAGCCGGCAGCCGTCGCCAACCTGATGATCAACTTCACCGAGAGCGTGCAGCGCACGGGTCGGCTCGCCAATCCCACGACACGCGACAAGGACACTGGCGGAGACTTCTACCAGGATTTCGTCACCGACAAATACCTGCGCCTCTACGGCCTGACCCGCCGACAGGCCGCCCAGGGGAGGTTCATGGGCAGCATGAAGAATCGCCTGCCTGTAGGCGCCGCGGGGCACCAGCTGGCGAGCCGTTTTCAGGAATCCTGGCTGAATGCCAGGGGCGGGTCCTACATCCTGATCAGCATCATGGGCAACGGCGGCCACGCCATGGCCGCCTATGTGGGCAAGGACATTGCCTTCTTCGACCCCAATTTCGGCGAGTTCTGGTTCCCCTCGATCAACGAGTTCTACAGCTGGTTCAAGGGTTTCTGGCGCTGCTCGGGCTACCATCGCAGCTTCGACACCTTCTATCTGCTGCCCTATGCCAGGACCGCCTGACACCGCTTGCCAGGGGCGCCCGCCGCCGGGCGGTTACCGCCCCTGCGTCCACCACCCGGAAGCAGCACGGCGCAGCAAAACCTGAGCACACTCGCGTTATCACAAAAATTCCTTTTATAACAAAGTATTAGATAGCACCCAAAAGACATCCAACGCGAGTTGCCCGCGGCGTCGTGTCGCAATATGGTGTGGTCATGGCCGATCATGACAACAACCTGACCGCAACCCGGCGCCAGCCGCAGCAGGCGCGCTCGCGGCTGCTGGTGGCCTCGATCCGGGAGGCCTGCCGCCGCATCCTGCGCGAGGGCGATGCGGAACAGCTCACCACCAAGCGCATCGCCGAGGTAGCGGGTGTGACCATCGGCTCGTTCTACCAGTATTACCCCAACAAGGAGGCGGTACTGCTGGATGTGCTGCTGGAGAACGCCCCCGACGAGGCCGAGCGCATCGCAGGGCAGACGCGGCACCTGCGCGCCCTGCGCGCAACCTCCCTGGAACACACCCTGCGCGAATTGATCGACATCACCTGTGATCGCCACCTGCGCCTGCTCGACGCCCACGGCGAAATCTACCGCCGTCATCACCGGGCCATCGATTTCGAGAGCCTGATGCGCCACAGCGTTCGGCGCTACGTGGAGGTCCACTCGATGGAGGAGTGGGTGCGGGAACTGCTGGATGAGCATCGGGAAAAGCTCGCGGTCACCTCGATCGAAGCCGCCTCTTTCCTGGTTGCCAACACCCTGATCGATATGACCGCCCGCGCGGTGGACGACCACCCCGCCTGGCTGTCCGAGCCCGGCTTCCGCCAGGAGTTGCTGCGCATGCTGCTGCGCTACCTGGTTGATTCCGGGCAACACGCGGATCCGGACCGGGGCATCAATGACGATTCACCCGGCGATCAACATTGCCGGATCAACACATAACGACCAGCCCGCATCCCACGAGGAGGAAAGACCATGTCCGCCAACCCCAACGACCCCACCCTGAACTGGGAAAAGCTCGCCCCCCTGGTGCCCAACCCGGGCCGCTACCCGATTCTGCAAGCACTGACGCCGAAACAGGAACTCGCCCTGCTCTGCCGCGTGCTGATCAAGGAAGGCTACAACGACCATATCGCCGGCCACATCACCTACCGCATGGATGACGGCAGCATGCTGGTGAACCCCTGGGAGCTGGCCTGGGACGAAGTCTGCGCCTCGGACATTCTGACCATCGATGCCGACGGCAAGATCCTCGAGGGCAAATGGAATGTCACGCCCGCAATCAACGTGCACCGGGACATGCACAACCTGCGGCACGATGTGCGCGTGGTGATCCACAACCACCCCGAATGGGGCTCGGTCTGGGCCGCGTGCAAGCGCGTTCCACCGATCTACGACCAGACCTCCGCGCTGGTCGACACCGATCCGGCGATTTACGACGAGTATCGCGGCACAGTCAACGACGACGCCGCCGGCCGCGAGGCGGTAGAGGCCCTGGGCGAGCACAAGTGGGCACTGCTGGCCAACCACGGCGTGTTCCTGGTGGCGAAGGACATTCGCCAGGCGCACCTGCGCGCCATCACCCTGGAATGGCGCTGCCGCCTGGCCTGGCGCGTGGAGCAACTCGGCGGCGGCAGCCCGCTGGACCCGAAGATGGCCGCGGGCATGGGCCAGATGACCGACGGCAACGGCTTCCCGTTTCTGTGGGAGGCCATGGCACGGCGCGAACTGCGCGCCGATCCGCGGGTACTGGAATAGGCCAGCAAGGCAGAACCATCCACTTCACGGGTGCCACAGGCACCCACGTTCATTACATGAGGTGACACCATGACCCTGGAAATCCGCCCCCTCAAAGGCAACGTCGGCGCCGAAGTCGTTGGCCTCGACCTTTCCAAACCCCTTACGGACGCGCAACGGGATGAACTCAACCAGCTATGGCTGGACAAGGGTGTGCTGCTGTTCCGCGAACAGGAAGTCGACCCGAACCAGCAGATCGAATTCAGCCGAGCCTTCGGCGAGCTGGAGCTGCACCCGCTCAAGGAAATCCGTTCAAAGACCTATCCGGAACTGATCGAACTCAACACCCAGGACGAGTTGCGCAATCCCGTTGCACACTATGACGGGGAAGCCTTCGTCGGACGCCTGGGTTGGCACAAGGATCTGATCTACAGCGCCAAACCCAACCGCGGCGCCCTGCTGCAGGCCGTGGTGCTGCCCGAGCGTCACGGCCAGACCGGCTTCGGCGATCAGGCCCTGGCCTATGACGCACTGTCCGAGAGCATGAAGAAGCGCATCGACAAGCTCGAGGTGATCTATCGCTTCGACGTCTATCTGCCGGACATGAAGTTTCTCGATACCAGCAACTTCGACCCGGGCCCGAACGCACCGCGCAAACCGGCGGATGTGGGCTTCCCGGATTTTCCGGACTCACTCTACCCGCTGGTGCTGCGCCACCCGGTGGACGGCCGCAAGATTCTCAACGTCTGCCCGATGTTCCTGCACGGCATCCACAATATGCCGCAGGACGAAGGCGATGCACTGCTGCACGAACTGGTGGCCCACGTCGTGCGCGACGAGTTCACCTATCTGCACAAGTGGACCGAAGGCGACCTGATCATGTGGGACAACTGGCGCTGCATGCACTGCGCGATGGGCACCAACCCCGGCATGCACCGCAAGATCCACCGCACTACCATCAAGGGTGATGCGGTGCTGGGCAAGCCGATGGCGGCTTGAGCGGGAATACGGCCATGACGCAACGCACGATCCGTATCGGCGGGGCGTCCGGCTCACTGCGTGACAGTGCGCTGGCGATGCCCGGACTGCTGCAGGCCGGCGTCGACTATCTGGTCTTCGACTTCCTCGCCGAAGGCTCGATGGGGATGCTGGCCCTGTTCGCGGCGGTGGACCCGAAAGCCGGGTTTGCCCCGGATTTTCTCGACGTCCATTTGCGGCCCCACCTGGGCGAGGCGCTGGCCCGCGGCGTCAGGCTGATTGCCAATGCCGGCGGGGTGAATCCCCATGGCTGCGCCGCGGCCATCGCCGCGCTGGCGGCATCGCAGGGCCTGCAACCACGCATCGCGGTGGTCGACGGGGACGATCTCCGCGAGCGTGCCGGGGAACTGCGCCAGGCCGGTGTGCGGGAAATTGATACGGGTGCGCCGTTGCCCGAACACATCGACAGCATGAACGCCTACCTCGGCGCCTTCCCCATCGCCGAGGCCCTGGCCGCCGGCGCCGATATCGTCGTCACCGGTCGCGTGGTGGACAGTGCCACCACCCTGGGTGCGTTGATTCACGAATTTGGCTGGTCAAATGACGACTACCAGCGACTCGCCGCGGGCACACTGGCCGGCCACCTGCTGGAGTGCGGTGCCCAGGTGACCGGCGGTACCTTTACCGACTGGAGCGAGGTACCCGACTGGGCGAACATCGGCTATCCCATCGCCGAATGCCAGGCCGATGGCACCTTCATCATCACCAAGCCGGAGGGATCGGGTGGCCTGGTGACGGTCGGGACCGTCAGCGAGCAACTGCTCTATGAAATCGGTGACCCGCAGTGCTATATCGTGCCCGATGTCAGCTGTGACTTCAGCGCGGTGCGGCTGATACAGGAAGCACGGGACCGGGTCCACGTGAGTGGCGCATGTGGCTTGCCACCCACGGATAGCTACAAGGTCTGCACCATTCATCGCGATGGCTGGCGGGTGGCGGTGCTGCAGCCGATTCTTGGCCTGGATGCCGCGGCCAAGGCCGAACGCCAGGCGACGGCCCTGTTCGAGCGCAGTCAGATACTGCTGCGCAAACAGGGGCTGGGTGACTGGCGCAGCACGCACGTCGAACTGCTGGGAACCGAGGGATGCTTCGGCGCCCGGAGCCGCCAGAGGGACAGCCGGGAAGTGGTGTGCCGCATGGTGGTGGAGCACCCCGAGCGCGCCGCTGTGGAGATCTTTGCCCGCGAGCAACTGATGGCCATCATGGGCATGTCGGTGGGCACCACCATCGGTATCAGTACGCCGGTGATGCCCATCCAGCGACTCTATTCATTCCTGCTGGACAAGCGCGAGGTCACGGCTTCGGTGACCATCGATGGTCGGACATGGCCTGTGGCCACTGCCACGGGAGGCGGGTTTGAAGCGGCGATGATCACCCGCGCCGCGCCGCCTGCGCAGGCCGTTATGGACACAGAGACGGTCACCGTGCCCCTGGTTGCCCTGGCCTGGGCTCGCAGCGGCGACAAGGGCGACCAGTTCAATGTCGGCGTCATCGCCCGTGATCCCTCGTACCTGCCCTGGATCAACGCCGCACTGACCGCGGAGGCGGTCAGTGCCTGGTACGTCCATACCGGCAACGGAGAAAAGCCCCCCGGCGTGGAGCGCTTCCACCTGCCCGGGCTGAATGCCATCAATCTGGTGGTGCGCAATGCCCTGGGTGGCGGTATCACCAGTTCACCGCGGCTGGACCCTGTCGCCAAGAGCATGGCACAACAGCTGTTGACCTTTCCGATTCCGATACCCGCGGCAATGGCGGCCGGGATGGAAGGCTCCGGTCGGGGTTAAACACGTAGGCAGGGTTACGCGCTTCGCGCTAACCCGGCCTACGGCAGCTGGGGTTCCCAACTCACCCCATTGATATGCCCGCCACCGTCGGCAAACAGGGTATTGCCGGTGAAATAGCGTGCCCCCTCGCTGGCCAGGAACAGCGCCACCGGGCCGATATCTTCTTCCGGGTCACCCATGCGACCCATCGGATTCTGCTTCAGCATCAGCGCGCAGTTTTCCGGGTCCAGCTTCTCGAAGTAGCGATACGCCGGTGTCACCGCCGCGGGGCAGATGATGTTGACGCAGATGCCGTGGCGCGCCCATTCCCGCGCCGCCGTGCGCGACAGGGCTCGCACCGCTTCCTTCGCGGCGTTGTAGTCCGCGGTAAAGGGGTGTGCATTGACACCGTTGAGAGAGCAGATGTTGATGATGCGCCCGTACTGTTGCGCCTGCATGGTGTCGAAGGCTGCTTTCATCGACCACCAGACCGATTCGAATCCCGCGCTCAGGGCTTTGCCGAAACCGTCCAGGGGCCGCTGCTCAAGACGCACCGGACCGGAACCCGTCGGGTAGGCGTTGTTGACCAGGATATCGAGGCGACCAAAGCGCTCGATGGTTTCGCGCACCATGCCCGTGACCGATGTCTGGCTGCCGATGTCGGTATGGATGAAATATCCACTGCCGCCGATGCCACCCAGCTCCTGCGCCACACGACGGCCGTTCTCCTCATTGATCTCCGCCACGACCACCAGTGCTCCGGCGCGGGCCAGGCAGCGGGCAATGCCCTCGCCCACACCCTGCCCGGCCCCCGTCACAACTGCAACACGCCCCTGAAGATCCGCCATTGTTGTTATCTCCGCGTCAGCCCCGTCGAAATCAAGGACTTTAACGGTCCGCAACCGACAAAACCAGTACCTTTGATGTGAATCCGGGAAGTTGGCAACACGCTCGCCAATGGCGACATTGAAACGGCTGTGCAACACTTCCGGCAGTCATGTCGGGGAGGCAAGCCCATGTCCGTCTTTCGCGAAAACCTGCTCGAGGGGCGTGTGGCCCTGATCACTGGCGGTGCCACGGGCATCGGCCGGGAAATCGCCCGTGTACTCGGCGAGCACGGTGCCGCGGTCGCCATCGCCAGCCGCAAGCGCGACAAACTGGAAGCCACATGCGCCGAGCTCACCGCCGAGGGGATCGACGCGATGTGGGGACAGTGCGACGTGCGCCAGCCGGAGCAGGTACAGGCCGTGGTCGAGCAGATACTGCAGCAACATGGCCGCATCGATATCCTGATCAACAATGCGGCGGGAAACTTCCCCGCGCCAGTCAGCGGCATTTCCTGCAATGGCTTCAAGGCAGTGGTGGATATCGATCTTCTGGGCAGCTACAACGCAACCAAGATCGTGTTCGAGGCCTGGCAAAAAGACCATGGCGGGGCCATCGTCAACATCTCTGCCCCATTCCAGAACCAGGGCGTGGCCATGCAATCACACGTCGCCGCCGCCAAGGCCGGAGTGGACTCACTGACGCGCAGCTGTGCGGTCGAATTTGGTCGCCACGGCATTCGCGTCAATGCAGTGGCTCCCGGCAGCACCGCGGAGACCGAGGGCATGGCGCGCTTCGGCGAGGCCGTACCCGGCTCCGATCACATGCTCTGCCCGCTGGGCTTCATGGGTGAGAAGCGCGATATCGCCAATGCCGTGCTGTTTCTGGTCAGCGACGCGGCGCGCTATATTACCGGGCAGGTTTTCGCTGTGGACGGCGGGGCAGGCATTGATATGCTCAAGCTGCGGCTGTAAACACTCCCCCACCGATAGCGGGTGTGCCGTAGGCTGGGTTAGCGGCAAAGCCGCGTAACCCAGCGTTCTCACCTTCATCAAATCATGCACCGATGTGGGTTCTGGATCGATCCAGGGGAGCTTCGGGGAAAACTCCCGGGAAACGTCTGCCCTGGGTGGTGACGCTGGGT
>JBJHBY010000032.1:0-19871 GCA_050485745.1 Gammaproteobacteria bacterium | reverse complement strand
TCCCTGCTCAAGACCCTGTTGGCGGAAGGGGTCTCTCCGCTTGCCGGTGCGCAGGGTGCCCTGCGAGAATCGGCGCCATGAAGCATCCCTCCAGCCCGGCCCGGCCCGCGCCTGCCCACGCCCTGCAGGACTATCTTGACCAGTTGCTGCGACAGGCGACCGAGACGGTCGAGGCGCCAGACCTCGCCGAACCAGTGGCCGCAGTGCCTGAGCGTGAGTCGCCGCCGCTGGTCCGGCCCGTTATTGACACGCGGCAACCCGCGAACCCGGTAGCCAGGCGGGCAGAAACATCTGCGGAGGTACTCCTGGAAACACCCCCGGCTGCACCCGTGGAGGCCGTTCTCCCCGGGGGGCGTCCGGAGTGGGGGCAGCGGCCCTTCGAGTGTCTGTTGTTCCGCGTCGGTGGGCTGGCCCTTGCGGTGCCGCTGGTGGCTCTGGGGACGATCTATCCCCTGGAGGCCAGAGTGACCCCCCTGTTCGGGCAGCCAAAGTGGCTGCTCGGGCTGATGCCCGCGGGCGAGCGCCAGTTGCGCGTGGTGGACACAGCGCGACTGGTGATGCCCGAGCGCTACCGACCGGAACTGGTGGAGGGCTACCGCTATGTCATCGGCCTGCACGGCTTCGACTGGGGTCTCGCGGTGGACGACGTCGCCAACGCGATGACCCTGGAGCCTGACGCGGTGCGCTGGCGCAGCGAACGCAGCAAACGCCCCTGGCTGGCCGGCACGGTGGTGGCTCAGATGTGCGCACTGCTCGATGTCGCCGCACTGGAGCGTGGAATGCGCTAGTGATGTTTCTGGTAATGTATTGATTTAATGGCAAAAAGGTGGGCAGGTCGCGAATGAACTATAGTGTGTCTTGTCCGATCAATTTCGCGTTCCCGCGAACGCAGCAGAGCAGGGTTTCGCCATGAACAACAACTCCGCCAAGCACAGTGCGGATGATCCCGTCCTGCAGTGGGTCACGTTTCGCCTCGACGGCGAAACCTATGGGATCAACGTCATGCAGGTGCAGGAAGTTCTGCGCTACACCGAAATTGCACCGGTGCCGGGTGCGCCGGAGTACGTCCTGGGCATTATCAATCTGCGCGGCAATGTCGTCACCGTGGTCGATACCCGCAACCGCTTTGGTCTGGCGCCGGGGGAGGTCAGCGAGCAGACCCGTATCGTTATCATCGAGGCAGACAAGCACGTGATCGGGATTCTCGTGGATGCGGTGGCGGAGGTGGTTTATCTGCGCCAGTCCGAGATCGAGACCGCGCCCAATGTGGGCAATGAGGAAAGTGCCAAGTTCATCCAGGGGGTATGCCACAAGAACGACGAACTGCTGATCCTGGTCGATCTCGACAAGCTTTTGACCCACGAAGAGTGGGCGGACCTGGAAGAGATCTGATTCGTGACCCTGGCGCTGGTGGTCGCAGTTGTTGCGTTGCTGGCAGCGCTGGCGGGGCTTTGGTGGCAGCGGCGCAGCCTGCAGATGCTGCAGAGCGAGCTGTCGGCGCTGGCTGATGAAGCCCGTGCTGAGCGTGAATCGGTGCAGCAGGCCCTGCTGCGCCTCGGTGAACACAGCCTGCGCCTGGAACGGCGCCTGAATCGTGCCGTGGAGCGCTACCAGTGGCAGCTCGCGGAGCCTGGTGAGGATGCCACACCTGAACACGCCCGTGCACTGCTGAAGGACATGGAGGCCGGCATTGCCGATGGCAGTGAGGCTGAACTGGCGTTGCGCCGCATGGTCGGTGCCCGCGGTAGTCCCGGCAACGAATCGCGTTGATTCACGCCTGAGTCAGTCCCGCGGTGGTGGTGGCAGCAGCGGTGCCACTGGCACCTCCGCGGGTTGCGTCCCAAAGCCCTGTTCCCCGGATTCCCAGCCTGGCGGCGTCCTGCCCTGGATGCTGTAGGCAAAGGCGATGATCTGGGCGATGCAGCGGTACAGGACCTCCGGAATTTCCTCTCCCAGCTCCAGTTCCGCCAGCAGGCGGATCAACTCCGGATTCTCGAACAGGGGCACCCGGTGCTCCCGGGCGATGGCAATGATCTGCTCGGCGATCCCGTCGCGGCCAGTGGCACTGACCCGGGGCGCGTTTCGCCCGTCGTAGCGCAGGGCGACAGCGCGGCGCGAGCTGGGGTCCTGCTGTGGTTTTTCCGTCATGTGCGTACGTCCAGAATGCTGCCCGAATGTCGCGGGGGGCGAGCCGGTGGATTGCCCAGGTGGCAATCGAGTTGCCTGACCCGTGCCCCGGCTCCCTCGAGACCCTGGCGCAGGGTGGCGAGTCCGGAGCGAACCAGATGATGGGTGGTTTCGCGCTCGGCCCAGAGCGTCGCGGTGAGGTTCTCGCCACTGAGGTTGAGCCGTGCGCTGAAGCGCCCCAGGGCGCCGAGGTCGAGGTCGAGGGCGACATGCCAGTTGCGCACCCGGCCTTCATCCTCGCGACGGCGGTACTCCTCGAGACGCAGGCCCAGCTGCTCGTACTGGCTGCCATGCCGTACCGGGAGCTCGAAGTGCCAGGTCTGGTGAGGCTGTCCGGGCTCGGGGGTGGCGCCAGGGCGGGTACCGAGACTGTCCAGCTGCTGCAGCTGCAGGCGTGACAGGCTGCCCTGGGTCAGGCCCAGCAGCTGTCGCAGCAATTGCGTGGTGGTGTCGTTGTCGCGATTGCCGCGCGAGGATACCTGTGCGCTCGTTGCAGCCATTCCCGGCGGCGTGCCGGGTATGGTTGTCGGCTCCATGGCCCGGGAGGCATCATCGCCCTTGCCGGCCGCATCGGTTGTGGTCGCGAGGGCCTGGCCGATACCGGTGAGCAGGCGCAGCAGCCCGGCCTTGCCATCCCGCGCGAGGGCGTCGCGCAATACCTCGCCGCCGGCCTGGGTGGTGGCCTCGCGCAGGCGTGCCTCCAGGTGCCTGCCGCTGTCCTGCAGCGCCTGGCGCAGGGCCTCGGGCTGTTGCAGGCGCGAGGTGTCCGGCAGTTGCTCCAGCCAGGCGCTGGCCAGCGCCGCGACGTTCGCCGGCAGGCGGGCTCCGGCGCCCGCCTGAAGCGCCTGTTGCAGGCCGCGCGCAAGCTCCACCGGCTCAGCCTGGCGGGGAAGATCGCGGCGCAGGGCCGAGAGCCAGTCGCTGTCGACAGCGGGTCCGCGTCCAGAGCCGGCAGTGGCCTCGCTGCCACCAACCGCCGGTGGAGTCGGTGCCGTCGCCGTGAGGCGCGCCGCGGCGGACCCGGCGCCGCTCAGGGAACTGCTTCCGGGCGGGGGGGCGCTGTTCCCGGGGGCGCTGCCGGGTGCCGGCGGGCCACCTGCAGGCGCATCCGCAGCCGGGCGGGGCGCCGCAACGTTGGGCTGTACCGGTGCGTCCAGCCAGCGCAGCTGGCCCTGACCATCGAGGCTGACCTGGAGACGTTCACCAGGGCCGGGCAGAGGGGTCGCGCTGCGGATCAGCAGCGTCTGGCCGCGAACCTCGATGAGTGCCTGGAAGCGCGCCGCAGCGGACTCCGTCATGCTGCCGGGTGCCGCAGCTGTGGGCGGCGGGGTACCTGTTGCGGATGGCGCTCCGGCCAGGAGCGGGTTGCCCGACGCAGAGGCCGCGCGCGTGGTGCCGGATCCCATCAGGGTATCCTGCAGGACGCGCGCCTGCAGCACCTGTCCCTGGGGCAGGGCGGGGCGCTCCCGGGTGAGGAGCGCCGGTGCTTCCGTGGTACCGGTAACGCTGGTAGGGGTCATCGCTGCATCCGCGCCCAGGCTGTGCAAGGTTATAATAAACCCGCGCGGTGTGGCGGGCACGTGGGCAGGTGGCGGCAGGCTGGTCTCCATGAGGGGCTTAGCGGCCACCACGACGCAAAGTTGAATTTCGGCCCGGCGGCGGGCATTTTCTGGAGCAGGGTTTTGGCGGACACATTGCTGCAACTGAGGCATTTCTACTGTGACCGCGATGATGCCGCGCTGTTTGCTCCCATCGACGTGGACCTGTCGGCGGGTCAGGTGTTGCTGCTGACCGGACCCAATGGCCGTGGCAAGACCAGCCTGCTGCGTGCGCTGTGTGGTCTTTCATCCCGATTTCACGGCGACTTGCGCTGGCGTGGTCGCAGCTGGCCGGGCTGCCGTACTGAATTCGCGGCGGAGCGCCTCTATATCGGCCATCAGGCCGGGCTCAGCGCAAGCCTGAGCCCGCTGGAGAATCTCGCCTGGTGGAGTGCCCTGCATACTCCCCACGATCGTCCAACACTGCTGCGGGCACTGGAGCGGGTGGGCCTGGCCGGATTCGAGGATCAGCCCTGTTTCACCCTGTCAGCCGGACAGCAGCGGCGGGTGGCACTGGCGCGTCTGTTTCTGTCCCGCGCCACGCTGTGGATTCTGGACGAGCCCCTGACGGCGCTGGACCGCAGCGCCACAGAAGCCTTGCAGGATTGGCTGCGTTCCCATGCTGCTGCCGGTGGCGCGGTGGTCATGACCAGCCACCAGACGCTGGCGGAAAGCACCGCTGCCAGGGAGATCGCCCTGCAGGCGCCGCCAGTACCGGAGTGGGAGCGTGAGGATGACTGAGTTCTCGCCTGGCCGGGCCATGCTGGCGCTATTGCGCCGCGACTTGCGTCTGGCGCTGCAACGTCGCGTCGAGGCCTTCAACCCGCTGGTTTTTTTCGTGCTGGTCTGCGCCCTGTTTCCGCTGGGCATCGGGCCGGAAGCCGCTCGTTTGGCACCCCTGGCCCCGGGTATTCTCTGGGTGGTGGCATTGCTGGCTTGCCTGCTTGCGAGCGATGGGATCTATCGTCGCGACTATGACGATGGCAGCCTCGAGCAGATGCTGCTCAGTCCGGTATCACTGTACCTGCAGGCCCTGTCCAGAGGCTGCGGGCACTGGCTGGTGACGGGCGTGCCTCTGGCGCTGGCCTCGCCGCTGCTGGCACCGCTGCTGTCGCTGCCGGTGCAGGCCGTGCCGGCGCTACTGCTGAGCCTGCTGCTGGGCACCCTGGTGTTGAGCCATGTCGGCGCAGTCGGGGCGGCGCTCACCGTGGGTCTGCGCCGGGGGGGGCTGCTGCTGGCTCTGGTCATCCTGCCGCTTTACGTGCCTGTGCTGATTTTCGGGGCGGACAGCGTGGCAGCCGCCGCTGAAGGTCGCCCCTATGCAGGACTGCTGGCGCTGCTGGGCGCGCTGGCGGCACTGGCGGTCACGCTGGCCCCCCTCGCGGCGGCCGCGGCGCTGCGCATCAGTGTGGACACCTGAGCCGCGGCGGATTGTCGCAGGCCTGACGGGGTCACCCCGGCGGGGCTCGCGGTGGGGTGCAGGGCGGCTCGCCTCTCGCGTATAATCCTGCCCCGACTGAGAGCCGTGACTGAGGGTGGGGCGTTGCCGCGAAACTGGGCGTTTTTTCACAAACTCGGGTCGCCGCGCTGGTTCTACCAGATCACCGGGCGCTGGCTGCCGTGGCTGGCCCTGGTCACCGCACTGCTGCTGGCCGTGGGCACGGTCTGGGGTCTGCTGTTTGCGCCACCGGACTTCCGCCAGGGCAACAGCTTCCGCATCATCTATATTCATGTTCCCAGTGCCACAGTGGCCATGGCCGGCTATATGCTGATGGCGGTTGCCGGTGCCATCACCCTGATCTGGCGCATGAAACTGGCGGAGATGGTGATGAAGAGCTGCGCCCCGATCGGGGCGGCGCTCACCACTGTGGCGCTGTTCACCGGAGCCATCTGGGGCAAGCCCACCTGGGGTGCCTGGTGGGTCTGGGATGCACGCATCACCTCCGTGCTGGTGCTGCTGATTCTCTATATCGCGATCATGGCCCTGTACGAGGCCTTCGACAACAAGCAGGCCGCCGCCCGGGCCTGTGCCGTGCTCAGCCTGGTCGGTGTGGTGAACATTCCGATCATTTACTGGTCTGTGGAGTGGTGGTACAGCCTGCACCAGCCGGCGACGATCCGTTTCACGGAAGCGAGCACGATCCATTCGTCGATGTTCCAGCCCCTGCTGGTGATGATCGCGGGCTTCTATTGTTTCTACGCGGTTGTCCTGCTGCTCTACACCCGCCTCGAAGTGCTGCGCCGGGAGCGCAATACCCAATGGGTGAGGGAGTTGGTCGGGGACGCGCCCGCGCGCGGAGGGCAGCATGCAGTTTGACAGTCTTGCCGCACTGTGGGCCATGGAAGGGCACGGTCCGTATGTCTGGTCGGCCTTCGGGCTGACCGCCCTGGTGATGATGGCTCTGGTGCTGTTGCCCCTGGCCGGACACCGGCAGTTCCTGCGCAGTCAACGCGCCGCGGCACAGCGCCGCAGTGCGCGTCAGCCACTGCGCGGTTGAGGAGGGTTCGCCATGCATCCGGCGCGTCGCCAGCGTCTGTTCATCGTTTTGCTGATTGTTCTGGGCACGGGCACCGCCGTGGGCCTGGCGGGTTTCGCCCTGCGCGACAACATCAACCTGTTTTACCCGCCCTACCAGGTCGAAGCCGGCCAGGCCCCTGTCGGCCAGCGTATCCGGGTGGGCGGACTGGTATTGCCCGGCAGTGTGGCGCGGGATCGCGATACCCTGATCGTGCGCTTTGCCGTGACGGATGGCCGCGCCCAGGTGCCTGTGCTTTACGAAGGCATCCTGCCCGATCTGTTCGCGGAGGACGACGGGGTCGTGGTGACCGGGGTTCTTGGGGAGGACGGCGTGTTCGTGGCCTCCCAGGTCCTGGCCAAGCATGACGAAAACTACATGCCCAGGGAGCTTGAGGCGATGTTCAGGGAAGCCCATCCGGACAAGGAGGGCTACTGAAGGTGATCGCGGAGCTCGGTCAGTTCGCCCTCATCCTGGCACTCGCCCTGACACTGGCACAAGTGCTGGTGCCTGCGGCCGGGGTGTTCGCCGACAACAGCCGCTGGATGGCCTCGGCGCGCAGCCTCGCCCTGGGGCAGTTCGTGTTCGTGGCCATCTCCTACGCCTGCCTCACCCTGGTGTTCCTGCAGGACGATTTCAGTGTTGCCCTGGTCGCCAGTCACTCCAATACGCTGCTGCCCACGGCCTACAAGTTCAGCGCGGTATGGGGTAACCACGAGGGTTCCCTGCTGTTGTGGATCCTGATTCTGGCTTTCTGGATTGTAGCCGTGGCGCGCTTCAGCAGAGCCCTGCCGCTGGATATGGTGGCCCGGGTGCTGTCGGTGATGGCAATGGTCAGTGCCGGTTTCATGTTGCTGTCCCTGCTGACTTCCAATCCCTTTGAGCGCTTGCTGCCGAATCCGCCCCTGGATGGCGCCGACCTCAACCCATTGCTGCAGGACCCGGGGTTGATCCTGCATCCGCCCCTGCTGTATCTGGGCTATGTGGGTTTCTCGGTGGTGTTTGCCTTTGCCATCGCGGCTCTCTGGAGCGGGCGGCTCGACATCGCCTGGGCGCGCTGGTCGAGGCCTTGGACCGGGGCGGCCTGGCTGTTTCTGACCCTGGGTATCGCCATCGGCAGTTGGTGGGCCTACTACACCCTGGGCTGGGGCGGCTGGTGGTTCTGGGATCCGGTTGAGAATGCCTCGTTCATGCCCTGGCTGGCGGGTACGGCCCTGCTGCATTCCCTTGCAGTCACGGAGAAGCGGGGACTGTTCCGCAGCTGGACCGTGCTGCTGGCGATCTTCACGTTTTCCCTGAGCCTGCTGGGCACTTTCCTGGTGCGCTCGGGCGTGCTCACCTCGGTGCATTCCTTTGCCGCCGACCCGACCCGTGGGCTGTTCATCCTGGCGTTTCTCGGCGTTGTGGTGGGAGGCTCGCTGACCCTCTACGCACTGCGCGCACCGACCGTGCGCAGCGGCGGCGGCTACGCCCTGGTGTCGCGGGAAATGCTGTTGTTGCTCAACAACCTGATCCTGATGGTGGCCACCCTGACCGTCCTCATCGGCACCCTGTTTCCCCTGGTGGCAGATGCCCTGGGCATGGGTAAATACTCGGTGGGGCCGCCTTACTTCAATGCCATGTTCCTGCCGCTGATGGCCGTTCTGATGGTGTTCATGGGCTTTGGCCCCGGGGCTGCCTGGAAACGCAGTCGCGCGGCGGAGCTGGGCTCGCGATTGTTTCTGGCGGCGGCGGCCAGCCTGGTGGTAGGGCTGGTGTTTCCG
Organism: Gammaproteobacteria bacterium; assembly: GCA_050485745.1. Classification (GTDB taxonomy): domain Bacteria; phylum Pseudomonadota; class Gammaproteobacteria; order Pseudomonadales; family CAMLJR01; genus JBJHBY01. The sequence continues at coordinate 11,807 of JBJHBY010000032.1, read as the reverse complement.
TTTGCCTACCAGGGAGCGTTCAATCCCTGGGTGGCGCTGACGGTGGTGCTCGGCAGTTGGCTGATACTCGCCACCCTGCGCGATGTGCGCGACAAGCTGCGCAATGCACCGGGCCTGCTGCGCGGTCTGCGCCGCTTGCCCCTGAGCTGGCACGGGATGATCGTGGCCCATCTGGGCATGGCGGTGACGGCGCTGGGCATCGGCCTGACCAGCCAGTACACCGTGGAGCGCGATGTTCGCGCCGAGCCTGGCCAGAGCCATGAGCTTGGTGCCTACAGCTTCCGTTTCGAGGGCACAGAGCTGGTGCGCGGCCCCAATTTCGTTGCCGAGCAGGGCCACTTTGTGGTCAGTCGCGGCGAGCGTGAGGTCGCCCATCTGTATCCGCAGAAGCGCCGCTACCTGTCGGACCGCACCCAGCTGTATGCCGAAGTCGGTCTTCAGGCGGGTTTCTTTCGCGACCTCTACGTTGCCATGGGCGAGCCCCTGGATGATGAAGCCTGGGCGGTGCGCCTGCATGTGAAACCCTTTGTGCGCTGGATCTGGCTTGGTTGTCTGCTGATGGTCCTGGGTGCCGGACTGGCGGCCTCGGATCGCCGCTATCGCAAGGTGGCATCGGCGCGGCAGGTAGATACAGCGGAGGCGTCATTGCCATGAGCCAGGCCCTGTCCAGGCTGCGCCTGTTCCTGCCGCTGCTGATTTTCGTGCTGCTGGCGATGTTCTTTGTCGTGGTGCAGAAGCGCATCCAGAGTGGTGACTACGATCCCGCGGCACTGCCCTCTGCCTTGCTGGACCGGCCACTTCCGGCTTTCGACCTGCGCACCCTCCCCGATGAGGGGCGCATGACTCATGCCGACTGGCGCGGTGAAGTAGCGCTGATTAATGTGTGGGCGACCTGGTGCCCGTCCTGTCATGCCGAGCACCCGTATCTGATGACCCTGCAGGCCAGAGGTATCGTCATTCACGGCGTCAATTACAAGGATGACGACGCCCTCGCCCGGCAGTGGCTGGAGCGGCGCGGCAATCCCTATCGCAGCGTGGTGGCGGACCCCGAGGGCCGCCTGGGCCTCGATCTGGGTGTGACCGGCGCACCGGAAACCTACGTTATCGATGCCGAGGGGCGGGTTCGGCTGCGTTACCAGGGGCCCCTGGATGAATTTGTCTGGGCCGAGCACTTCGAGCCGCTGCTGCTGCGCCTGCAGGGGGAGGCAGGATGATGCGCGGACTCGGCCTGCTGATTCTGCTGCTGGTACTGCCGGTCCATGCGGCAATCGAGACCTTCGTCTTCGACAATGAGGTGCTGGAGCGCCGTTACCGGGCGATGCTCGGTGAACTGCGCTGCCCCAAGTGCCAGAACCAGAGCCTGCATGATTCCGATGCGCCGATCGCCACGGATCTGCGTCGGGAGCTGCACCGTCTCCTGCACGAGGGCTATAGCGACCGGGAAATCCATGAGTTCATGGTGGCCCGCTATGGTGATTTCGTGCTGTATCGCCCGCCACTGAACCGGACCACTCTGGCCCTGTGGGGCTTGCCACCGCTGTTGCTCATGGTGGGGTTGTTCGTGGTCTGGCGCCTGTCCCGCCTGAATGCCACGGAGGAGCCACCTGCGCCGCTGGACGAGGCCCGGCGGCGGCGCCTCGACAAGCTGTTCGAGGATGATCCGCAATGATGTTCTGGTTTCTGGTGACCTTGCTTTGTCTCCTGGCGCTGGCCTTTCTCGTGCTGGGTTTTCGCTCCGCGGCGGGCCGTGTACAGGGCGTGGATGTCGCGACCCTCTACCGTGATCGCCTGCGCGAACTGGAGCGTGAATGCAAGCTCGGAGTGATTGCCCCCGACACCTTCGACAGCATGCGCGATGAACTGGAGCGGCGCTTTTTGCGGGAACAGGAGCAATCGCAGCGTGCGCGGACGGGCGCGGACGGGCCTCGCTGGGTGCTGCCAGTGACCGGGCTCGCGGTTCTGCTGTTGTCGGTGCTGTTGTACGCCCGTATTGGTGCCATTGGAGACTGGCGCACCCAGCAGATGCTTGACGCCGTGAACCACGCGGCCAGCACTGGCGAGGGCCCCGGGGAGCAGGCGACGCTGCTGGCGCAGCGTATGCGCGAGGTACTGGCGCGGGATCCGGATAATGTTCGCTATCGCTATGCACTCGCAGCGATGGAGATGGAATGGGGCAGCGCTTCCCGGGCGCTGGAGCACTACCGTGAGCTGGTACGCCTGCTGCCGCGGGATGCGGATATCCTTGCGCAGGCGGCACAGCTGGCCTACCTGGATGGTGGCCGACGCATCACTGAGGAGGTGCGTGACTGGACCCGCCGCGCCCTGGAGATCGAGCCTGAGCAGGGTATCGCTCTCGGCATGGCCGGGATCGACGCCTTTGAGCAGGGCCGGTATGCCGAGGCGAGGGATATCTGGCGGCGGCTGCTGACACAACTGCCGGAAGACTCCCCCGGTGCCCGGGTGATCGCCCAGGGCCTGCGGGAGGCGGAGAGCCGCCTGTTGGCCCAGGATCCGGATGCACCCCGGATTCGGGTGTCGGTCAGTCTGGGGGCCGAGCTGCCGGCGCAGGGCGTGCTGTTTGTTTTCGCCCGCCGCGAAGGCGCGGAGGCCGGTTCACCACCGCTGGCCGTGGCGCGCCTGAGCGAGCCGCAATTCCCTCTGGAGGTGGTGCTGGATGATACCGCCGCGATGCTGCCGGAGCAGGGACTGTCCTCCGCGGGCAAGGTGGTGATCGTGGCGCGCCTCAGCCGCTCCGGCCAGGCCGGTGCCTCCGCCCAGGATCTGCAGGCCGTCAGCGACGCCATTCCGGTGCGTCCCGGCACGCAGCAGATCGAACTCGACCTGCGTCCTCTCGGCGGTTGATATGGCCCTCGGGCCTTGAAACCCGCTACACTGTCGGCGCCGTGGCTCCCGCTGCAGCAGTATTTTCCCAAGCGAAGAAAAATCAGAAGCTTATAACGCATTCTGCGAGTCATTAATGAGACTTAAATCGATCAAGCTGGCGGGCTTCAAGTCCTTTGTCGACCCGACTACGGTGCCGTTCCCTTCGAACCTTTGTGCCGTGGTGGGTCCCAACGGCTGTGGCAAGTCGAACATCATCGATGCCGTGCGCTGGGTGATGGGGGAGAGTTCGGCAAAAAACCTGCGTGGCGAATCGATGACCGATGTCATCTTCAACGGTTCGGTCAACCGCAAGCCGGTGGGGCAGGCCTCGATCGAACTGATCTTCGATAACAGCGATGGCAGTCTGGTGGGGGAGTACGCGGCATTCACCGAGATCTCGATTCGCCGCAAGGTCACCCGCGAGGGTCAGTCGGAGTATTACCTTAACGGCCAGAAGTGTCGACGCCGCGACATCACCGATATCTTCCTCGGCACCGGTCTGGGGCCACGCAGCTACGCGATCATCGAGCAGGGTATGATTTCACGCCTGATCGAGGCGAAACCCGAGGAGCTTCGGGTGTTCATCGAGGAGGCTGCCGGCATCTCCAAGTACAAGGAGCGCCGTCGCGAGACCGAAAACCGCATGCGCCGCACCCAGGAAAACCTGGAGCGTCTTACCGACTTGCGGGACGAACTGGAGCGGCAGCTGCAGCATCTCAGCCGGCAGGCGCAGGCAGCCGAGCGCTACACCGAGCTGAAGCAGGAGGAGCGCCAGCTCCGGGCTCAGTTGCAGGCCCTGCAGTGGCGCGGCCTGGATGGCCAGGCAAGCGAGCGGGAGCGCACCATCGCCGAGCTTGAGGTGCAGCTGGAGTCGGTCGTGGCCGAGCAGCGCAACGTCGACGCTGCGATCGAGCGCTATCGCGACAGTCACATCCAGCTCAGCGACCGCTTCAACGAGGTCCAGGGGCGGTTCTACGCGCTGGGTGCGGATATCGGCCGCGCGGAGCAGAGTATCCAGCATCAGCAGGAGCGCAGCCGCCAGTTGCGCGAGGATCTGGCACAGACTGAGGAAAGCCTGCGGCAGGCACTCACCCACCGCCAGGAGGACAGCGAAAAGCTGGCGCTGTGGCGTGCTGAGCTGGACGAGGTGGCGCCGGAGCTGGAGCTGGCCCGTGCCCGCCAGGAGGAGTCTGCAGAGGCTCTGGCGCTGGCAGAGGAGGCGATGCAGGGGTGGCAGGGGCGCTGGGACGAATTCAACCAGAATGCGGCGGAGCCACGCCAGCAGGCAGAAGTGCAGCAGTCACGCATTCAGCACCTGGAACAGGTGTTGCGTCGCATTGGCGAGCGCGTCGCCAGGCTGGAGCAGGAAAAGAGCGCCCTGGTGGCGGGTGCCGTCGAGGAGGAAATCGAAGGCCTGTCCGAGCAGCTGGCGGAGCTGGAGCTGGAACGCGAGGGTCGGCAGCAGCAGGTGGAGGGTGTCTTGCAGGCCCTGGAGGAGCGGGGCGAGCGCCTGCGCCTCGATACCGCCGAACTCGACGATGTGCGCGGCGAACTGCAACGCATGCAGGGGCGGCGCGCGTCACTGGAAGCCCTGCAGCAGGCGGCCCTGGGCCGTGATGACAACGCGGCGGCGGGCTGGCTGGAGCACCAGGGTATCGCCGGTGCCGCACGTCTGGGTAGCCGGTTGGCGGTGCGCCCGGGCTGGGAAACTGCCGTGGAAACCGTGCTCGGCGGGTCGCTGCAGGCACTGTGTGTCGATGCCATCGACGACTATGCCCGGGCTCTGCCCGGGCTGGACGGGGGCAGCCTGACCCTGGTTGCCGGCAATGCCGCGGCACAGACCGAAGCCGCCGCGGGCAGCCTTGCCGCACAGCTGCTCGATCCCGCGGCCGCTGGTGATCTGCTGCAGGGTATTCACGCGGCGGAAGATCTTGCGGCGGCACTGGCGCTGCGCCCGCAGCTCGCAGCCGGCGAGTCAGTGGTGACCCGCGACGGGATCTGGCTGGGGCGAGACTGGTTACGGGTTACCCGGGATCAGGACGCAAGTCGCGGGGTGCTGTTGCGGCAACAGGAGCTGGAACAGCTGGAGCAGGACATCGCCATGGCCGCGCAGCGCCTGGAGGCGCTGCAGCAGCGTGTCGAAGAGGGTCGTGAGCAGCGGCAGCAGCTGGAACGGCAGCGCGAGACCCTGCGTCGCGAAGCCGAGGAGCTGGGGCGACGCAATGGTGAACTCAGGGCCGAGCTGAGTGCGCGTCAGGTCCGCGTCGAGCAGATCACAGCAAGGCGCGCGGCATTGAATCGCGAGATCGACGACAGTCGCGAGCAGTCTGGCGCCGAGCAGGAGCATCTGGGTGAGGCGCGACTGTTGTTGGCTGAGGCGATCGAGCGCATGGAGGCGGACGTGCAGGCGCGCGAAGCCCTGCTCGCCGAGCGTGACAGCAGCCGCTCGGCTCTGGATCAGGCGCGACAGCGTTCGCGCCACGACCGGGATGCGGTGCATCAGTTGGCGATGCGCGAACAGTCCCTGCGTACGCAGCTGGACTCGATGCAGCAGAACATGTCCCGCGCCGAGGCTCAGGTGGCGCAGCTGGAACAGCGCCGCGACGGCCTCAGTGGCACCCTGGCCGAGGGAGAATCACCGGTCGAGGCGTTGCGCATGGAGCTCGAGGCTCTCCTGGAACAGCGCCTCGCGGTGGAGGAAGAGCTGGGCGCTGCGCGTCGCGAACTGGATGCGGTGGAACATGAATTGCGTCGCAGCGAACAGTCGCGGCACGGCATTGAACAACGTCTGCAGGAGTTGCGTCTGCGCCTCGAGGGTCTGCGGGTGGAAACCCAGGGGCTGATCGTGCGTCGCCGCACCCTGCAGGAACAACTGCAGGAAAGCCAGTTTGACCTCGACACGGTACTGGGCACCCTGCCGGAAGCCGCCACCGAAGCCGAGTGGCAGGAACAGCTGGAGCAAGTGGGCCGGCGCATCGCGCGGCTGGGGCCGATCAACCTCGCGGCCATTGATGAATACAAGATGCAGTCCGAGCGCAAGCACTATCTGGACGCGCAGAATGACGATCTGGTCGAGGCGTTGACCACCCTGGAAAATGCCATCCGTCGCATTGACAAGGAAACCCGCAACCGTTTCAAGGAGACCTTCGACCAGGTTAATCAGGGACTGGGCGAACTGTTCCCGCGGGTCTTTGGCGGTGGGCATGCCTATCTGGAGATGACCGGCGACGACCTGCTGGATACTGGTATCGCGATCATGGCGCGCCCTCCGGGCAAGCGCAACAGCACCATCCACCTGCTCTCCGGCGGCGAGAAGGCGCTGACGGCAATTGCCCTGGTGTTCTCCATTTTCCGCCTCAATCCGGCGCCCTTCTGTATGCTCGATGAAGTCGACGCGCCGCTGGATGATGCCAATGTGGGCCGCTATGCGCGCATGGTCAAGGAGATGTCCTCGCAGGTGCAGTTCATCTACATCACCCACAACAAGATCGCGATGGAAATGGCCGACCAATTGATGGGCGTCACCATGCACGAGCCCGGGGTGTCGCGCCTGGTGTCTGTTGATGTCGAGGAAGCGGCGGAAATGGCGGCGCTGTAGCCGTGCGCGGGGCGCCGCCAGTGGCGTTTCCGGCAGCAGGGGCTCTGGATATTTCCGGGGGGCCATGAAACAATCTTGCGCGCACCGTGTCTCTCAAGTCTGATGGAGCGGTGGAGCAATCGGCGGGGGCAGCTTTCGGATCATGGAGTTCTCTGTTCGCGACTGGATGGTCATCATCGGCGTGCTGCTGGTTCTGGCCGTGGTGCTGGACGGCTACCGGCGCATGCGCAACGAGCGCCGCAACAACCTGCGGATTTCCCTGTCCTCGGCTCGCAGTGGCGTTGAGGACGATGACGGCGGCGGCCCGAATCCAGAGCTGCCGAACGGCGGTGCGCGGGTGGTCAGCGGCCGCGCAGTGAAGCCTCCGGCCCGGGGCGAGACACCGGTGTCGGCTACGCGGCGTCGGGTACCGGTCCTTCTCGAAACCGCGCCGGATGCCGGGGGCGGGCGAGATGAGGCCGATAACGCCACCGCCACCGCGGACGGCCGCGCAGAGGATGATGGGTACGATGCCGGCGAGGATGCGGCAGAGCTGGATGACGACTGGCGTGAACCCTATGACCCGGAGCTGGGCTCGATCGTTCCGTCACGGGATGACGACGCGGCCCACGATGAGCGCGCCAATACCCTCGTCGCGGGCCCGGACCCCGATGCCGATGATATCGATGACGCCGAGTCACCGGACCCGCGGCAGGCTGAAGCCGATACCTGGCGGGATCCGTTGTTCGAGCCCGCACCGCCACCACGCCAGGAGCGCGAGGCTCCGGGCAGTGCACAGCCTGTGGACGAGGTCATCATCATCAACGCACTCGCGCGCGAGCGCAGCCGGCCCTTCGCTGGCCCGGATCTGCTGCAGATCCTGCTCAGCTGCGACCTGCGCCATGGCCGTATGAATATCTTTCATCGGCATGAGCAAGCCGGTGGGCGCGGGGCGATACAGTTCAGCGTGGCCAACCTGGTGGAGCCCGGCACCTTCGATCTCGACGGCATTGCCGGCTTCAGCACTCCCGGAGTCTGCTTCTTCATGACGCTGCCGGGGCCGGAAGATCCGTTGCGCGCCTTCGATTACATGGTAGAGACGGCACAGTGCCTGGTGAAGAATCTCGAGGGTGAGCTGCGCGACGAGGCCCACAGCGCGATGACCGTGCAGACCCTGGAGCATTGCCGCGAGCGCATCCGCGAGTTCGAGCGGCGCCAGTTGACCCAGCACAGCTGACGGAGTCCCCCGCATGGCTGCCGACCCCCGGTCCCGCGTGGCGTCCCTGCGCGAGCAGATCGAGGCCCACAATCGCGCCTACCACGTGCTTGATGCGCCCACCATACCGGATGCCGAGTACGACCGTCTGATGGCTGAATTGCGCGAGCTGGAGTCGCGCCACCCGGAACTGGCCAGTGCCGACTCGCCCACACAGCGCGTCGGTGGCGAACCCCTGGCGGCCTTCTCCAGTGTGCGCCACAGCCTGCCCATGCTGTCCCTGCGCAATGCCTTCAGTGACGACGAGCTGCGAGACTTCGACCGCCGCATCCGCGAGCGTCTCGGTATTCCCGCGGATGTGGCGCTGGACTATGCCTGTGAACCCAAGTTCGACGGCATTGCCGTCAGCCTGCGCTACCGGGATGGTGTCTTCGAGCAGGCGGCCACCCGGGGCGATGGCGAGACCGGCGAGGACATCACCGCGAATGTGCGCACGGTACGCAATGTCCCCCTGAGCCTGCGGGGTTCGGGCTGGCCCGCACTGCTCGAGGTACGCGGCGAGATCGTGATGCCCCGGGCCGGGTTCGAGGCGCTCAATGCCCGCGCCCGGGCCAACGATGAAAAGACCTTCGTCAATCCGCGCAACGCCGCGGCCGGCAGCCTGCGCCAGCTCGATCCGAAGGTGACGGCGAGTCGTCCGCTGGAGCTTTATTGCTATGGGCTTGGCGCAGTGGCAGAGGGAACATTTCCCGAAAGCCATGCCGCCGTGCTGGAGGCTCTGGCCGGTTGGGGCTTGCCGGTCAATCCCGAGCGGCGCCTGGTCAGCGATGTCGAGGGCTGCCTTGATTACTACCGCGACCTCGCGGAACACAGGGATCGCCTGCCTTTTGAGATCGACGGCCTTGTCGTCAAGCTGGACCGCTTCGAGGCGCAGCGGCAGCTGGGCTTTGTCGCCAATGCGCCGCGCTGGGCGGTGGCCTTCAAGTTTCCCGCCCAGGAGGAGATGACCACTCTGCTGAACGTGGAGTTCCAGGTCGGACGCACCGGCGCCATTACCCCTGTGGCGCGCCTGAAGCCAGTCTTCGTCGGCGGGGTGACCGTATCCAATGCCACCCTGCACAATATGGATGAAATCGAGCGTCTGGATGTACGCGTTGGCGACACGGTGATCGTGCGCCGCGCGGGGGATGTGATTCCGCAGGTGATGGGCGTGATCGCCGAGCGCAGGCCGAAAGGCGCGCCACGCGTGGTGATCCCCTCCACCTGCCCGGTGTGCGATTCCGCGGTGGAGCGCAGCCGCGTCGTGCAGCATGGCAAGGGTGAGCTGCGCTATCGCGAGGGCGCCGTCTACCGCTGCGTGGGACGCCTCAGCTGCCGTGCCCAGCTGGCCGCGGCGATCGTGCACTTCGTTTCGCGCCGGGCCATGGATATCGATGGCCTCGGCGAGAAGAGTGTGGAGCTGTTCATCGAGCGCGGACTGATCCGGGCGCCGGCCGATCTCTATACGCTGGAGGCCGGGCAACTGGCTGAACTGGAGGGGTTTGGCGAGATCTCGGCGAACAAACTGGTCGAGGCCATTGCCGCCAGCCGGGAGGTGGAGCTGGCGCGTTTCATCTTTGCCCTTGGCATCCCTGATGTTGGCGAGGAAACCGCCAAGATCCTGACGCGTGGTCTGGGCAGGCTGGAATTCATCCGCAAGGCTTTGCCCGAGGTGCTGGTGCAGCTGCCGGATATTGGCCGCGAAGTGGCGGCGGAGATCCACAACTTCTTCCGGGATGAGCACAACCAGGGGGAACTCGACAGGCTTCTTTCCCATGTGCGACTACGGCAGGAGGGTGCAATAGCACCGGAGTTTGCCGCCTGCGTCGGGCTGGCGGACCTGCTGCAGCGCCTGGATATTCCCGGGCTTGGCGGTACCGGCGCGCGCCGCGTCGCGGAAACTCTGCATTCCCTCGACGCCATCATCGCGGCGGATGCCGCGGCCTTGATGGTCATTCCGGGCATCAATCGCCGCGGGGCGGAAGGTGTCGCGGCGTTCTTTGCGGATGCGGGCAACTGCGACCGGGCACGGGCGATCGAGGCCCAGTTGCGTGAATTCGGCATGCACTGGGAGAGCCCCGCGGCCCGGGTTGAATCCCTGCCGCTGAGCGGGCAGACCTGGGTGCTGACCGGCAGCCTAGAGGGTATGACCCGATCCGAGGTCCAGGCGAAACTTGAAGCGCTGGGGGCCAAGGTTGCCGGCAGCGTCTCGACCAACACCGATTGCGTGGTGGCGGGGGAGAAGGCGGGCAGCAAGCTGGCCCGGGCGGAGCAGCTTGGGGTGCGTATTCTCGATGAGGCGGGTCTGCTGGCACTGTTTGCGGAGCACGGTGCCTGACTGGATATTGACTGCCAGACCGGCAGAGCCCTGCCGGCCTGGGCGCGGAGGAATGGGATGGAGCGGCAGGTGGCGACCCGGGAGTTCACCCGATTGCTGGCAGCGGGCGGCGAGCTGGACCCCTGGCCTGCGGCACTGTTACTGGCCTCGGCACTGCAGGGGCGGGATGTGGCTCCTGCGGCGGAGACGGAGCGGGTGGCCCTGCAGGAAGGACTGCGCCGGCATTTTGCCGACAATCCGGCGCTGGGGCAGGCGCTGGCCATGACAGCGTCGCCCGCTCAGGCAGGCAGCGTGGCCTCCGCTCTGGGCCACTGGATGTCCGGCGTCATGGGCTTTCATGGCAACGTTGGGGACTACTACGACCCGCGCAACAGCTTTCCGGACCAGGTGCTGTCCCGGCGCCTTGGCATTCCCGTCAGTCTCGGCCTGCTCTACCGCGTGCTGGCTGCCCCCCTGGGCTTGTCCGTATACCTGCTCGGGTTTCCCGGCCATGTGCTGTTGCGGGTTGGCGACCCCGCCATTGGCGCGCTGCTCGACCCCTTCAACGGCCAGTTGCTGGAGCCGGCTGACTGCGAGCAGCTGCTGCGCCGCCTCAATGGCAGCCCGGTGTCGTTGCGACCCGCCTTCTTCGAGGTGTTGGGGGAGCGTGAGCAGCTGCAGCGCCTGCTAGGCAATCTCAAGCAAATCTACCTCGCCCGGGAAGCCTTTGACGATGCCCTGCTGTGCTGCGAGTGGTTGCTGCTGATCGATCCGCGAGCCCCCCAGGAGATGCTCGACAAGGCCCTGTTGCTGGAGCGCCTGGAGTGCTATTCGGCGGCCCGCGCCAGCTTTCGCCACTTCCTGCTGCTGCACCCCGGGCATCGCGCCGCGCCGGCGGTGCGGGCACGGCTGCAGCGCTTCGGCGGCGGTGGGCAGCCGCGGCTGCATTGAGCCTCAAGCCCTGGTACAGGTTATCGTACCCCCCTCCGGAAAAGCGCCGCCGCCGCCTTCGCCCTGCCCCTGAAGGCGGGGCTGGCCAGTGATTCCGGCTGAATTTCTGCCGGATTTATGTTTTACTTGTTCTGTTTACCCAGAGCATTCCTGAATGCTCCCCGGGCGCTTGTCGATCGGGGTTCCAGCTGGGCCGAAGTGTCAACCTCCAACGTGGAAAAGTCGTCTTGAAACCGACCAACATCGCCGACCCCGAGTACTTTCACAAAGTCGTGGATTGTCAGTACGCCTGCCCGGCGCACACACCCGTTCCCGAGTACATTCGCCTGATTGCCGCAGGGCGATACACCGATGCCTACATGGTGAACTGGGAGTCCAATGTATTTCCCGGCGTCCTGGGCCGTACCTGTGACCGCCCCTGTGAGCCGGCCTGCCGGCGTGGCCGCATCGAGGAGGAGCCCGTTGCCATCTGCCGCCTCAAACGCGTGGCGGCGGACAACAAGGAGGCCGAGGTCGTTGCGGCACGCATGCCCGCTATCCCCGCGCGCAAGAACGGCAAGCGTATCGCCTGTATCGGCGGCGGCCCTGCCTCGCTGACCGTCTGCCGAGACCTTATGCCCCTGGGCTATGAGATCGACCTGTATGACGACCAGCCCGCCGGTGGTGGCTTCATGCGCAGCCAGATTCCCGCTTTCCGGCTGCCCGAGACGGTGCTCGACGAGGAGGTCAACTACATCCTCGACATGGGCGTGGTGACCCGCTTCAACACCTACGTCGATAGCCTCAAGAGCATTCTCGACAAGGGCTACGACGCGGTATTTGTC